>NZ_RQFT01000018.1 GCF_004769525.1 Leptospira bouyouniensis | reverse complement strand
TGATGATTATCCAGGCATTGCATAAAAGAAAAGATAGCTTCCAGATCCTTTTCCCTGAACTATCAGCCGAAAAACAGAATGCTCTGCACTTTATAAGTGAAGGGAAAAGCTATCGTGAGGCTGCATTGATAATAAAAAGGAATCATACGATCATTACCCAATGGTCCAAGAATGATCCAAAATTCAAACAAGCTCTTGAAGAGGTTAAAATGGAGAAGCAAAAATCCATTCGCCTGAAAGAGATGCTAAGTCAGGCAGTACATGAAATGAAAACCTCCACTTCAGAAAATGTTGAAGAAATTAAGGATCCTATCACTTAGAGAGACCTTCTCTTTTCAGATTCCCTGATTCCCTTTCAGGAGATCTATTGTAGTTGCAGCAATTGCAGCACATAATATGCGTTAGCGTAAATGGGGGTTTATCCGAGTATATACTCGGAAGAACCCCGGAAATAAAAAAATCCATCCTATCAAATCCGATTCAAAATGCATCAAATGCAGCAGTATGGAATCAAATTACATAAGTTTATTATAATAATATCAATTACCGCATTTTTAAGACCCTGTTTTATGAACTTAAAAATATCAGATTCTTAAAAAATTTTTCGTACAGCAAAAGTAAAAAAAATCAATAAATATGCGATATCGGTTCTCCGATATTCGATTTTTTTATAGAATTTAGTCAAGGCGATCACTTGGCGACCTAAAAGCCCTCCTTTTGAAAACCCCAGAAAGTGCGATGACTTATAATCCTCCGGGAGCTTTTGTCGGACTTTCGAAATTTTTAAAGCGGGAGGGCCGTATATGGTCGAGCTATGTCTACAGGAATTGGCGGAAGAAAGGTTTAAGAGGAACAGGATAGTCAATATCTGTGAAAGAAGATGGGGTAAACTTCAAAGAGAGTACGGAAAAGAATCGATGAACATAAGACATGTTAAACGAGTTACGAGCAGAGTCACTTGGAATTGTCTTAAGAAGTACAATAAGAAAAACCATGAGGTATATAGCAAGATAGGATACATGGGATATGCATTCACAGTAAAGAGAGGTGATAAAGTAGCGGATATGAAGGAATTAAAAGTGGCTCTTGATAGAACCTTATATTATATGAATTCAAAAATCTACAGATATAAAATGAAAGGATTAGAAATACCAATCATGACCTTTGAAGGCAATGGAATCGATGGGCAATACAATCCTCACCTCCATGGTTATGTTTTAATCCCGAAAGGAGAAGTGAGAAACTTTAAAAGGATACTAAGAGAAGAATTAGCAAAATCATTGTTCAATCGGCCGAAAGAAAATGGTCCTAGAAGGAAGCCAAATAAGCTATGGATGGAGAAAATAAAAGGAGATGGTGTCGCATACTTTGGATACTGCGGACGAGAAGAATCACCTGAACATGGGCAAGAACTGGATAAACTAGATTGGGATTTGTCTTCCTTTGGATTTGTATCCGAACCAAACCACAAAATGAGCAAACGCCTCATGAAGAGGATTTATCGCAGATTCCCTGAAACAGAACTCAATTCTGAATTATTCCATCGCGTCATTTGCATGTTGCACTGGATCCATAAACGAAAGTCTATGCCTTATTATTTAAGAACGTTTATTCCTCCTTTTGAAACATTCAGTTTCCCTATGGAACAAAAGAAAAAAAAGAAAAGTTCTAACCCGTACCAAACGAAAGAACCGATTCTCAGTAGTATTCCAATTTCAGACACGAATTCCCATGATCAAATCGTTTGGAACCAATGCAGCACCCCTAGAAATTCAATCCATGTGAATTGAATCCCTCTGCTGTATTTGGTGTAAAAATTCGACAATTTCGACAAATTCGACAGTAAACGAGTCGGTTTTGTCGAATTTTAGAGATGGATTTTACTTCCTAATCGATATTAGGTGCTGAAAATGCTGTACGATTCTAAAATCTTTTTTGATTCATTTGATTTCGGAGTGTGATTGATCTTCATTATATTTTTTGTCATTGATCATAACTCTTTGTCTAATTCACAACACTTTATAATTTTACTTTGATTGTTTCCATCGATTCTTAAAAACTTGAAATAATAACGGATCGCAAGTTTTCAAAAATGAAGATTTCTGTCAAAGTGAAGGCAAATCAAAAGATGCAAGGTTTGGAATTTATATCCGAGACGGAGTGCATTGCAAAATTAAAATCATTACCGATCAAAGGCAAAGCCAATCAGGAATTAGTTGGTCTTTTAGCAAAGCATTACGGGGTCACAAAAAAGGAGATTCAAATCGTTTCTGGTCATGTATCAAACATAAAAACCGTCGAAATCACCTCTTCGGATTGATAAGTATCAACGTCCCCACACATACAACCATCCGTTTTTTCTGTTCACAGGATTGTTCCAAAAGTATAAACTGTACATATTGACAATCTATAAGATTACTGGAAAGATTAGATGAAACACCCTTCGCCGCTTCTCCAAACCAAGAACCTCGGAAAAACGTACCAAGTGGGTGAGGTGCCTCTCGTTGCTCTTCATTCCGTCAATTTAGATTTTTTTGAAGGGGAACTGGTTGTGATGTTAGGTGCCTCAGGCTCTGGCAAGTCCACTCTTCTTAATATTTTAGGTGGATTGGATACGGCAACAACAGGGGAAGTGTTGTTTCATGGGAACACATTAGCTCTCGAGTCAGATGAAGGTCTCACGCTCTACAGAAGGAACAATGTTGGCTTTGTATTTCAGTTCTATAATTTAATCCCAAGTTTGACGGCAGAAGAAAACGTAAGACTTGTGACAGATTTATCCAAGAATTCAATGTCACCAATTGATGCTCTCAGTCTCGTAAAATTGGCAGAAAGAAAAGATCACTTCCCAGCTCAACTCTCTGGTGGGGAACAACAACGTGTTGCGATCGCACGTGCCATTGCTAAACGACCCGAACTTTTGTTATGTGATGAACCAACAGGAGCCTTAGATTTTAAAACAGGAAGGATTGTTTTAGAAGCAATCACTGGGATCAACAAAGACTTAGGAACGACAACCATTGTGATCACTCATAATGAATCGATTGCTCAAATTGCAGACAGAATCATACTCGTGAAAGATGGAACGATTGTTTCTGATGCTAAAAACAAACACAAAAAATCAGTTTCAGAGGTGAGTTGGTGATCGGCTCAACTCTCAATTTAAAACTATTACGAGATCTAAAATCGATCTCCTTACAAGGACTTACTGTTGGACTCGTCATCGCAGCAGGACTCAGTTATTTCTCAGCATCATGGTCATCTTATATTTCTTTATTACAAGCAAAGGAACAATTCTACAGCAAACAAAGTTTATGTGATGGATTTGTATATTTAAACCGTGCTCCCAATTTTATAGAACGAAAAATTGCGGCATTACCTGGCATTACTAGTTTCGAAACAAGGATTTCAAAAGAGATTGTTCTCGATTTCCCGACTGAGGTGTATCCATCAGCAGCTCAACTTTTGTCCTTAACCGATCACATCAATACCATCTATTTAACAAAAGGATCACTACCGAAACAAAACCAAGAAGTGGTCATCAGCGAAAGTTTCGCCAAAGCAAATGACTTAGAACCTGGAGCAGAATTATCCACGATCATTGGAGGAAAACGTGTCCTTCTCACTGTCACAGGGATTGGACTTTCTCCAGAATATGTCTATGTCTTTCGGCCAGGGAATCCACTCCCTGATGACAAACATTTTGGTATCTTCTGGATGAAACGAGAGGCAATCGAGGCCAATTTTAATTTTGAATCCTCCTTCAATCAGGTGATTTTCCAACTCACCAAAGACCCGTTAGATAGGAAGAGAACATTACACGACTTAGACTTACTCCTCGAAGAATACGGTGGCCTGGGTGCAAAAGAACGGAAATTTTTGCCTTCAGAATCGTTTTTGAATGATGAATTTAGACAACTAAGGACAACAGCAGTTTTCCTTCCTGGAATTTTTCTTGCCATCGCTGCATTTTTATTACACATCATCTCGAATCGACTCATCACAAAAGAAAGAGAACAAATTGCAACCTTACGAGCATTAGGATACACTTCCTTACAAATTGTTTTCCATTATCTCAAGTTAATTACTTTTATCACATCCATTAGCAGTTTGCTTGGAATTTTCATTGGTTATCTTCTTGGAAATGCGATGACAAATTTATATGGAGAATTTTATAAATTCCCCCATTTGATCCCTATATTCCCTCCTCTCTTGGTATTATTTACTTTATTCTTTGGAATTTTAATTGGTGGGATCGGGACTCTATTTTCCCTATTCGGTATTATCAAATTAGACCCAGCGCAAGCGATGCGCCCTGCCCCACCCGGAAAATATTCCATCGCATTTTGGGAATCATGGATCACCGATTTGCAAACCATCCAAAGAATGGTTCTCCGCAACTTATTCAAAAGACCCATGCGAACACTATTAACCATCCTTGGATTATCCACATCGATTATGATCATGATCATTGGAAACTTTATCCAAGATACAGTTGGTTCTCTGTTAGATTTGCAGTTTAATATCATCCAACGTGAGTCACTCACATTAACATTTCGTAATCCGATCCCAGAATCTGTTTTATTCGAACTGAAAGAGATGGATGGAGTGTTCGTGGCTGAAGGACAAAGATCGATTCCGATCAAGCTGACAAAAGATAGAAACAATAAAGATATAGTACTCACAGGACTTCCCGAAGATTCAGAGTTAAGAAAAATTCTCGGGAAAGATTTAAAACCGATTCAAATTCCAATTTCTGGAATCATGGTAAACCAAGATTTAGCCAAACGTATGAACATCAAGATTGGTGAAACAATACAAATCGAAACACTCGATGGAGAAAAAAAGAAATTTGCTGTTCAAGTAACTTCCTTGGCAAATGAAATCTTAGGACAAGGTGTATTCATAAATAAAGAGAATTTAAATCGGATCTTAGAGGAAGGGAATCTCATCAACATTGCCTTATTAAAAACGGATCCAAATAAAGACATAGAGTTAATCAAAGAATTTAAAGATGATCCATTGGTGATTGGTCTTTTTTCGAAAACTGCTATCCTAAAAGGATTCCAGGAAGTGATGCAGAGATCTTTACAATCTACTTCTGTATTTATATTAATTTTTACTGTTATCATTTCCATTGGGGTGATTTACAATACAGCGATGATAACTCTTTCTGAAAGGATATACGAATTAGGGAGTCTGCGAATTTTAGGATTCTCCTTAAAAGAAGTTTTTGCCATCATTGCTTGGGAATTATCATGGCAAATTTTATGTGCCATTCCCATTGGATGTATTTTCGGATACCAAGTAGCAAATTTAATATTAAATAGTAATGAAACAGAAGGATTCAAAATTCCCGCAACCATTTACCCTTCCACATATTATTATTCAATCCTACTTGCGTTAATCACTGCGGGCATTAGCTATTTGATTGTATTTAGGAAATTGAAAACCATGGATTTATTAAGTGTTTTAAAGGTTAGGGAATAATATGTTTAAAATGGATTTCGTAGAACTATTAAAATCAAAAAATGCCAAAATCGGAATTGGAGTTTTTTTGCTGATTGGTTTCTCTTTCCTGATCTTACGAAAAAGCCCCAAACCAGTTGAAATTTCTTTAGTAACAAAAGGAACGTACCAACAAATCCTCTCCGTCCAAGGGAAATCCAAGATCCAAGAATTATATACTGCCTATTCGCCAGTGAATGGAGTCATGCGTAGAGTCGAGCTCCATGCAGGTGACCAAGTGAAGAAGGGCATGACCCTTCTCACAGTGGATTGGGACATTGTCAAAACAGTGAAAGCTTCTACCAATGGCCAAATCTTAAAAGTATACCGAGAAAGTGCAGGCCCCGTTGCCATGGGAGAACGAATCTTAGATTACGGTGATCTTTCCAAACTGGAAATCGTTGCATATATCTTAACAGAAGACATGCCAGACCTTACACTTGGAGACCTTGTCAATATTTCTGGATTTGGAGAACAAATTCTTAAAGGGAAAATCGCCATCATAGAACCTGCAGCCATCACCAAGATATCTTCGCTTGGAGTGGAAGAACAAAGAGTTCCAATTTCGATCGCATTTGATCCCCCAACAGGAATGGGCGATGGATATGAGTTAGAATGCAAAATCATTCTCTTCGAAAAACCAAACTCGATTCTCATTCCAAGTTCCGCACTCTTCAGGCAAGATGAGAAATGGGCTGTTTATACGGTTGAGAAGAAAAAAGCAAAATTACGATTTGTCAACGTAGAACATCAAAGTGAAGGGATGAGTCTCATCAAAGATGGATTGAATGAAGGAGAATCTATTATTTTGTATCCTGGTGATGGGATTACGAACGGAACAAAAGTGATTGCGGAATAAACCTTATTTGCCTTTGGGAAGAGTGATGAAAAATTTAGATCCCTTCCCCACTTCACTTTGAACAAAAATTTTCCCATGATTTTTTTCGATAAATTCCTTACAAAGGATTAAACCAAGTGTAGTACCTCTTTCCCCTAAGGTTCCAGGCATACTCTTTTGTTTTGCATCAATTTGAAAAAACGTACTTCGAATTTCATCGGTAATTCCTGTTCCAAAATCTTCTACTTGAATGGAAACATTTCCATCAATTGGTTCCGCTGAAATTTTTACCTGTCCACCTACATGAGAGTATTTGATCGCATTGGAAACTAAATTTCTTAAGATTGTTTCTAACATATTCTCATCAGCAAAAACAAAAATATCATTATCGATTAAATTTTGAATCCGAATCCCTTTATTCTCAGTCATAAATGTAAAGTAGGAAATAACAGTATCCACAACTGTTTTCACAGATACATTTTCTGGTAAAAAAGTAATCTCATTGGTCTGAGACCTTGCCCATGTTAATAAATTTTCAAGCAAAGCATACACTTCACCTGAAGATTGATATAAAATATTAAGGTCATTTCGCATTCGTTTTGGAGACCTGGTCTCCATATCTTCCAAGATCATGCCAATGAATGTATTCATACCACCAATGGGACCTTTTAGATCATGAGATATGATTGAAAAAAATTTATCCTTTGTATAGTTTAACAATTGTAATTCTTTAAAATATCGGTTCATCTCCCGCTCTGATTTTTTTCTACCATCAATATCACGAGAGACACCGAGTAATTCTATTTCTGAATTTTGGTTCTTTTGGAAGACAGTATTGGCTTCAATCCAAATTGTAGAACCATCTTTTCGCAATTGTTCCAGTTCGTAGGCATATGGGATCTTCATATTTGAATTCCGAAAATCGATCATACGAGGAATCAATAATTCCTTAAATTGCAAATAAGTATCCTTCGTAAACGTGTCAGAAATGTGGATATTAGATGCTTCCTTGATTGAATACCCAGCAACTTGAGCAATGGATGGACTCACATATGTGAATTTTTCTAAATCAAAATTCCATACCCAAATGATATCAGTTGAATTTTCGGCAAGCGACTTGTACTTTTCTTCATCTTGGATTTGGCCTTTGATAAAGATATCAATGCACATTAATAAAAATCCGAATGTCAAAAGCACAGAAATCACATAAAAAAATAAATAGGTAATGTCTTGGATTGGCCCTTTCCCAAAAGCAATTTGAGTACTTGCGACATCCGTAAATGTATAAACTAGGGATCGACCAAAAAGGAATAAACCACTGAAGAGAAATAAATAGAATATAAAGTTCCCTGTTAGGCGTTGTTTGCGATTTTCAACGAAGATCGTTTTTGCTGTGAGAAGGAATTGTATGCTTGGAAATAAGGATAGAATCGATATTCGATACTGTTGTGGGAAGGTTGAAACCTGGTAGAATGCAAGTGTAACAAACAATACGACTGCAAAAAAAACTCCGATTTTCCAATTTGATTTTTTCCCGAATAAATTCACGATGATGACATCGTAAGACAAAATGGATAAGAAAATAAATGTATTACCAAAGCTAATAGAAATCCAATCAGGGATTTGACCGCGCAATGCTCCCATGACAATCCATCCAAAACCTTGCAATAATGTCGCAAGGGACCATGCCTTCACCATCCTGAGTTTTTTGAAATAATAACCCGACGCAAACCACAGTCCAGCAGACATCAAAAGACATCCGACAATATTGATAAAAACAACAGTTCTTGGATCTAAATTCATGTAATAAGAAAGGATAACGAGTATTTGTATAGAAAATCTAAAAGATACGAAACGCAACTCATTTTAAATATAGATAGGATATTATCGTCTATTTCAGAATGATTCCAATCTAGTAGATCCACTAAAGAAGGAACTAACCCTGTTTAGGTCAAACGAGTGTTATAAAACAAACGGCTGCATAATAGATTCAATGATTTTCGAAATTGTCCTAGGAGAAATTGGTTAGTGCTAACACTTGCTCTTTTCCGTACATGATTCGATGCAGAAAGTGCATTCCCATGGATGAAATCGATGAGTATATCTCGAGTGAGTTCAGGATTTTCGCAAGGGTTTAAGGCTAGGATCAAATCCAAAAACAAATCATTCAAATTTTTCACAGCAGGATATTCTTGGTTTGGACTTTGGATTAGATACAAAGACAAGTCGATGTATTGAATAAAAAAGGAACGATATTCGATGAGGGCTGTTTTCAATTTTTCCTCCTGTTTTCCAATCCCTTCATCCAATCTTAAGCCTTCATGAAATTTTCGAAATACTACTTCCACAAGCTCCGCCATAAGATGGTCTTTATTTTTAAAGTAATAATAAATTGTCATCGGATCGATTGATAGATTTTCAGCGAGTTTACGCATACTGAAGGATTTTAATCCGTCTTTTTTTAGCATTCTTAAGGCATGATTTGTGATTTTTTCTTTCATTTTCTGAATATTTCTACACTGTAGAAATATGTTATCATTGAAAGCATATATTGCAAGTAGCCTGGATGGATTTATTGCAAAAAAGGATGGTTCTGTCGACTGGCTTCATGCAGAAAAATACCATCTGGAAAATGAAGATTTTGGGTATACGTCGTTTATGGAGTCTATTGATTGCATCGTGATGGGTAGAATCACCTTTGAAACCGTTTTACAGTTTGAACCCTATCCGTTCGAAAATGTCCCTGTCATCGTGGTATCAAACAATCCGAACTACCAAATCGAAACTAAACATGATATTTCTATCTTTACTCGCCCGATCAGGGAACTAATCTCTTATCTCAAAACAAAGGCGTATCAAAATGTCTATGTGGATGGTGGGAAACTAATTCAGTCATTTCTGAAAGAATCCCTATTGGATGAAATCACAATCACACAAATTCCCATTCTACTTGGAAGTGGGATTTCTCTCTTTGGTGTTACCGATCAAATGATTGAATTGAAACACAGAAAAACACAAACCTTTCCCAATGGATTTGTCCAAAATGAATATGAGATTGTGAAAAATAGGATGTGATTCGAACATCTTGCAAAGTTAACGTTAAAAATGAAAATTCCTAAATTAAGACAACAAAGAAAGACAATTTCTAAAGGAAAATCAATTGACAAAAGAGGTCACAATGGTCACAATTTTGAATTATGATATTGGTCGGAATACGCGAATTAAAATCTCATCTAAGCCAATATATCGAATTAGTTAAAAATGGTGAAAATGTGCTAATTACAGAGCACAACAGAGTTGTTGCTGAACTCAAATATCCGGGAAAAGAAAACTCCGACAATAATGTACAAAAAATTCTGAATCAACTTGCAAGCGAAGGAAAATTAATTCCTGCTAAACGAAAATCCACACAAATTAGTAAAATTCAAAAACAAAACCTAAATTATAAAAAACAAGTTGATTGGTGGACCTTATACCAAGATTCAAAAGAAGATAAGTTTTAATATAGATGATCTATTATATTGAAACTAGCATTATACTTTCTATCATTCTAGGGGATCATTTTAACGATAAAGCAGTAAAAATTTGGAATGCACCTAGCGAAAAAGTGAGTTCTATCCTTACCCTAATAGAAGCGACGCTCGTTTTAAGAAGATTCTTTAAAAATAACAAAAAGAACCTTTCTGCGCAATGGCTTTCAAAGCATGAAAAACTTCTAAAAGAATTTCTTTCTGAATGTTCCCTAATGAAAATTGACGAGAATATTCAATCTATAATAGAATTAAAGAAGGAAATTGCAGATTGTAGGTCTTTAGATGGAATTCATGTTGCAACTGCAATTTTCTTAAAAGATGTTATGCATTCATCAAACTTTGCATTTCATAGTTTTGATACTAGAGTCAATGAAGTAGCTGCAAAATTCGGATTAAGACCAGACATCGCATAACATCGCGGGGAAGCTGTGTTTCCGTAAAAACATAAAAGATCAAAAATTAACTCATGCAAAAAATCCTTTCCCCACATGACGAGAGACTGAGAGATTACCACCTTCTTAAATCGAAAGAATCACCTTCGGAATATTTCATTGCCGATCATGAGAAAACGGCAGTCCGTTTGTTAAAGTCAGATATTGAAGTAAAATCAGTATTTTGCACAGAAAAATATTGGCTTAAACATAAAGACCTCATCGATAAAAAGTTAATTGATCCTAATCATTGTTTTGTGGCGGATAAATCAATCTTTGAAGAAACGATTGGATTTCATGTCCACCAAGGATTTATGGCGGTAGGCAAACAAAGGTGGGTAGAGGTTAAGGATTTACAATTTCCCATTCTCATCATCAATTCGATAGTAGATAGCGAGAATATCGGCTCCATTCTACGCAATGCGGCTGCCTTTGGCATTCAGTCCATCCTCTTTGATTCCCAATCAGCATCACCCTATCTCCGGAGATCCGTGAGAGTTTCCATGGGTGCCATTTTCCAATTGCAGTTAGCCAAAGTGACAAATCTTTCCACAGCGTTAATAGGATTCAAAGAAAATGGAGGAAACCTGATATCACTAGCACTTCCGAAAGAAGACCCTCAATTGGTATCTAAAACCAAAATGATCCAAGCCCTCGGAAAACCAAACAACCTGGTCCTCATCATAGGAAATGAGGCCAATGGGATTGAAGATCATATTTTGGAAACATCGGATTTGATTGGTTATATTCCCATGCAAAATAAAATCGATTCGTTGAATGTTTCTCATGCCTTGGCTGTGGCACTATCCCACCTTCTCTAAACCTTAGTTATCCCAATCCCAAAAAAAATCTTTATTGGTCATTTCCGGTTCGTTGTTTTCTTTCGATGGAGAAGGTAAAGTATTGGCATCATCTAAATCACGATTTGCATTCTCTAAATCTAATGTTTCTTTTAGCCAATATTCTTCCGTTCCAAAATGAGGGAAGAGAGAGGGAAACGAAGGATCTTCCCAACGTTTTCCAATCCATGCTGCATAATGGATAAAACGTATGATCCGTAAAGGCTCAATGAGTTTGAGCCAGTTTTCATCAAAGTCTGCAAACATACAGTAACCAGCAAAAAAATCAAAGAACTCATGTTTCCGTTCAGCCTCACCAAACGGAAGTAACATCCAAAAATCTTGCACAATTGGTCCGTGCAAAAAATCATCAAAATCTAAAATGCTAAAACCATCACTTGAAATTAATAAATTCCCCTTATGGCAATCGCCGTGAATCCTTTGGGAAGGAATTTGGTATTCGTTTGTGAGTGATTCAAATATTGCAAAGGCATTCCGTGCATTTTTTTCGTATCGTTCCGCTAACGCTGAATTGGTGATTAGATTTTGATCCAATATATACTGTAGAGAAGAAAGACCATAACTTGGGATATCGAGTGATGGTCTACTTTTGATCTGACTCCTTTTTCCAATGGAATGGATCCTTCCCAATAAGGCACCTACTCGTTCCAAATCACTTGATTGGATTTCTTCGACAATCCTTCCGTTTCGTAAAGGCCAAATGGCAAAATAAATTCCTTCCCATTCGAAGAGCGTTTTTCCATCAATAACGATGGGAGCTAATACGGGGATCTCTTCGTCTATTAACTCTTTTAAGAATGCATGCTCTTCTAGGATTTGGTTATAATTCCATTTTCCTGGTCGATAGAATTTAACAACGATTCTACCAGCTTTTGCGGTTTCGATATCGTAAACTCGATTCTCAATACTGTTTAAAACAAAATACCTTCCCGTAGTTTCATAACCAAGAGATTCAACAGCATTTAAAATTGTGTCTGGAGTTAATTGGTAAAACGAATGATGAATGTTCAAGTGGATAATCTAATACTTCTAGCTTACGATTTTATTGCGACCAGAAGACTTTGCTTCGTATAAATTTTTATCAGCAATTTTCAGCAATTCTTGATTGGATTGAATCTCAGTTAAATCTCCACCAGCAACTCCACCACTAAATGTAAAATGAAACATCTGATCCGAATTTGTTTTCATCTCAATTTTGGAAACATTCTCTCTCACTCGGTCTAAAACTCTTGTCGCATCGGCAATGCCTGTTTCAGGGAAGAGGATGACAAATTCTTCCCCACCAAACCGAGAAATGATATCTGATTTTCGAAAACTTGTTTTTAATTCATGGGCTAATTGTTTGATCACTTGGTCACCAATTTCATGCCCATATGTGTCATTGACATTCTTAAATTTATCAATATCGATCATTGCCATTGACAAAAGGCTATTATGCCTCTTACAACGTTGGAATTCTTGCTCGATACGCTCTTCCATATAACGCCGATTATATAGACCTGTCATTACATCTCTGATCGCGGTTTCCCGCAATTGGTCATGTAAAGCCTTGATTCGTAAGGCACCAAAAATTCTTGCGAGTAATTCGATTTCTTTGGCAGGTTTCGTGATATAATCAGTGGCCCCTGCCTCTATTGCTATTTTAAAATATTCAGGTTCTGTATGGCCTGTGACCATAATGATTGGAAGCCAACCCACGGGAGATGTAGATAGAATATCAGATATTAAATCGATACCATTACCATCAGGTAATTCCCAATCAAGTAACACAACATCGATCGGCTCACTGAGTATTTTTTCCCGTGCAATAGAAATAGATTCTGCTTCAATAGCGATATAACCATTTTTGGAAACCCACCGACTGAGGAGTTTCCGTTGTAGGTCAGAATCTTCAATGATTAGGATTTTGCTGAGACCTTTTGGCATTCACCTATCGTTTACTTTTTCTTTTTTTTACCTAGTATTTTTTCTACTTCACCAGGTTCCATTGGCACTTTTACAATCGTCCCACCTTCTTTTCTAACTTGGTCTAAATCAATGACAGCGCCGGACAACAATCGTGATGCTTTTTTAGAATTATCTTTCACACCATAAACAACCCATTTACCACCTTCAAGGGATAACACTAAATACGTACAATCTGCCGCTGCTAAAATCGAATGTGCTGAGATTTGTGCCATAAACTCATAACTGAGAACAATGCCCGTTCCAACAGCGACACCTGAAGGCACACCAATCGCTTTGCCAACTTGGTAGACTCCATAGCCCACTCCTGTTCCAAAGGAAGCAGCAGATCCAACGACACCGACGGTTGCTGATGTAGTTTGAGAAGTCGCATAGGTAACAACTTCCGTGGTAGCAGAAGCCCCTGCCACAGTCCCTCCTGCTACACTTCCTGTGACAGCAAGCCCTCCCCCTAAAACCGCCTGGCCAGTGGTAACTCCAACATAACTCATAGGTGCAAGGATGTACTTACCAGATGACTCTGTCACAAAGGCAGCAGACTTCACGGAATAAGCAGATGATTTTCTAGACATAGCAGATGTGACTTTAGCGCCCTTATCTAAAGACTGGACTGATTCATGGACAATCACTTCTGTACTATTGATGATAGAACCTAACACCAGTTCAATACTGGGTGCTGTCAAATACACAACACCTTTCCCTGTTAATGTAATTGTCTCCACTAACCCATACATGGTGGTTCCCGCAGCATTCGCACCCAAGGCAACAGGATAAATGAGTCCATTCCAAGTTACATAACCTACTGATAATAAAGCCACCTTGCCAATTGGTTTGATGATACTATCATACAAAATCGCTTTGGTTGCTCTCGAAAATGATTTCAATAACGCAGTGGGAATGCCTTCATCTTTGTCAGCAATTGCTTCAATTTCCCCTTTGGCTTTCCCTAACTCTTCTTTTGTATCTTTCCCATATTGGAAGATGGTTTCTTTCCAACTTCCAAAAATGCTTTCCGAAACAGCCGATCGAAACTCATTGATTTCAGAATTGCGGTTAAAGAATCCTCCCTTTCGAAAGTCTTCGTAAGATTCATTCCAAGACGTTTTTAATGCATCATCCAAATCAATGTAACCATAAACTGTAGATTCAAAATCCTTTTGGAAATTCTCTTGGTACTTTTGGAATCTTTTTTTGGCAGAAGGTGATGTATCTTTTGGCATCTCTCGATTGAGTTGCATATCAGCCCATTCATCCCACTCTTTACGAATCTCAACTGATTTTGCAATCACAGCTTGGTGGCTTTGTTTTCCCCTTTCAAAAGAAGATCCAATGAGCCCATATGATTCCGCAGCAGAGGCATACATGATAAAGAGTCCAGGTTTTGTTGCGTTTTCATTTAGGAACTTGCGAACTTGTTCTCCTTTGTCATTGATATTCCCTGCAGCTTTCCAACTCATTTTGGTTCCGTCTTTGACAATCACAACGGATTCGGAGGCTTTGATCATTGATTTAGAAAATTGTTCCGCAGCAAAATCATAACGACTCCCGAGAACTGTAATCGATGCTTCTTCCATCGGAGGGATAAACTTAATGCTTGTACCTTTCACAGGCAATGCTCCCTGATAATAGAGAGAGCTATGCCCTTCGATCACAAGTTTTTTGGTATTCTTTAATGGATCTTCAGCTTTCTTATCTGTACCTGCACAAGTTAAAAGGAAAGAAAGAAATAAACTGAATGGAATGGATTTTAGTATAAGATTGAATTTCATTTCGATTGCGCCTCTAATTTTTTGGAACGCTTCATTTGTTCTGACATCTCAGCATCGAGTACTTTTTTGATGAGCTTTGGATCATCTGATAAGATTTTAACTTTCCCTTTCTTTTTTGCTTCTTCTAAGTTGATCACAGTACCTGTGGGAAGGTCTTCTTCCTCCACATAATTTCCTTTCACAACCGCAATTACAACCCTTGGCCCATCATACATGATGAGAATTGGTCCATCCACTGCTGTGAGTAAAATCTGTGGAGGTAAAACGGTGAGTGCAGAGTAACCGAGTACGATCCCGGAACTCATCGTATACATTCCTGCTTCGGCAGTGCCAGTTGTTAGGTCATACGTGAGTCCCGTTGCGTAGGCAGTGGTTTCATAACCTACCCCACCTGTCGCACCAATGGCACCACCCGCTGTTGTGGCGGCAACAGAGGTCACTTGGTTAAAGAGAGCTATCGATGTTCCAGAAGTATACGTTGGTAATGTTGCAGAAGCGGAAAGTATCCCAATTGAACTAAACATCCCAGCTTCGAGTGTAGGAGAAAAAACACGGTATCCCGATTTTGTTGTGTAATAAAATACAAGTCCTGTCGAAACCAATGCATTAGAAGAAAAATTCATCCCTTGCGAAAGGGGAACATACACTCCATTGACTAACAAAAGTTCACCTGTGTTCACAGTTGTTTTGGCAACAGGTGAGATCACAACTTCCTTCAAGGCAATTGTATAACCTTGGAAGATATCAACGAGTGCAAGGAGTGCATTGTCTCTCTCACCTGACTCTTCGTAATTTCGAGTGAATTCGTCGGAAGCTTTTTTAAAGGAATCTCCCCAAGAATTCATCACATTCTTCGAATTGTTTTTCAAAGTCGATGTAAATAATTGATTCAGTTGGTTAGATTTTTGATCTCGCACATCTGCATACCGACTTAGTTCTTTATCCATTACATCCCAGTCAGATTTCACTCTTGGGACTAAAAATACATACCCTAATACAAATCGATTCCCAGCTTCACTGAAGCTGGATTTAGAAAGTTTCCACTCTTCTTTCGAAAGTTGGACACCTGCATCATAAATATCTTCTGTTCTTTTCGTACCATCCGAATACCCTTCTTTTGTCCATTGTTTCACGGCATTCATGGTATTCCCGAGTTTTCCAGGGAAATCTTCGCTTCGTTTTTTTAATTTAACAAGGACCATAGCTTTGGCCACATTTGCACTCATCAGATTTTCTTTGGAAAGGTCGATTGCCTTTTTCCCTGAAGGGATTACTGCCCATCCATGTTCATACAGATTTTTCCTAGATCCATAAGAATTGGCTGTTAAAGGTGCAATTTTTTTAAACGTTTGCGGTTTGTTGGAAGAGATGACAGATGTACCGAATACTTTCTCTGATTTTTCTTCACTTAAACAACTCACAAAATTTACGACAAAAATCAAAAAAACGAAACAATACAATTTCAAATGGGACTTCATAAGTTGGGAAAACGTTATAGAAGGAATTGAATCATGCAACTGAAAAATATTTTCCTATTGCTTAATCCATGTTTAGTGAAAGTATTTTACTACATTCCAGAATTTGAATGACCTTTCATGATCATTTCAAAGACTCATTCTTATGAAGAAATTAAACATATACTTTGCCATCATTGCCATATTGTTATGTGTCTTCGTTATCTTTAAAAAAAATGATCTTACAGTTCACACTCTCTTTTCGATTTCCGCCAATTCTGAAATTTTTGATTTTAATGCCGCAGACCAAATTGCAAAACAAAAACTGAAATCCAAATTCGTTCCAACTCCTGTGTATAAAATTCCGGGACTCGATGGAATCAGTTTTGAAGATTATAGGCAAATTGAATACAAACCAGACGTTGCCATTTGGAAAAATTTAGCTCTCCCCTACCAATTGCATTTTTTCCATCCAGGCCATATTTATAGCAATGGGATTAGAATTTATGAAGTGATCGAAGAAAAGCCAGTTGAGATTCCTTATGATTCGTCTCGGTTTCACTTTGGGAACCTGCCTCTCACAGACGACTTTTTTGAGTTAAGTAAAAAATTGCAATACACTGGCTTTCGAGTCCATTATCCAATCAACCAAAAGGAAACCTTGGAGGAATTTTTAGTATTCCAAGGGTCTTCTTATTTCCGCGCACTTTCCAAAGACCAAGTGTATGGTTTATCGGGAAGAGGTCTTGCCATCAACACCGGCCCTGAAGGGAAAGAAGAATTTCCTATCTTTGAAAGTTTCTATATCAAACGTCCCGAAAAAAATGATTCCTCTATTTTGATTTATGCCATAATGAACAGTGAATCCGTAGTAGGTGCGTATGAATTTTTTGTCACACCTGGCGAGATCACAACCATTGATATACGAGCTAAAATTTATTTACGAAAAAAAATCAAACGGTTGGGATTTGCGCCGATCACTTCGATGTTTCTCTATGGAGAATCCAATGTCCCCATCCTTGGCAATATCCATCCTGAGATCCATGACTCTGATGGGCTCCTAACATATCTTGGTGAAGACAATTGGGAATGGAGGCCTCTCATCAATCCCAAAAAAACCAAACTGACAAGTATAGAATTGAATCATCCAAAGGGTTTTGGACTCATCCAAAGGGATCGTAAATTTAAAAGTTACCAAGATGAAAAATTATTATACCATCGGAGGCCAAGTGTTTGGGTAGAACCCAAAGGAGATTGGGGAGAAGGTGAATTATATCTATTGGAATTCACAACTAATCTTGATTCCGATGACAACGTAACTATTTTTTGGGAACCAAACATTCCTCCGAATTTGAAAGAAGGATACGAATTCCAATATAGATTGAGTTATATTGAAAAATCACCAGAAACTCATCAGTTGGGAAAAACTTCATCCTATTATAAAGGAACAGACCCTTTGTTCCCTAAGGAAAAAATGTTAACACTTTATTTTACAGGTGATTTCCTAAAAGCCTTAGATCCAAAAACAGAACTAAAAGCCATCATCAAAAATGATGTGATCCCAGCAGATCAAATTCGTTATAAAATCGAAAAGATACGTGAACTTGACCAATGGAGATTACAAATTTGGCATACATCACCAATTGAAGTTTCGAATTGGAATGTTTATTTAGAGAAAGAAAATCAAAAAATCACAGAAACTTGGATATACAGAGATGGAATTTCAAAATAATACTTTGTATCAAATTGAGTTGAGTGAACGTTTGCGAACTTTCCTTTTGTTATCAGGAGTTCAAAATGAATATAACATCTCGCATACTCTTTCCCATTTTTTCCAAAACACAAACATCTCTTACCGATGGGAAAAAGATTGGCCCCTTTGGATCGAATATATAAAAGCAAATAACATCGGTACTGAATCGCCTCTTCCCTTCCCTGACAGGGCCTGGCAATTTGGATCCATGGTTCCAAAGGATTCCGACTGGAAAATGGAACCAATCAAATCAAAAGAATCCATCATCAGTTCGTTTAAACCCATCTTCATTATAGTTTCCATATTCACTTGGACGGCACTCTATTACCTCATCATCTTTAGGTTATTATGATCCAATTACATCGTTTTCTATTTTTCATTGTTTTTATAATACCAATCATCATCGGGTTATCTACATTTGCGCAAATCATCTCCTTTGGTGGAGTTGAGTTAACCGAGTATTACCAATTCATCACCTTACTTTTCCTTTTGCCCATGTTATCCTATGGAGCAACCACTTCCCTGTTTGGATTTTTGATCTCTCTCTTAAAAAAAGGGGATCCTTTATTCAGAGCAAAAAAAATCCCAGAAAATGAATTGGATTTTCAAAGTATCGAATCAGTTCCTGTTGCTCTTGTGATGCCAGTCTACGAGGAAAATGAAGTTTCGATCTTTGCAAGGATCAAAGTCATTTATGAATCACTCGAAACATACCATTCCCTTCCTAAATTAGATTTTTTCATCTTAAGTGATACGAGAACTCCAGAAAAATGGATCAAAGAAGAAGCCGCTTACCTTGGGTTATGTGAAGCAACTGGAAATTATCAAAAATTCCATTACCGAAGAAGAAAAAGTAACCTTAATGGGAAAAGTGGTAATATCGCTGATTTTTGTCGTCGTTGGGGCAATCGTTATGAGTATATGATCATCTTAGATGCTGATAGTTTGATGAGTGGAGACCTTATCATACAACTCATTGCCATGATGCAACGTAACCCGAAGGCAGGGATCATCCAAACCAATTCTAAATTATTTCGCGCAACAACACTTTTCCAAAAACTAACGGAATTTTCCTCTTACCTATTTAGTTCTTATTTCTTAAAAGGGGCTAGTTTTTGGCAGATCAATGTCAATAGTTATTGGGGGCATAATGCCATCTTACGCATCAAACCGTTTATGGAATACTGTGCCCTCCCTCATCTCCCGGAGTATGGTGGGCTCGGTGGAAAAATTCTAAGCCACGATACAGTGGAAGCAAGCCTTATGCGAAAGGCGGGATTCGAAGTTTTATGTGCTTATGAACTAGAAGGAAGTTACGAAGAGAATCCTCCGAATATCATCGATGTTTTGAAACGAGACCAAAGATGGTGCCAAGGGAACATGCAACATTTTTGGTTTTTATTTGGGAAAAAGATTCCATTCATCAATCGTATCCACATCTTAAATGGAATTTTGTCTTACCTCAATTCACCTATCTGGCTTTGTTATATTTTACTCAGTTTGTGGAATTATATAGAAGAAAGTAAGTTCCTCAATTACTCAATGTTGCCAGAAGAGTTCGAATACTTCAAAGCTCAGATTTATGATCCCTTGTATTTAAAACTTTTATATTTATCATTAATCCTTCTCTTTTTACCAAGAGTTTTAAGTTATTTGAGTTTACCGATCAGACAAATTTTCCAAAAGTTCCCAGCCTTCTTTTTTGAAACTTTATTTTCCATTCTCATCGCTCCGATCTATATGATTTACCATAGCATTTTTGTGGTGTCCATATTCCTAAACAAAAAGATTTCTTGGGGCCCGCAGAACCGTGATGCGGAATCAAGTTACCCATTCTCCTATGTGGTTTCTTCCTTTTTTGGAATCACCATCCTTGGACTTGTTTCTGCTTATATCAGTTACTCCTATTCCCTTATGCTTTTTTTCTTAACCATGCCCATTTGGATTGGTTGGACTCTCTCCATCCCTCTTGTGATTTTGACAAGTCGCGAACAAAAATCCTTTCATTCGTTTTTTGATCTATCGTATTGGAAACCGAATTTAGCACTAACAAACAATTTGAAAGAAGAACTCTCACGTAATGATCAGAATCGAATGGAAGGTAAAGAAATTTTTTATGCACTTGTGCATCCTATTTTCCACAAGAAACACAAACAATTACAAGGGAACAAATCCTACAGGTCAAAAGTTTCGGAATCAATCACAAAGGATTTCGAAATTTTACTTGGAGAAGGACCCGATCGTTTGGATCGAAAAAAAATGTTAAACATCCTTTCTAATCGAGAATTGTTAGATTTATTTTTTCAAAAATTTTGGACTTCTGAAAAATCCAAGTGGGGGAATTATTGGAAAAAAATTTGGGAAGAGATCAACCCATCTTTTTTTCCATAATCCTCCAATAATACGAAGATCGTTTCCAGTCTTCAATGAATCCGCAGTGACCACCTTTTGCTTCAATCACCACATCAATGTAAGCGGAGGTTGGGATTTCAGTGAACTCTTTCCAAGGGATCACCGGATCATCCATAGAAGTCAAAATGGTGGTTGGGACTTTGATCGTTTTGAAAAAGAGGTCATTCAAAGTATAAGATAAAAAATATTCGTCAACAGAACGAAACTGAGAAAACTCTTTCACCATTTTTTCTGTTAAATCCATCACCGATTCGTATCGATCCAAATCATGAAAGGAATACAAATGAGGAAAGAGTTGGCCTTTTTTCTCTAAAGAAGATTTCCATGATTTTAAAAAATATTTCCGAAGGAATGGATGGTTGTCCATTTTGATGGTGGCAAGTTTTGGATCTAGAGCTGGGCTAAAGGCAAAACAATGTTTGAGCCCTGGAATCTTTTGATCCGCTTTGGCCATGCTATGCCTTCCTGCCATTCGGAGTACAAAATTTCCACCAAGGGAAAAGCCGGCCAAGTACACGGGAAGTTTGGACTTGATTGACTTTGCCAATTCCAGCACCGCGTCATAAGTTTCTTCCAATAAACTTCCATTAAAGATCCCTTCGTTTAAATGGTGGGTATCTCCATGATCTCTCAAATTCAATCGATATACAGAATAATCTTTTGCTAAAAAATGTTTGGTGGTTCGAATGATGTAGCTGGAATGAATACTGCCTTCCCAACCATGCACCAAGATGACGATCCCTTTGGGACTCTGAACATCATGCACTCTTGCGAGTAAAGTGACACCTTTTTTTGTTTTTACCGATCTCCACTCCCCTTTCAGATTTTTCCCATAGGCTTTGTCAGCCTTTGACTTAAAAGACGCCATAAAGGACTGTACCATGGGGCCAGAAAAAAGAGGGATCGGTTTGAATAAACTCATCTTTGTCAGTTCCTAATCTGAAACAAAACTGTTATTTTACAATAAATTAACAAAACCCCGTCCTCGACCTCGACTCTTTCCATTGACAAAGACTCTTCCTTGATTAGAATTCAAACATGAGATACTTACCCATTCTACTTCTCTTGATTCTCTACACATGCCAAACCTATACCCCTTGGAAATCCGAATGGAAACAAAAAGACGGATCCGAAGTATTTTATGCCGCGGTCTCTGCCAAAGCGAGTGCGCAAGCAATCGAATCTGGTAGCCTAGCCATGCGAAGGACTACTTGTGTGAATGCAACAAACCTTCTCTCCACATCCCCAAAACTAACAAGCATTTTGTTAGAAAATGAATCCGTAGAACTCTCAGAAACAGAAATCAAAGACTTGGGCAGACTGATTGCAGCCCACAAAATCAAACCAAAACAAGATTCTTGCCAATCGGAAGAAGGTGGTTTTTTCCTTTCAAGTCCTGCTTGGGAAAATTGCCAATGTATCTACATCATCGAGTATCCAGGTGGCAGATCCCAATTCCGCCAAGACATCACCCAAGTCAAATAATCACTAAGACTTCAGGGTTCCAATCCACCGGTCCCAATACCGCCGTTGTAACCCTGACAACTCTTCCGGTCCCTTTAATTGTAAAAGTGATTCCCTAGTTGACTCGGACATTGTTTCTGTTATCCACTTAAGAAACTGGTTCCATTTTTCTTCTATTGTTTTCAATGAATCAAATTGTACAGTATTTTGTTTTTGTACTGTATAACAAGAGACCTTACCTTCATACAAGGCAGCCTTGGATCTGCTTCCAAAACTCTCCCCTACTTTCGTCCTATCCAGACTCTCCTTCTGTTTCTCTTTTCCAGTAGAACTTTGGGATGAAACTCTTGTATCCAACACGGGTTTCAAAAACCGCTTCCTACCATCAAAACGGGTTTGGACTAAAAGACCTTTCTCTTTCAACTGAGAGATGAGTCGCGATACCGTATCACGCTTTAATCGTAAGATCTTTGCAAAATATTCATTCGATGCAAAACACCCATCGTTTGCATCCAAGGATACAATTTCCGCATACAACCGAATCTGATTTGGATTTAAATCCAAATCATAAATCCATTGTGCGACCCAAACTCCTGTTCTTTCTTTCCCTTTCATACTCCCTCTCTTTTCCAACAGAGACCTTCGGTGCCCAAAAAACTAATTTGTTCTTTGGAACTTTGCGTTACGAAGAAGTTAAAGCTATCGCAACGCAATTGAAATTGGAAGTTTTTGCAAACGTCCATGTTTGGAATTCATAGGAATCCCAGGTGATGTATCTTGCGGCATATATGTGGAAGACCGCATAAAGAGTCACGGGACATCTCCCCTACTCCATGCTTCTATTCATCAGAATGGATTTTTTTGTCAAGTCCAATGTGACATAATATTTGAACCCCAAATCCGACGTTGTCGATTGGTTCGATGTGATCTTGATTTGCAATAGGGGAGGGAAGAGAGTCTTTCTGGACTGCTTCCACACAATCCAGAAAGTTTACATCACCCAGTAGAAAGGGTTGAGATAAATATAAATTACATTCAAAATCGTACAAGAATTTTTCTTTTTCTCACTTGGTTTTTTCTCTTTCTTTGGGCGCATCGAATCTATCCATTTCCCAGATTAATTTGAGAAAACGACCAGGCTCTTCGCTCCAAACCAAAAACCTTCCAGGTTTTGATTTTCCGCTACGATCCTTTGCTTAGGGCACCTCTTTTACACCAAAGATTTCAAATTTATGATCTAATTCAAAGGTACGCCGGCGTACTTTCTAAAAATTAAATTCGAAAATTTAATTTTCATTGCAACCGAAACTAGGAACAAAAAAATAAATCTGCAATGAAAATCATTACGGTTGCCAATATCAAAGGTGGAACTTCTAAATCCACCACCGCAATTCACCTAGCCCTCGCACTCTCAAAAAAAGGTTCTACTCTTGCGATCGACATGGACCCGCAAGCAGACCTTTCTGACTTCTTTTTCCCCGAAGAACCAGTTGAGTTTTTTGATTCCGGAAACACACTTTCTGTTTTGAATGCAGAAACAACTCTGGCAGAATCGATTAAAAAATCAAACGATGTAGATGTACTTCCTTCCATCATCGAACTCTCTGACTTAAGTTACCTTGCATCCAAAGATTTCTCCATCATCCCAAGACTAAAAAACGTACTTTCGAAAACTAAATATGATTACGTTGTCATCGACACACCTGGATCGGGATCTTCTGAAAATATCACCTCTTATTTACCAGCTTCTGTAATCCTTGTGCCAGTAACTCCTTCCAAATGGGCTGTGCGAACAGTGGCTCAAGTTTTAAAAAAAGTAAACGAAGCGGAAAGATTTGATGAACAAAGTAAAAAAAAGTCTGTTATGATCCTCCCCTCTCAATGGGGAACATCTCAAAAACAAATGGACCTTTTGGATAAATTACGAAATATCAAATCACTAAAAATTTTAGAACCAATCCCAAAAAACGACAGTATTCGGGACCGTACAGAGACCGGAAAACCTCTTCAAGAGGGAAGTGCTCCTTGGAAAGCTTTCGAAAATTTAGCGGAGATTCTTAAATAAAGTACGCCGGCGTACTTTAGATGAAATAATTATGAAAAACAAAACAAACTTTAATCCTGCCGACATTTTATCAAAAGCCTCAAACAGAACATCATCTCTTAACCCATTTTTAAGTTCTGAAAACTCGACACAACACCAGACAATTGATATCCCAATCGATTTAATCATCACAGAAAATAATCCGAGAAAAACTTTTAACGAAGCTAGTATCCGAGAACTTGCTGATTCCATTTCTCAATATGGATTATTACAACCAATCGTTGTCAGAAAAAAAGCAGGAAAATACGAACTCATCAATGGAGAAAGAAGGTTTAGGGCACACAAACTATTAAAATCCAAATCGATTCCTGCAGTGGTCAAAAACGTAGAACAAATTGACATCACTAAATTACCGGAAATCAAACTGGTTGAGAATCTCCAAAGAGAAGACTTATCGGAAGCCGACCTTGCCCTATCCCTCCAAGAATTAAAAAATCGTCACAAAGAAACGAACGAACAATTGGCAAAAAGAATCAATAAATCAGCTCAATGGGTAAAAACAAAAATAACTCACGCTGAGATTTTAAAGGAAACGAGTCATAACTCAAACGCTGATAAATCTCATCCAATTTACCAAATCCCAACAAGTCTATTTACAGAAATTGCGCCACTCGATGTTTCAAATCGAAAAAAAGCCATTGATTACTTGATCAAAGGACTGGAGAAAAAGGGTGACTTCCCTTCGAGAAGTGACCTTCGCGAATATGTACGCCCCTTAAAACCAAACAAACAAACAAAGGCAAAACCAAAACTCAGTCAATTGGAACTCAAAGACTTAAAATCTAAATTGGCAAAAATCAAAGAAAAAATATCTGTTTTGCAGAATGAAAAAGCGATGTTAGAGGAAACAATTCGAAAGTATAAGAAGTAAAGATTGTTTTACCAATGGATTCATAGAATTGATTTTTTTTAAGTTTCCTTTAGAAAAAAACTTGTACTGAATTCCAATATCACTTACATTGTACTCAATCCTTAACTGGGTTGAACAAAAACCCTGGGAAGTGTGGTAGCAACCCAGGGACTTTTCACTCCAATCAAATCCCCCACCCAAACCTTTACAACAGTACCCGGATTCCTCGAAAGGTCCCAATGAGACTCCTGGTGAATTATGTCTCATTTTTTCCATTGACAAAATGGAGAGATCTGTACATGTAGGGAACGTTCGGGGCACACAACCGGACACGGCTCTACCACTTATGCCGTTATAGTTCAACCCGGAATTTTACCAAAAGTTCCGATGGACGTTCGTAAGAACTTCCAAAACGTTTCTTCTTTCTATGACCGAAGGTTTGTTTTCTTTTATACAAAACTTGGGAAGGGGAGAGCAGGGGACAATACATCCTAACGATGTATCGGCTAAATATAACCAAACACTCGTAGCCGGAGTTGTGTGGGTTTGGAAAAGGAACCTAAAATGAAAACTAATCGAAAAGGAATATGGATCCCCGTTTGGATTGAAAATCTAAACCTATCCCATAGCCAAACAAAACTTTTTGCCGAAATCGTTTCGCTCCATGACAACGGTGGTTGTTTTGCATCGAATCGTTATTTCAGCGAAATCCTTGGCCTAAAAGCAGACACCATTTCGAGACTCATCACCTCACTTAAAAAATTAGGAATTCTCGAACAAACTGGTTTTGACGGAAGGAGACGTTTTTTAAAACCTATCCTTCAGTTCCAACCACGTGCATTGGAAAAAAATCCAAGCCAAACAACAGAAACAAACGTTAGGAATCTCCAAACCACCGCCGCAAACGATTCCAAACCAGCATTGGATTCTTGTTACGTCCCTAGTAGTACAGTACAAATAAAGAATACATTACATAAGATCACTTCGTTTGAAGAATTTAAAATTTGGAGTGAAAAGACTTTATCTCATTCAACACATTCCAAAATTTCACATTTAAACTCGCCGGATTCTATGGAAGAAAGTTTACAAAAAATTTGGAACCAATGGATGGAAAAAACTAAACTTAAATCCAATCGATTACAGATAGGTATTTTATGAAAGTGTATCGCCACAAAAAAACGGGGAACTTATACTTACAACTCGATGAAGTGAAAAATTGTACAAATGCAAATGATGGACAAAAAATGTTTTTCTACACCGAATATGGGAAAGAGAATCCTATGAGGTTTGTCAGAGAAATATCAGAATTTTTAGAGAAATTCGAGGAAGTAAATCTCTCTTAATTTGGTTCTCAGTATTGTATCAATTTTAAGTGGCATACCGTAGTATCGATGCTGCCAACTCAATTTGACTTTGGTTCAATCGTTTGCCCTCGGAATTAGGAAAATTGGTTTCTAAGCTTAGATTACTAAATCCATGGACAAGTGACCAAGACATGAGTGCAAAACTTCTGTGGTTTTCTTTTCTTTTTTTAGCATTCAGGTAAAAACGACAGCCATGTACGAGAACGGCATACGATCTCAGTTTTGACCTTTTTAATTGTTTCGATTCTTTTTCTCGTTTTGTTTGGAACATGAGTTTATAATAATTGGGATTTTTCAGAGCAAACTGGATGTATACGAGTCCAAGTTTCACAAAATATTCATCAGGATTCTTTTTGTCTTTTGCGACTTTTTTCTGTAAGGAAGCCAATCGATCAAATCCAATCGCCGATAAAATTTCTAAAACTTCATCCTTATGTTGGAAATGCCGGTATACTGCCGCATGAGAAACTCCTGATAAATTGGCTACCTCTCTAAGGGAAAAATCACTCATTCCTTTTTTTTGAAGTAACTTATGGCAGGATTTTATAATGGAATTTTTTAAATCTCCATGATGGTAGGTGTTTTTTCTCACAGAGATATATTAGAAAATAAGTTACCAATGGCAACATTTTTTCTTGCTTTTATTTCTATAAATGTTACTGCTGGTAACATAAGAAGGGAATTTATGCAAACATTGAGCACCCAGGAAACCCAGGCCATTTTACAAGAAATGACCGAAAATTTTAATCATGGTGGAAGAAAAATCACAGTCCCACCTCCCATTTTTGTATCCATGAATGCTGAGATCATTTCCTACACAAAAGGAAAAAGTATAACAGTTTCTTTTCCAGTCACAAAAGACCAAACAAATCCTATGGGAATGATGCAAGGCGGAGTGATCGCTGCTGCATTCGATAATGCTTTTGGCCCTCTTAGTTACTTGGTGGCCAAACGCCCAACAACCACCATTGATATGAATATCCAATACATCCGGGGAGTAGCTGTAGACCAAAAGGTGATTGTGAAAGCTAGTGTCGAAGCAAAAGGATTTTCAACAATTCATATGGTAGGGGAGATGAGAACGGAAAAAGATAAATTGCTCGCGACTGCCACTACCAATTTATTGATTTTAAAAATTCCAGGTGGAGTTGGGGAGTAAAATTTCCCTTATTTAGAATCGTAACGTTCGAGTAACATTTCAATGATTGTAGGAGTACACGTTGTGGTATCGTTGAAATGTTGGCTCATGATCACACCATGTAAAAATGTTTTGATAAATATCATTTCTTTGTCAGGATCCTTGATCCCATAAGCCCGAAATCGTTCCCGCATAGCTTCTTTAAAGGGAGCAAATCGCCTTTCCACATTTTCGATCATTTTTTTGGAAAGGGAAACGGCACTTGGTTGGAATAAACAAACAGAAATTAGAACCATCGTTTTTCTTTCTTCCTTTGCAAATTGGATGGACCGAATGAAAAACTCCCTTACGTATTCTTTCGCAGATAGGTTAGGTGGGATATTGTTATAAAATCTTTCCTGTTTTGCTAGATGGGAATCGATGATGTGTTCAAAGATTTGGTTTTTACTCTTAAAATAATTGTAAGCTAACCCTTTGGAAATTTTTGCATGATTTGCGATCATTTCCATAGTCGTTTGGGCAAATCCGTGTTTTGAGAAAAGGACAATGGCAGAGGCTAAAATCCTCTCCGTTGATCTTTCCCTTGCTAGTTGCTTTTTGTTATCGGATTTATTGGAAATCTTTTGAGGCACTGGCATCAGCCTTCCTACTAATCTGAATTTCGCAAACACTTTTTAGACCAGTTTCCTTGGTAAATGCTTGAGAAATCACTTGGAAGCCTTCCGTTACCTCGAAATCGTGTCCGTATGAGTTCATTTACATCCGTAACAGTACTAAAATCTGCAAATATCTATTTCGATGGCAAGGTGACAAGCCGCACCGTTTTATTCCCCAATGGAGAGAAAAAAACCCTTGGGATCATGTTGCCTGGTGAGTATGAATTTGGGGCGGATCAGAAAGAAATTATGGAAATCCAATCTGGTAAACTATCGGTATTGTTACCTGGATCCGAAACATGGCTTCAAATTAACGGCCAAGCTACCTTTGAAGTCCCTGCTGGATCCAAGTTCAAATTAAAAATTGAAACAGTAACAGATTATTGCTGTTCTTATGTTTGATCGTCGATTCCTGCATCAGCGGCATTCGTTTTGACAGATTTGACGCCGTTTTCACAAGCTTGTTTTGATGAATATCCTTCACTAGACGCAATGATTTCACCATTGGCTGCTTTGAGTCGGAATCGGAATTCTCCTGCTTTGTCTTTGTAGATTTCAAACTTTGCTGACATGTACGTATCTCCTTGGAAAAGCAATGGTATCCGATCATTAAAAATTCTGGCAATGAAGTTTTATCTCTATTTTTTGAATGATCTCGAGTGAATTTTTTTCTTCCAATGAAAAAGGAAAGAGTAGGCGCCATCAAATGATACAAGGGGTTTTAAAATTCAATCTCTGGCTACTCTTTGCTTTTACTTTTATCACAAGTTGTACTTCCAAATTACCGGAAAGGCCAATCATACAATATAGCTTTCAGAATTTAACCTTAGAACAAGTGCTAAGCGAAGAAGTGTCTTGGTCTAAACCAGAAGAAATGAAATATAACTTTGGTTATTGGAAACGATTTGTTTGGGTAAAATTCGAACTTATCAATCCTTCTGAAACGCCATCTCAATATATATTAGATATTGAATCACCTTGGGTTGACGAAGTTGTATTAGCTTGGAAGATTCATAACACAGTTGAATCTAAAGTATACAAAGGCACGGATTCTCATGAACTAAAAGAAATTCCACATAGAAATCCAGTTTTTCCGATCGAATTATCACCAAACGAAAAAAGGTCGATTTATTTAAAAATATCAAATGTTGGAATTCTATCAGCGCCACTTAGGATATGGACACGAAACACATTCTTTGACCGAGTGGAAAGAGACTACATTGCCAATGGCATATATTTCGGAATCATCATTGCTTTGTTACTCTATAATTTATTGATTTTTGTGAGCGTAAAAGAGAAAGCATATCTATTTTATTGTCTCTATCTTACTACGCTCTTAATCAATTATGGTTTGCTTGGTGGGTTTTTTAAACAATTGCTGATGCCTGAAGCCTATCTAAACGTTAAACCATACTTAAATACTTCAGTGAATGCATCTCTATTATTCGTAGGACTCTTCTCGCTTACATTTCTCAATTTAAAAAGTTTAAATCCAAAATTGGACAGATTGATTTTAGGAAGTGCTGTGACCATCGGAGTGTATTCCTGCTTTTCATTTCTCATCCCTTATCATTGGATGGAAATTTCTTTCATCTATACATTCCCTTATTTTCTTCTTTTGTTAGTTTCTTCTGGGATATATTCTTATTTGAAAGGAGTAAAGTCTTCGCTATTTTTTGTTTCAGCATGGGTAACATTGTTTGTGGGAGTCATTGTGGATTCACTGACAAAAGCATCCATACTTCCAACAACAACTTTTGGTCGATATGGTGTCCAAATTGGCACAGCATTTGAAGTGATTTTGTTTTCCCTCGCTCTCGGGCGAAGACTACGGTTTTTATTAGAAGAAAACTTATCTACTCAAAACCAGTTATCAGCAATTCGTAAAGATTTTGAAATTGCTCGTCGGATCCAAATGCGGATTTTGCCTGGAGAGTTACCGAAGTCGGAGCATGTATCTGCAATTATTTCTTATCTACCTCTCTATGATATCGGAGGTGATTTTTATGATTATTTTGACTCAAATGAACACGAATTGGGGATCGTGATTGCAGATGTAACTGGGCATGGAGTGAGCGCTGCATTAGATTCTTCTACTGTGAAGATTGCCTTTCGAAACGCAAAAAGTTTCATGCATTCTCCAAAGGAATTAATGACAGAGATGAATCGATTTTTATGCACGAGTCTGCATGCAAGGTTTGTCAGTGCTGCATATTTTTACTTTGATTTTGATCAGATGAAATTATCATTTAGTTCTGCTGGGAATCCTCCCTTAATTCTCATTCGAGATTTGGAAATACAGTCAGTCGAATGTCCTGGCCTCTTACTTGCAGTGAATCCTGCTTTTATCTATGATCAAAAGGAAGTCTTACTCAAAAAAGGCGATCGGTTATTGATTTTTACAGATGGATTGTATGAAAATTTAAAACCTAACGAAGATTTGTATTCCATCTTATATCCTGAAATTTTACCCCTTGTGGGTTTTGCACAAAATGAGTTTCACCAAAAATTATTGGGACGTTTGTCAGCTATTAGAACAGTTCTAAAGGATGACATTACTTTTATTTCACTCGATATTGTCTGATTCCCTAACTTCCTAATTTCATTTTTTTGAAACTAGTTTTTTAAAACTTGAAGATTCGCAGACTGTCTGTTAGTGTAACCCCCTAACTATGCGAAATTATAAGTCTTTCAATAACTTAAAACAAATTCAGTTTTTTGGGATAATACTGGTTTTTTGTATCGGTCCACTGATCTGTATCGGTTTATTTCCCGAACAATTCAATAAAGAATACCCTATTGAGTCATTTGTTGTATTTCATAATATCACAGAGATATTTAGTCTCATTGTTTCGTTTTCAATTTTTGGAGTTGGATACTCTTCCTACCCTCAGAGTCGGAATGCACAAACTTACTTTTTGAGCATTGGGTTTTTGGTGATAGGCCTTATTGATTTTATGCATACAATGGGCTATAAAGGTATGCCTGATTTTGTAACGCCCAATACGGGCAATAAATCCACTCAGTTTTGGCTTATAGCAAGATTCATAACTGCTCTTGTTTTTATAGTGGCAATCTTTATAAAACCAAACAAAGCTTATAGTGTAAGGCGGGGGAATCTATATATTTTTTTTGCGTTATTGTTTGTAGGTTCAGTTTATTTTTTGGTTATATATAATTCACATCTTCTCCCAGACACATATATCCATGGTGTTGGCCTGACTCCATTTAAAAAGAAAGCTGAATTGGTGATCATGTGCATGTTGATTGTGGCAATCGTATTGTATTCCATTTCAAGATCTTTGCATTCTGATAAACAAAAGCAGTATTTTTTGGCTGCGTTTATCATTTGTTTTTTTTGTGAATTGGTGTTTGCGGTTTATACAAGTGTTTTTGATATATTTAATGTTCTAGGCCATATTTTTAAAGTTGTTGCCTTCCAGTTTATTTATAATGCAGTTTTTGTTTCAGCGATTAACGAACCCTATGGAAAGTTGGTCCATTCAAATATGCTTCTTTCTATGGAAATACAAGAAAACAAAGAATTTGCAAAGGTTATACAAAAGTCATTAAAGGAAAAAGAGAATCTGATTGGCGAGATTTTCCATCGAACCAAAAACTCAATTGAACTCGTTAGGTCACTTTTAATGATCCAATCATCAGATTTTCCAAATGACCAAAACATTCGTAAAATTGTAGAGAATACATCTCTCAAAATTCAAACCATGTCTCTTGTGCACGATCATTTGTATCAAAATAAAGACTTGAGTGAAATCCAGGTATCAGATTACCTTTTATCGCTTACTAAGTTAGTGAAAACAATGTATTCAAATTTAGGGAATGGAGTTGATATCCAATTGGATGCGAATCAAGGTGTACTACTGCTAGATACTGCTGTTCCTCTCGGTTTAATTTTTACTGAGCTTCTTTCTAATAGTTTAAAATATGCATTCACTGATGTCAAAAATGCTAAAATTTCAATTAAGTTTAGGATGGATGGGGATAGGTCTCATTTTGAGTACAAAGATAATGGTGTTGGGTTGCCAGCTTCATTTGATACAAATGACCAAAAAAAATTAGGTTTAAGTTTATTAAAGATTATCGCTGAGAAACAGATGGGAGGAACCTTGAGTATCGATGGTACCCAAGGATTTTCGTTGCAATTTGATTTTCCGAATAATTTATACAAAAGAAGAGTTTAGGATTTTATCTCTTCCAATGGTTTCATAGACAAGTTCAAACCATAAATTTGATTGTGGGATTCCTGGTTTTCTTTTCCCAAACATTTGTAATATGAGATAGCCTTCTTTATCAAATACTTCTACGGAAGTAACCATTCCGTCTTTTGTTGGTTTGTTGACAACATATGCTGTGTGAATGTGATCGGTTCTTAAATGTAAATTAAAATTGGGATCTAAAACATTGAACCATGGTCCCATGATTTGCAAATTTTTGATTTTGCCAGTATGGATTTGAATGATACTTGGGTTCCCAACAAATATCATAATGTCGAGATCCATTTTACTTATCTTGTGAAGTAATTCAGTGAATTCACTTACCGATATCGGATATGTAAATTTTCCTTCTGCGACTTTTAGAGAAAACTCGCGGGAATAATCGTATTTTCTAAGTAAGGTAAAAAAATCATGTGTATCTTCTAGTCGACTCCATTCTTCTAAAAAATTTGGAACCTGGTTTTTGTCGTTTGTTTCTGACTTTCGTTGCCTTGCTACTAAATCATTGGTAAATGGAATGTCTTCGTCGATAAAAGTATGTTTCAAACTTTCCCAACCTTCATCAGATGATTTTTCTGTTTTGTAAATTTTGTGTACAGCTTCACCTGATGGATCAAAAAATTGAAAACTATTTGTGATTGAATCTCTTTTTATTTCTTCTACATAAAAACCAAATTTCCAATCTTTCAAAAAGATTCGTAAGTCAATATCTTCTCCCACAGCGAGAGCAGTTTGTCCATTGACTGATAGATTGGAATAGGTTCCCTTTCTTTCATGGACACAGGATTCGTTACGGGTTAAAGCCATGACATATCCAAGTTTTGGTGTTTCTAACAGGAATTCCGCAAAATTAGGTTTGAGCTGTTTGACTCCATGGCCAATGCCAGTTGCAAGGAGCTCTACTTCGCTAACGTTTAAATGTTTGGCTGCGTCTCGAATTCTTAGGTTTGGGATCTCGGTTTTGAGTGTTTCCCATCTTTGTTTCAATGTATCGTTCATATTGGACCTCCTATGATCTCTGGTATGATAAAATTGATTTCATTTGTTTTCAGGATCTTTGTTTTGATTCCGAATGCGATTTCTAGATTTTTTGTGGTTAACACTTCTTCGGCGGTGCCAGATTGAATCAGTTTTCCTTTGTCGATCAATGTAACTCGGTCGGCATATTGAGAAGCTAAATTTAAGTCATGTAAAATCATAAACACCGCATAGCCTTTGTTTGCCATGTGGCGACAGATATTTAACGTTTGGTATTGGTTGGGAATGTCTTGGGCGGAAACGGGTTCGTCCAAAAAGAGATACCTTGGTGGAGTTTCCCAAACTTGAGCGAGAATTCTTCCGAAATTCACTTTTTGTTTTTCACCGCCAGATAAAGTAGGGTAGTGTTGGTGTTTTAACAAAGATGAATTTGTAATTTTCAAACACGTATCAACGATTTCTTCGTTTTTGGTTTTATCGGGCACATGCGGGTATCTTCCTAGTGCTATGATTTGTTCTGATGGAATTGGAAAGTTGATGTGAGTCTCTTGTGTAAGAACTGCCCTAGTTTTTGCAAGGTCGGCTTTTGTATAAGATTCTATCTCTATTTGGTTACAATAAACTTTTCCTGTTTGGAGTTTTGTATCTCCGCATAAAATATGGAATAAAGTAGATTTTCCTGCGCCATTACGACCAATGAGAACATGTAACTCTCCTGGTTTGATTTCAATATCTATATCTTTAAGGATTTGTTTATTGCCAATCTGATAAGAAATGTTTTTGCCGATAAGACTCATAAAGATTGTTTCCTCTTTAGGATTAAATTTAAAAAGAAAGGAGCTCCAAGTAATGCAGATACAATTCCCACTGGAATTTCGGATGGAGCGATGATCACTCTACAAATGGCGTCAGCCAAACACAATAACCCTCCACCTAAAAAATAAGAAGCATACAATAGATATCGATAATCTTGTCCTATGGCAAGTCTCACGATATGAGGAACTGCAAGTCCGATAAATCCAATGTTCCCCACAATGGAGATACAAGACCCGACACTGATGCCAATCAAAACGATCATAAGTGTTTTTAGGATTTCAACAGAGACTCCTAAATGACTTGCCTCTCGTTCTCCTAAGATAAGCACGTTCAATGGTTTGATTAGGAAGGGGCTAACAAAGATTGGGAGAATATAAAAAATTGAAAATGATTGGAGTAGGTTCCAAGATGCCCCTCCTAAACTTCCCATATTCCAAAGAGATAAATTTCTTAATTGTGATTCACTAGCTAGATAACTTAAAATTCCAATCAGAGAAAAACAAAGTGCATTTACTGCAATGCCTGCTAACAAAATTGACTCTATATCTGTTTTTCCTTTTGCCTTTGCAAAAATAAAAATGATAAAACATGAGATCATGCCACCTATAAAGGAGAAAATAACAACACTCCAAATTGTATGAAGGAATGGGAGAAACCCACCAAGAACAATTGCGATCGATGCAAAAAGAGAACAACCAGCTGTGATCCCAATGAGCCCTGGATCAACAATTGGATTTCTAAATAATCCTTGTGCGAGTGCTCCAGACCATGCAAGCGAGCCACCAACAAGGATTCCCAATAAGATACGAGGAATTCGCAATTCGAAGAAAACTTTTGATCCAATGGAATCCATAAACAAAAGTTCCTTCCAATGGATCTCCATCGCACCGAGTTGAGATGAAATGATGGCAGCTAGTATAGAAAATAGAACGGTGAATAAAATAAAATACCTTTCTTTCATTATTCGATTTGTTTCCATTTTTCATTTAAGATTTTTAACGCTTGTGGAAGGCGTGGTCCAAATCCTAAGAGAAGCAGGTCATCGACTAGAATGATATTTTTTTCTTTGCCTGCCCTGGTGAGTTCGATTCCATTAATGGACCAAATTGCATTTGTCCCACCAAAACCTTCAGCCGATGATTCAGGCATGAGAATGATATCAGGATTTGATTTTACTAATGCTTCGCTTGTGAGTGGTTTGTATTCGGAAAACTCGGTGATCGCATTTTTAGCACCTGAAAGTGTAATCATCGCATGAGCTGCTGTACCTGAGCCTGAAATAAAAACAGAGCTTGGGTTACGAGAGTATAGGAACATCACTTTTACATTGGTTTTTTTTAACTGAAGGGATTGTGTTTGTGTTCGAATTTGATTTGCAAGACTTTCTGCTTCTTTATTCTTCCCGAGTAGTTTGCCAACAGCTAACACGCGATTGATGGGTGTATCCAGATTGTATTCATCTGGAAAGAGTGTGACTTGTATCCCTGTCTCTTTAAGATTTTGTATCGTTTGTGTGGGCCCTGCAGTTTCCAAACCTATCACTTTTGTTGGTTTAAAACTAAGGATACCCTCTGTTGTTAGGGTTCGTTGGTAACCAACCACAGGCAATGATCTGGCTTCTTTCGGGTAACTTGAAGTTGAGTCGACTGCAATGAGTAGAGGACTAACTTGTAGGGCATATAGAATTTCTGTTACCGTTCCATGAACGGAAATGATGCGCTCTTTTGTTTGCGGTAGGAGAGGTGATACCGCCAATACAACGACCATTACTACGGCATAGAGCCGGTTTTTGAAATGCTTCGGAAAAAGTTTTAGGCTTTGGATCATGCGCCAAGACTGAAAGTGGGTGGGTTGTTTGTCAACTTAAATGAGAGTGAGTCTCAAAATAATAATTGACGGTTTCGGGCGGGTTTCTTTTTTGAGACTAAGAATCAATTAACTAAGGAGAGCATTTATGAACCTGCTCAACCAATTCTTAAAAATAGGGCTTCTTGTATCGGTAAGTGTCTTTACGCTTCAGTGTGATGATAAAGATTCACAAGTCGAAAATTCAATCTTTCTAGGATTGTTAGCTGCTGATGCCAACAAACGTTGTGAAACTGCAATCGATGCTTCGTATACATCTGGCACTTATGCAACATTGTGTACGCCACAAGCGGGTCCCGGTCGTTTCTTTCGTTTTGAGGGAATGAAAGCATTAGGGGATAATGGATACTTTTACTTATTCTTAGGATATGCGCAAACTCCAACTTCTTCCACACCCAATGCTTCGGGACAATATTCATTTGTAGCTGGTAAGTCAGTATCGAGTCCGAATCCATATGTATGGTTTCGTAACATAGAATATGGAAACTACCAAGGTGGCCAAACAGCAAGTGGAGCCAACTCCAATGCATTTAGTTTCTCAACAGAACAAGAGTTATGTGTGTCTTTTTCAGGAACAACAACTGCACCGACTACATATCTTTGGGTAACGGGCGTAAGTGGTGCAAATTGTAAAAATTTAGCCACTCTTCAAAAAGAAAATGCCATCATCAATTATGCAAGTTGGCCAAATTCAGGGAATGTTTTATCTACAAGTGGCCAAGCATTCTTTCGGTTTAGCAATGTTAGTCTTTTAACCGCATCGAAGATTGTCGTTTCATCGGAAACTGTACTCTAAATCTAAATCTGCCAGATCGAAAGATTCGGTCTGGCAAAAAAAATCTTAAGAAGAGAAATGATATGCCAATAAAAAAATGCATTTTAATAAAGTTTTTCGAATTCTCATTGTTACTGATCGTTAGTTCCGTCCATTTTTTTTGTTCCATGAAACCAAAAACGGAAGATAACTCGCAAGCCTTACTATTTTTATTATCAAACGAAAATAGATCGAGTTTGAATTGCACTAGTATTCCAACAAATGCAGTTGTCACTTCTGGTTCCTTTACGACGTCAGTAAACGCATCTTCTAATTGTAATTGGGTTTATGTTAGTTTGAAAGGGAATGGAGTTTTGACAGAAGTCAATCAACAATGGGATCTTGCCTTCAAACGATTCAATGTTGCAACCAATAGTGGTACAAGCGGATCAGGCTCTGGTGGAGCATGTGATTCGGGTCAAACAAACTTTGCCAATACATTCAATGGATCAGAATGCTCAGCAGTGATAGATGTCAAACTCACAAGTTCAGGGGGAGGGCCTGTTTCTGCTTCCCAAGAAAGTATCAATCCGACTATGGCTGCTCCTTTGGATCTATCACCAATGCCATCGGGTTATGGTACTTGGTATTCCTATTCCAATGGAATCTTAACAGCTAGGACAAAAGTTTTCATAGTGACTGGAAGTGATGGAGCAAAATATGCCGTCCAGTTTCTAGATTATTATAATGCAGCTGGCACATCAGGTTTTCCAAAGTTCCAATGGAAAAAACTCTGATGAAACAATTGGAATTATCCAGCGTGATGAGAGTTATATCATTTCTCATATTTTGGATCCTGGTAACTTTATTTTCGTTTCAGGGAATTTATCCAGAATCCAAAGCTGATTCAATAGAAGATAAAGCTAATATTATCACTGTAACTGGCACTAGGCGAAAGAATTTATTAAAAGATTCTACAGTTACAACAGAAGTGATCACAAGAAAAGACATTGATGATATGGGTGCGAGAGATTTATCCCAAACGTTAGGTAATGTTCCCGGGATTGAAGTCAAACCTGCGCAATCAGGTGAAAGAGGACAAACAGTTCGTTTACAAGGACTCTCTGCTCAGAATGTTCTCATCTTGGTGGATGGCCAAAGGACAACAGGGCGTTTTAGTGGCTCCATTGATTTGACTCGGTTTAAAGCAGAAGACATAGAAAGGATCGAAATTGTAAAAGGTGCATCATCAGCCATTTATGGTTCCGATGCCATTGCGGGTGTTATCAATATTATTACCAAGGAAGCACAGGATCCATTGTATGCAGAGTTTCGTTCGTTAGGGGGTACAGGTAGCGAACGGTACTTTGGCCCTTATATGGAATACCGTAACTATGCTTCAGTTGGTGCCAAGTCAGATAAACTTTCCACATTATTCACGGTAGGTTGGCATAAAGGGGAAGGGTATGATCTAACTCCAGATGCTACGATCGGTCCAAGAAACGGACGTTATGCATCACTTGCACCTGGTTATAATCCATATACGTTTGATACACCACTCGCTAACCAATATATATTAGCGACACGGTTCCCAATGTACACTCCTCCCCTTGAATCTACTTCAGGGAGTGCTTTTAATGATATGAATTTATCAAATAAAACAGTCTATAGGCCAACCGATAACTTAATTCTCACAGGACAATTTTACTACAGGCATTTAGACCAATCAGCAGTGGATGCATCACCACCAAGGACAATCTTTGATCGAAGGAATAAAACACATGATTTTATGGGAGCGTTTAATGTAGATTGGATTGCGTCTCAAAAAATTAATTTAAATTTAAACGCAAACTATTCCAGATTCCAAGATTTATTTGTGACGGACCAAAGAAAGGCAGATGATTTGGATTCACAACAGAGAACTGATAATGCAGTCACTGAAATTAGAACTAGAGTAGATTATAAAATATCAGAAAATCATATTACATCGGTAGGAGCAGAAAATTTACAAGATCAAATTTCTTCGGCAAGGATTGCTCCCGATTGTCGACGAACCTATCCTAATTTATGTTACGATGATTTTAATCCACTATTAACAAAAGGCCAGTCTATCAATGGGAATGCATATCGCTTTCGGAATGCGTTTTATATACAAGATGAGTGGAGGGTGTCAGATAAACCAAGGATACAAATTGTACCCGGCATTCGTTATGACCATGATTCCATTTATGGAGGGGAGTGGCTTCCGAAACTTGCCATTCGATATGATGTCACAGATCAATTTAGAATCCGAGCCGCAAATGGATTGGGTTATCGGGCACCTAGTTTTCAAGATTTATATTTTAATTTTTTGAATCCAGGCGTAGGGTATCGTGTCGTAGGGAATTCTGATTTGAAACCGGAATTATCTCGAAGTTATAATTTCGGTTGGGAATGGGACATCACAAAGAGAATTTGGTATAGCTCAAATTTATTTCATAACAATGTAGACAATTTAATTGGTTATCGAACAAACCCAGTAAGAGATTCATCAGGTCTTATGGTGTACCAAACATCAAATTACCAAAAGGCAATGACACAAGGGATTGAATCTTCCATCAGTGTACGTATGACTGATATTGTAACGACAGGAGTAGGGTATACATACACAGATAGCAAAGATGAATTAACCAATTTGCCATTGGAAGGTCGTGGTCGCCATCGTTGGAATTTAAATGTTAGGGTCGAAGAAAAAACAAGTGGGTTATCATTATCAATCTTTGCAGTTATTTTTGGAAAACAACCTTACTATTGTATCAAAAATCCTTTTTGGTGTAATCCGGATTTGCCATCAAATTTTGATTCGCTCGAAACGGTAATGAACCAAGAATCACAAAGTTTGATACAAAATCTATTTGGAACTTTGCCGACAGTTGTATCGGATATTTGTGCAGAACAAAATAATTCCTTTTGTACAACAAGTCCAACGTATGGATACCGTATGGTGAATCCCTATACAAATTTAAACTTAAGACTTTCTCAGAAATTTTTTACCCATTTCCAATGGTTTGTTGGAGTGGACAATGCATTAGATGCTTGGGATTTGCAGTACAATCCGCAACGCCCAAAATTCTTTTATTTTGGTTTGGATGGAAAATTTGCGTTTAGTGATGTGAAACTAAAAAATGGAGATTCGTAATGATACAAATTCACACATCATGGAATGTGAATTCCCGTATAACGTTTGCGAAACGATCGTAATCCAAATTCCCATGTTTGAAAGTCACCCATTAGGATCACTCTTTCCTTCGCGCGAGTGATTGCAGTATATAAAATCCTTCGGTTGAGAATGGAAAGATTGTTCTCTGCATCAACATCCAATGCATTCATCGGAGGAAGGTAAAGTAGGATCGATTTGTATTCAGAGCCTTGGCTTTTGTGAACGGTAAGAAAGAATGCGGGTTCGTGGTCAGGCAATGTGTCTAAGGCAAAGGAATACAAACGATCTTCAATTGGGAAGACTGCTCTTAACTCCGAATTGATCGAAACCACGAGGCCAATGTCACCATTAAACAATTTTCTCATTTGGTCATTTGACTGGATGATGATCGGCATCCCTTCAAAGTAAAATGATTTGGATAATTGTCTGTATTTGAGATAAAGTTCGTTTTTTGGATTGGTTAAATGTTTTTTGGCATAACTTAAGATTTGGTTTTGGATGGCTTCGATCCCAAAGTATCCATTTCTTAGAATCGTCAAACACCTGTATTCATTTACGATTGATTCAAAACAGATTTTGTTCTTCGGATCTTTCAGTGCGTTTGGTTCCCAATGCAATTTGGAAGTCGCATTGGCAGTGGGCAGATAAAATGATTCCCATAAAAATGGGACTAAACTTTCGAGATTCCAATCAAGAATTTCATGATGGATTTCATTTGGCACTTTTGTTTTTTGATCACCTTGAACCCAAACAAAATCATGTTTCAAATTCAATTCTAGTGTTGTGATAACCTTTGGTTTTGGGAATGGTTTTGTTCCACCATTTGTATCAAAGGATTGTTTGACGATTTCAGCAAAAACACTGAAATCAGAATCATTCGAAAAACGATGGTTACTTTTGAGCTCCGATAAAAATGCTTTTTTGTTTTTTAAGGTGGTGATGAGATCTGTTAAGACCTCACCTTGTCCAACCGAAGGGAGCTGGTTTGGGTCACCGAGGAATATGATATGTGTATCAAAATGGATCGCTGAAAAAAATAAATTCATCAATTTTAAATCCACCATAGACGTTTCATCCATGATGATTAAATCATAAGGTAAATATCGTTTCTCTCCAAACTTTGCTTCGCCTGTCAATGGATTGATTTTTAATAAATGATGAATGGTTTGTCCTCGGAAATTGGAGGTAACATGTGAATTGCCTGAAAATTTTTCCAAATTCCTTTGGATGGATTCGGTTAATCTTTGGGAAGCCCTTCCTGTCGGGGCAACGAGGGCAATCCTTTCAATCGTAGGGAGTAAGTTCAATCGTTCGAATGCCATCAAGATAAAGGATACAACCGTTGTTTTTCCAGTCCCCGGGCCACCAGAGATCACTCGAAAGTTGGATGTGATGACATCGCTTATGGTCACTCTTTGTTCTTCTGCCAGTGTGATCTTTGATTCCGATTCTAAAGCATTCACAATCTTTGTGATTTGATCGGAAGTGATCCCTGCATTCTTTATTTGGTTTGTTTTGTGGTGTAAGAATGTCAAGAGAAGAGATTCGAATTTATTTTTTTCGGAATGGCTTTTTTGCAGATACAATCGGTTTTCATTATCCGTTATCTCAATTACAAATGGGAAATAACCTTTGAGTTTATCGATTGTTGTATCATCGGTAATAGGCAGATACAAATCACCACTTTGGGATTGTACAAGTAAACTTGCGATTGTATCTTGTAGCGATGTGTCCCAATTCGGAAAGAGATTGTATAACGAATGTAAAAAAGTTTGGATTTTTTCATCAATCACTTTCATGAATATACCTTCTCTAATTGGTCAGAAGCATTGCGAATATAGGCCATCACTTCTTTTTTGATATCATCAAACTGCTCGATCGTCCAATCGGCATCAGAATATTTTAAATCAGAGTAGATACCCGTTTGTTTGTCACCGATCATTCCTCTTAAAAACAAATAGTATACTCCACCAAACTTGTTTAAGGCTTCCTTCGGTCCAAAAAGTGACTTTAGGTATTCAAATAAAATAAACGAATACACTGATTTTTGGAAGAGATAACCTTTATCTCGGACGGCATTTGCCACAGCTTCCCTACTATAGTCGTTGTTTGGTAATAGATTGGATTTATAATCCACAATATAGAATTTCTCTTCCCTAACGAAAACCAAATCGATGGCTCCTTTTAAGTAATGTTCGAACCCATCCGTTAAGGAAGCTCCACTTTCTTTAAGTAGGTTTTGTAAGAATAAATGGAATTTTAATTCGGCAGACTTTTCTTCTTCCTTTAATTCACTGAGAGAGATTGATTTTCCCGTAGCAAGATTGATCCTTGCTGTCATTGCTCGTTTCAATAAGGACGCAACCGTATATTCTATTTTTGTATCCTTACCTTCGATTTCAATTGGATATCTAACGAACGATTTGTGGTAGGCCCACTTCCATGAAGGATTCTCTAGAATTGCTTCTACTTCCAATTGGAAGGTCGAGAAGTCACACAATTCAAGGATGTTATGGAGAAAGTTTCCGATCTTTGCACTCGATGGTAATTCAAGAGTGGAACTCACTTCCACATCGGGAGTTTCTTCTAATTCTTTTTTCTTTTCCTCTTGGGAAACATTTAAGTTTTTTTCACTTGCTTGCAAACTTGTATAACTATGTTGCAAGAGAACTCGACCAATTTTGATTTCAGAAGGGTAGAGGATTGGGGAAGTTGGTTTTTTCTTTAGAGTGTCAATTGAAGGAAGAAGATTTGGTTTTTGTGATTCTGATATTTCATTGGGATCACGGAATACAAAACTTTGTGCCAGAGAAGGATTTTGATTTTGTAAAGTTTGGATTCTGATTAATTCTTGATACAGGATTTGGCTATAACCGGAGTTTGGAATTGAATCTTCTTTTTTAAACCTTCCCCAATTGAGTTTCGGTAAGTAAAGTCTTAGATTGGGTCTGGTAAGAGCCACATATAACAGACGTTTTTGTTCATTCAGGAAATGGTTTTCTTCGCCATCTTTATCTGAATGTAAATCCCATAAATCAAGGATCCATTTTCTTTTTTTACCTTCAGGAGTTTCGATTTCAATCGGGTATTCTTTATTCGTTACATTCGGTCCTCGATTTCCAAAATAAAATAAGAATACCACTGGCCATTCTAATCCTTTTGATGCATGGATGGTTAAAATTTGTACGGAATCTTCTTCTGTTTCGCGATCAAATAACGGCTCTTCTTCGGGAGATTGTTTCTTTTGCTTCAACTCGCGTAAATTCGTAAGTAACTCTTGCAAACTACAATTTGACTTTAGCTGTATTTCCAATAATTTTTGAAAGATTTGGCGGAAGTTGGTGCGTTTGCGTTCCCATTCAAGTGTTCGATTTGTTTCCTGCCAAAACAGTTTGGTTTCGTCCATGACAGAACGAAAGAAACTTGCATATCGATTTTCTTTGATCAGTCTCTGCCATTTGTCGATCAGCGCTTTCTCATAGGAGTCAATGGAGTGTTCATCAAACTTTTGTATCTCATGAGGGTGGATAGAAAAGATATCAGAGAATAGAATTTTTTTATAACTTTGTGAGGAGTTGGAACTGAGTAAACATTCTAATAGATTTTGAATTTGGTCTGCTTCTCTTGATTGGTAAATCCCTCTTTGTTTGTAGATGGAACAAGGGATCCCTGCTTTTGTTAAATAAAATTCAACAAGTTCTGTTTCTTTTTTATTCCCACAAAGAATAGCAATGTCCCTTAACTTGATCTCTTGGGGTTCACGTTCCCCTTTTTTATAGTAGGCGAGACTTATCTCTTTGGTTTGGATCCGTTTGATTTCATTCCGAATTGTCTCAGCCCAACTATTTCTAGATTTGTTTATATTGGGGAGTCTTTCCTTGAAATTAAAAATATGAATCGCTGATTCGTCGGGATTCACATATATGTATTTGATGGTATCTAAGTCAGGTGATGATACCTTTTTATATAAGTAGTTTTCTTTGCTCGAGCCTGGTTCTTCTATGGGAAAAAAATAGGTTTCTCCAAATTCTTTTGATTCATCATGGAAAATCGTATTGAGACCATGGATTAATTCTTTTGTGGATCGGTAATTGGTTTCTAAGGTAGCTTTACTTCCTTCGAAGTCACGAGAAGCTTCTAGATAAATTCCAATATCGGCTCCGCGAAATCCATAGATACTTTGTTTTGGGTCTCCAATACAAAAGAGCATTCTAGACTTTGTATCCTGATCGTAAAATAAAGTTTTGAAGATTTGGTATTGGTTTTTGTCTGTATCTTGGAATTCATCCAGGATACAAACTTGGAATCTTTCTTGCAAAGATTGAACCAAAGTTTGGTTGGGGTTACGTACAATGACATCATATACCTTTAAGATCATTTGATCATAAGTGAGGTATTCCCCTTTTTCAATGATGGATTTTGTTTTGGCTGTGAGTTCGTTTACTGTATTTTGTAAAAAGATAGTTCCATCATAATCCAATTCGCCTAGAGGGAATATTTTTTTTAGCGAATCGATAACTGTTTCAATTTTTCCTTGTAACGCAAGGGATGCCGCATCTAAATTTTTGACAATCGTACTCCCTTGCAAAAGGAAATAATCAAATCCATTTCCCTTTACATCCTTACCAAGAGAACGGGTTAATTTCGAAATCCGTTTCAATTCTCTTGCTACCGATTTTATGTCTTCGTTTCGAATTGCATAGGCAAATGACTCAAGTGATACCCAATTGTCAATCCATTGGGGGATACTACCTTTTGCTCCTTGTGCCGTAATCGCTTCACCGGTTGGACCTTTTAAAACTTCACAAATTGTTATGAGTGCATCTGAGACATTGCTTTTGTTTGCTTCGGCAATACATTCGTCTAAGGAGACAACGGTTGGGAATACATAATCCTTTGTATCGGCAAGGAGTTTCGACGTTGTGCTTACGACGAGATCTTCTTTCTTCTTTAAATTCGATATCAAAATATCGTTTGCGAGTGATTCCTTATCTCTCCCTTCCCACTGGTTTCTTTTGAGATCATAAAAAGTCTTTCGAATCAATTCTTCATTCGATGTTAGTTTTACATTTGGATTGTTTTGGGTTTCTACCGGGTATTCTGTTAACACCATATTGCAGAAACCATGGATTGTGGAAATGGTAACTTGGTCTAAATCTCGAAGGTATTGGTAGTATTCGGGGTGTTTGCCAAGATCATAGAGTTCTAAGATTTTTAATTTTAATCGTGCTTTTAATTCACCTGCAGCTTTTTCTGTAAAGGTTAATACCAAAAATTGGAGAAGTCGATTTTCTTTTGTATGATTTGTGACATCGTGGGTCATTACATCACCTAACATTTGCATGATTAGATGTGTTTTTCCGGTTCCGGCAGAAGCTTCGATAAAATTGGGATGGTTGGCTAAAGGATGGTCCATTTTCAAAAACCTTTTTTCAGAAGGGGAAAAAGTAGGGGGTAAACTTTCTGAAACGAAAATTGGTGTAGTAAATCCTTTGTATATGGAGATAATTTCATATGTTTCGATTCAAATTCTATGATTTGATCTGACTCTTCTTCTAAAAATTCCTTCCAGGCAGAATCTAATTTGTTACCATCACCTTCAGCGTGTTCTATGCCCATTTCTGCAAAAAACAAATTGAGGCCAGGATTTGGAATGTACATTGGAGGTGATTCGTTGACCAAGTTGACAATGTTTCGAAGGTATTCAGCCGATTCCTTTTCTGGTAAACTCTCAAAGGGAAGGATTTCATTGTTTCCTTTCTGCTTTGATAAGATGGGTATGATGACTAATTTTTTTCCAATGGTTCGAAACAAACAAGCACTGAGGAATAAATGGATCATCTTACCAAAATAATCTTTTACATATTCATTTGCTTTTTCTGGTTTTGGTTGGTAACTTTTTGGGTAAAACCAATAATAAGTATCACCGATAACAATAAGATTCTCCCACTCACCAGTGATGGATTGGTTTTCATCCAATGGAAATGCAGGCAATTTGAGTCCAGTTCGTAATCCTGTATCACCAACTGAGAGTGAACTTACAAATTGTATTCCATTGGAATTTGAAAAGAGTTCTGTTTTTAATGATTTGTATACTTCCGCAATTTCAGTGAGTTCCTCAAGTAAAGTTTCTGTTGTGACTAAATGGAATGCCCCATAAGGAAATTCTGCTTTGTTCTCTGCGATTGTACTGAACTCATCGATTTTTTGTTTGATCGAATCTTTGTTCCAAGTCCAAAGTTCTTCCTTTGCCAATGATTCTGTAAATAATGGAATAAATTTTGATTTGAATAAGAAAGATTCCAGTGAATTGAAATAAAATGGTTCTTCTAAAGACGTTTCTTCTTCATCATCAAAGTATCCTAGATTTTCTTTGATATAAGGGAGAATTGGATTTTTAAATGTTGAAGCAATAGATTCAATGGAGATCTCTTTTTTGAATTTCACTTCTGAATTCGATATGGCCAAATCTTCCAAGGAAGTAAAACTTGGTTTTGGCAAATCAGTATTCAAACTTCTGTATGGTTTTAAATTTCTTGCATAATCATAGGAATGTAAAATTTCCTGATCATAAAATCGACTATAAGGTGTTAGGGGGATTTCAGTAGCGGATTCGATCCCAAGAGAAGTCATGATCTCAAACAAACTGGAACAAGGCTCAAATTCTTTATCTTCTAATGTGTTTTTCCCGACATAGGAAAAAGTGATACTATCTTCTGCTGATATGATGGTTTCCCATAATAAGGATTCTTGGATTTCCACTCGATTCAAATCCCAAGGTTTTGTTTCATTTTTTCTTAAGTTAAACCTTGATAAATCTTTTGATCCTGGAAATTTTCCTTCTCCTAATCCAACGATGTAGATATGGGAAAAGGGAATCGGTCGCATTGGTTGTAATAAAGAAATGGTAATCCCTTCTGTCAGGTAATTCCCTCTTTGTGTTGCGATGTTCGAAAAGATTTCTTCTGTTTGTAGTTTCAGGAATTGTAAAAAGTCAGTTACTTGGTTCCATTCGGTGTCACACCAAGTTGAAATGTTTTCTAACCACTCTGCGAAATAGATCCTTTCGTTTTCTGTTTCCTCACTAAACTTTAAGAAATCATTCCACTTGGTTTCAAATGCTTTGGATCTTTCTTTAGTTGGTAATTGTAAAAATTCATTTTCAAAAAACATTTGTAAGGTCTTGATTTGTTCCCAAATCAAATTCAAATGGAGAACAGAATCTTCTTCTGCCAAGGGATCTGTGATCACTCCCATGTGACTCCATGTGGTTTTTTCATCACTCATCACAGATAGTACGGCACGTTTCACTCCAAAAGAAATTGTATAAGGGTTCTCTTCTTTGTTTTCATCATAGAGTGAGCCAAGTGAGTCGAGTAATTGGATGACCGAATTGGTTTGGTCAAAGGATTCAATTTTGTTTTTGCCTGTGATCAAAGGATTTTGAAGTAGATGAACCAATTCATCCTTTTCGATCCTTTGGTTTAAAAATGATTGGAAGAGGATTTCAAATACTTTGTACAATAAAGAAGTATCTTTTGCCACTAAATCAGAAAGAGAATAATTCAACCTTTGGAGGGTAGGGGTTTCTTCAATACTTTGTGTAGTATAAACTCCTCCGTGGAATACCCATTCAATGGCGGCTTTATAGTCACTCGTATTCGGAACAAGGATCGCAAAATCCAATAAACTCAAGTTCCCTTTGTTTGTGCTAATTTTATGAAGGATATCATGTGCGATGGATTCCATCTCGCGGTACTCGGAAGGTGCATTCCATATTCGAACAGTTTGATCGTTTAAGTAATTTTCTTCTTTTCCCTGTTCTTCTAACAGGATGGATTTTAGTTTTGCTAACATACCTCCACTTGCATATTTGGATGTTTCTTTTTGTTTGGTAACATTCGAAAATTCTTTTGCTAAATAGGATTGCGGTTTTGCAAATTTAGATAAATAATTTTTAGTTTTCTCTGGGTTTTGTCCAATCACTTTCCCATTATGGAATTGGTAGATATAGATGTTAAAATTTGAATTTGGATTCTTCGATACAGTTTTTAAAAAATCGATATAAGTCCCTGATAAATTGGACAAACAAAAGAAATGCAAATTACCTTGGAGGTTTAAATCTTTCCCTTTGGTTAAGTAATAGAATAAGTTTTTTTTGCCACCTTGGTTTACCCCAAGGTAAATTTCTTTTTCCAATTCCCAATAAGGATCACTTGTGAGTTGGTTCGGGATAGAGCTTTTTTCATCCCCAAGCCAGTGGTGAATCCAATTGGACCGGTTCAATTCATAATCTTTGAAATACTTTGTCAATAGGTCAGACAAGTAGTATAACTTTGGTAAATCGGAGATATACCTTTGGATCTCTGGATGATTTTGGAATAAAGTCGTTTGGTTTCGATAAAGGAAATCAAAACAATCTTTTTTGAAGGAATTGTAATCATAAAATTCCTCCACCTCTGCCCAAGCAGGAATTTGTAAGGAAGAGAAGATACTTTTTAAAATTGCTTTTTCTAAAAATGTAAATTCAATGTTGATGGAAAGTTGTGAATCATTGTACTTTGGAATGTTGAGTTTGAGCCAAGGAATTAAATTGGTATTTGGCACAACCACAAGTGGCATGCGAAGTGGATTTTCAACTTGTTCCTTTTTAATTTGTTTTGTGAGTTCCGAAGTGATTTCGTGCAGATGGAGTCCTGCAAAATAATGTATTGGCAAAAAAAATCCCTTGATTCAAAAAATCAAAGATAGTTTCAGCTCGGAGAAGTTGGAACGCAATCATTATCTGTTGTTTCGTTTTGAAAAAGAAAAAATTAGGGCGCCATTTCCGGCTATACGCTCCAATCTTTGCCATAGGCAAAGGATTTCCGCTGCTATCCGGGGCGCTCGTGTATCGAAATGAATTCGAAAAATGGGAGAGTGGGTCTCTCCCAAATGTTCACCTAGCAAATACTAAGTGATATGTTGTTCACTCACTTTCAAATTTAAGTGTGGATGCGTTCGATGTGCTGTGTTTAAACGTAGTCGTGTAGAGTGAAACTGGTTTTGGTACCGCATACATTGGGTCAATGTTATCGATGGCCAAACCAATGCGAGATCCAGCAGGGAAGTCATGTGCGACTGCTTGGAGGTCTACATTTAAATCTACGTCTTTTCCTTTCACGTTGAAGAGTGTTGCAGTTCCATGGCTAATCAATTTTCCTGTTCCCCAAAAGTCTACTTCATATAGGTAAACAACAACATGTGGTGCGTAGTCTGAACTATTGATGCGACCTTTGTAAAATGTTTTGCCGCGAAGTTTGAGAGGTGTTTGCAGGCTGTCAGATAAATACACCATTGCGTTTGTGCGATCAATTAAATTCACGTTGGTTGTTACTGGAACAGAAACGGCACCATCCAATATCTCTGATAAAAGTGGAACTCCTGTCGTGGCACTGGTTCCTCCCGATAGAATGGTATCGTTCCCACTACTTGTGTTCGCTGTTGTTGTGATTTTGCCTGGGCTAAACAAACCCATTGGTCGCAAATGGTAGGTCCTTTCGATCTTAGAAGGGTTTGGCCAATTTGTATAACTCACACGATCACTAGAGAAACGTTTTTGGATTGTCACTTTTGGTTTTGTCATGATTCCATTTTGGATTCCTTTTAACCAATAATCAAACCAGTCATAAGCATTCGTCCAAACATAGTTGTTGATTCCTAAAATCCCTCCAATTTCAGCTGTTGCATGGATTCCATTATTGAGATCCAATTTTTTAGGAACAGTGAGTTGTTCGAAGTAAGGTAGGATTTGGTTTGGTTGGAATAAATTATCTTGTGAGTTATTGGAAATATAAACTGGTTTGCCAGATGCATTTAATTCCGCCACAAAATTGTTAGGTGATCTTTCTCTTGCCCATGATAAGACAGTGGCAACGTCTCTTGTATCCAAAAGTTTTTGAAAATTTTCTGCAATGATGGGATCCATTCTTCCTGTGATATACCCTGCAGTCACTAGGAGGAGCCCCCAAACAAGTCTTGGTGATTGGTTTCCATAAAGAGAATCAGGTAAACTTCCCCAACCACTCATGGCCACTGCAGTTTTGATTCTTGGTTCTTTGCTGAGGCCCAGTAAAGAAATCCCAGCTCCATACGAAATCCCCGCAATACCAATGTTTGACGCATTGACAGGAGCATTTGCTAAAAGGAAATCGATTCCTTTTGATAGGTCTTCCATATCTTTTGGACCAGCAACATTGATAAGTCCACCAGATGTTCCAAACCCTCGAGTGTTGTAACTAAATACAACATATCCTTTTTTTGCCAGTTTTGCAGCGGGAACAATGTATTCGTATTCGTTCAATGCCCAACTATTGACAAAAATTATCGCAGGGAAGGGACCTGTGCCTGACTTTGGTATGAACAGGTTCCCTGTGATTTTTACACCGTCGTTACTTAAAAACGAAATGTTATCGTTAAAAGTAAAACTTCCATCGTTTTCATTCTGGAATGCCGTTTGGATGTCCTTTGTATAAGCTGCATTACTTTGTTGTAACATATCTGGTGTCACAGTTGTACTTTGCGCCTGACCATTTAACACCGACAATATGGCACTCGTTTCTTTTCCGTTTTGATTTCCATTCCCCCCACAAGCAATCAGTAGGAAGTTCCCTACGATGAGGAGGAGAGAGAGATAGTTTTTTTGCTTTTTCATGATTCGCCTCTGAATTGACTCAAAAATAACATAAAGAGGGAGTATTTGCGTCTAAAATGACAATCTTGGACGAAAATTTTGGTCTAAAATCATGATTTTGTACGTTTTATTCGTTTACTGCCAATTCCAAACAGTTGACGAAACCGTGCATATTGTCCGACTTTTGTCGTATGTCTGAATTTTTGGGGTCCTGGCTTCAATTTGGTGCTTGGTATCATTTTGTTTTGGGAATCGGAATCCTTGTGAAAGAAAAAGGATCCAAAGGGTTTCCGTTTGCAATGATTGCGGCTTTTTCTGGTGGGACTCTCATCATCTACGCGTACCGTTTATTTGCCGGTTTTGAATTTGAATTTCCACTACTGAATCATGGTTATGTGCCCATCATCTATTTGATTCCAGGGAGTATGCAATATACAATTGAACAATTCTTAAGTACAGAGCCTGTTTCGATTGGCAGACTCAAACGATTGTACCCAACCTTTCTTGTGATTGTTTTCTTGATTGTATTACAAATCATACATCCGAGAGTTTTAGAACAATCGATGAATGAAAGTTTTACGGGACTATCCTATTCGATTCCAGAGTATTTAGCCTTACTCGGTTGTTTGTATTGGATCATCAGCTTTGTTTGGATGATTTATCAGTATCGAAATATACTCTATCGCAATCCAAATGAGGAAGCCAAATTGGGTGTCAGAGTTTTGGGGATGATCTTAAAAGGCAATATTACATTTGCTAGTTTCATTTTATTCAGCACAATCTTTCGTTGGAACTCCGGGATTTATTTTACTGCAGGCCTTGCTACGCTCATGGCAGTCGTCGCATTTATTGGAACAGAAATCAATCATGAGTTGTTTAAAGATATTTTACCTGGTCTTCGGCAGTCCTATCGTACTTCGAGAATCCTAAATCTCAATTTGGAAAAATTACAACAAGACTTAGACCATTTGTTAAAACAGGAATGCGTTTACCGAGAAGAAACAATCAATTTATCCAATCTATCCGAACGATTAGGAATCAAAGATTACCAACTCAGTGAATACATCAATGCATATTTAGGCATGAACTTCAATCGATTGGTAAATGAATATCGAATTGCTGAAGTTTGTCAGCTCATCGAAGAAAACCCAAAGGTCAATCTGTTGTCACTTGCATACCAAGTTGGATTTAATTCAAAAGCAAATTTCAATGTTGCGTTTAAATCATTGAAGAAGATGTCACCGAGTGAGTATGCGAAGTTAGTGGGAAAAGGATGAATTACTAACCGTTCAAACGTTTCCCAAATGGAAATTCGCTTATCATTTCGTTATATTTCTTCCTTTTAGTTTTTTGTCAAAACAGTATAATCCAACAATGATTAAATTTATCGTTTGATACATAGCTGGAATTTTACACATCTGTGGTTTGGATTTCAATTGTTTTGTCTGCTTTTGTGGAATTAAATAAACTTCACGCCCATCAACATAGGTTATCTAAAATCTTAGCTGCTAGTATATGATTACATAGATTTTGTATACTTTTTTAAATGCTATTGGTAGTAAATTATCTGACACACAATTCTGACTAATTTTTTATGATTTTGTATACAATATTAACCGTTAAACTCAATTTATACAAACTGGCTGGTACATCGATTGCAAACATTCCGCTTTAAATCCATATTCGTCTTATTTATTCTTTTGTTTTGTTTAGTTTCTGCAAAAACAAATGAGCATTCGGATATTATTTTTTATGGTGGGAACATCATCACATTAGAAAATGATGAATACACGAAACCCGAAGCTATCTATGTAAAAAATGGAAAAATAATTGATATTGGTTCCGAGATCGAAATCTTAAAATTAAAAAACGATTTTACGCAGATGATTGACCTAAAAGGAAAGTCATTGTTGCCAGGTTTCATTGATGTTCACTCTCATCCGGATTTAACGGCTTTCTTTAACAGTTTTATAGACTTAAGTGGATTTTCCAATAGAACACAAACGGAAGTATGGAATAAGTTAGAAAACTCTATTTCGAAAACGAAACCAGGAAATTGGGTGCTTGCGAAAGGTTTTGATCCAATGTTAGTTAAAGGATTGGAAGCTCCAAAATTAGAGTATCTCGATAGAATTGCACCCAATAATCCAGTTTTTATTATTTCTCAAAATTTACATTCAGCATGGGTGAATTCAAAAGCTTTAAAGGAGTTGGGAATCAATTCTAAAACTCCAAATCCAAGTCCCAATAGTTATTATGAAAAAGATTCGAACGGGAACCTTACAGGTTTTATTTCCGAAATCGAAGCGATGAAACCAGCAAATGAAAAAGTAAAAGAAGTTCTTAATATTAAAAAAGATGTATTGGAAGTTATGGCCGAATATCCTAAAAATGGGATCACTACTATTTCATCGTTGGGATTATTTGGTGATGTTAGTAAATCTCTCATTCTCTTCGAACATATATCCTCCGAAAGTAAGGGTATAAAATTTTGGGTTCTAGAAAAATTGGGAATCTTACCCAATAAATCAAGAGCAGTCCGAAATTTTGTTTACCTTACAGACGAGACTAAGGATTTACTTCCTTCCTCTGTTACCAATGGAGATGATTCGTTTCGAATTCTCGGAGTTAAACTATGGTATGATGGTTCTCCCTATACAGGTTCGATGTATGTCAAAGAACCTTATTTAGAATCTGACCTAATGCAGAAAGGTTTACACATACCACACCATTATAGTGGGAAGTCAACATATACAATCGAAGAGTTAACTGATAAAATTAAAAAATACAATGAAGCTGGTTGGCAAATTGCAATACATGCGCAAGGAGACCGTGCCATTGAAGATGTATTAAATTCCTTTAAAGCCGTAAACTTAAGTACAGCGCATTTGAATGGGAAAAGACATCGTATCGAACATGGTTTATTGTTCCCAACAGAACTTATGGAATTGACGCAAACTTTAGGCCTAACTGTCAGTTTTCATATTAACCACCTATATTATTATGGCAATGCTCTTTCAAATGATATTTTGGGATTAGAGAGAACGCAAAATATCCTTCCTGTCCATTCCGCACAAAATCAGGGAATTACTACTTCACTCCATGCAGATTTACCAATGTACCCTAGTCGTCCATTGAGTTTAGTGCAAACTTCGGTGACACGTAAAAACAAAGAAGGTCAAAGTATTGGGCAACAGGAAGCCATTTCAATCAAAGAAGGATTAAAGTCGGTGACAATCTATGCCGCATGGCAACTGAATATGGAGAAAAAGATTGGTACAATTAAAAAAGGTAAATATGCTGACTTAGTCATTTTAAGTGAAAATCCTCTTGATGTAAATATAGAAAAACTACGAGAGATCCAAATAGAAAAAACTTTCATTAACGGTGAAGAAGTATATTCAAGAAAATAGTGTCTTCTAAAGAGAAAAAATTAACGTATAGTCATTATAGCGAAATAATCCTATAAGTTTATAAGATTCATAATTTCATTTGGTGATTGAATCACCGAAGTACTTTTTTTATTGAGAAGGATCAGTCCATCCTTCTTCCCTTAAAAACTCATCTCAATTCATCCTCAACACATTAGATTTTAATTCATCGATTTAGAACACGTTGTAGAATTCAGGCTTGTGTTATGAGACATCCTTTTCGATGGACTAATGGCTAGATGCTCAGAATGAAACGAATTCAAGTATTCATTGCTAAGGCCTATGATTAAGTGACCGACTCCGCTTTTCCACACAACAGCAAAATTCTTCCTTTCTTCAATCCAATTTGTCCCAGGTAGCTTTTATATTCTGCATTTGTTGCCACGGACTCTCGGAAGTAATTTTTCTCCAAAAATGTGACACTTTATGAGTCGGCCTTACATCCATTGTTATGAAAGAGAACGATGCAAAAACGATCATAAAGAAGATTACAAGCGATGTGATGGCTGCTTTAAAGTCCGGTAGTCTTGGGCAGTGGGTCAAACCATGGCAAAGTTTCGGATTTCCGATGAACGTGAAGACAAAACAAACATATGGTCTCGTCAATACCCTTTGGTTAACAGACAGTTTGATGCGGTATGGTTATACTTATCCAGCTTGGGCTACGGAAAAACAATGGAATAGCCTTGGGTATTCATTGAAAGCAGGCGAGTTTGCAAAGACGGTAGTTTTGTATCCTTGTCATGTAAAGTTTCCAGTTTATTCCCAAAAGAAACAAGTAGTGGAGGGAATCGAAGAAGAACAAGTGGAGGCACCTCTCTATTACAAATCGTGTCTGGTTCACAAGGCGTTTCCTATTTTAAACATTGCACAAATCAATATTCTGGAAAACGAATATGATTTGTTTGTAACAAAGACTGTGCGAGATGGCTCTCCTGGGATCGATCAGTTTGTAAAATCGATCGAACACAATAAGGAAGAGTTCGGGGTGGACCAAGCATCTTATGTGATCCCTTTGGATACGATTCGTATGCCTAAAAAAGAGTATTTCCGAAGTGAAACCGACTATTGGTCTACTTACTTACATGAGTTAGGTCATTGGACGGGTGCTAGACATCGGTTGCGAAGAGATTTTTCGAAGGGCATTGGTTCTTATGCTTTTGAAGAATTGGTAGCCGAATTTTGCTCAGCTATCTTTGCGGGTGAATTTGGATTTAGTGGGGAGTTGCAACATCGAGAGTATATTGGGTCTTGGTTAAGGATTTTGGAAAACAATCCACGAGCGATCATTAAAGCGGGATATCTTGCCATGGAAGCGGTGGAGTATTTGAAGAAGGAAGCGAAGAGGGGGGTGCAATAAAATAAGCATTGACTTTCCCCTCACTGACCAAAAACATATAGGATCCATAAATATTCGATTATAATTATTAATGAGTGACTGGAATTATTGGATGAGAAATAAAGATAGCTGAGATAGATTCAATCCTAATGGAACAATTAAAAAAAGATTTTCAAATTATTGTTCATTTATATAGCAGAATTCTAATTCACAAACTATACTGTAATTTTGGTTAGATTTTTAACCTATATATGGATGTCCATTTTTAGAAAAAATATTGCAAAGAAATTAGTAATGATCAAATTTTAGCATCTAACTGGTGATATTAAAGTGGGACGATAGGTGATTATTTATAAATCTACAGTGAAAGGTTTTCTTGGTGATGTAGATTCCAATCGAATTGGCGAAATCATGGTGGACACTTTTTTCAAACGCACTCTCGGCCGCGTTTCGGATGCAGAGGTTAATTCTTGGCGAAATTCACTCTCAGCTATGGAAAGAATTATAGGTAGAAGCGATCTACCTACAGATGCGGGCATTGCAATTGAATACAATATACCTGCGACCGCAAAACGCGTAGATTTTATAGTTTCAGGATATAGTCCCAATCAAAAACCCTCTATCTCTATTATTGAATTAAAGCAATGGGAGTCAGCGGAAATCACTGCAAAGGATGCAATTGTAAAGACAAGATTCGGTAAGTCACTTGTAGAAACCACACATCCTTCCTACCAAGCATGGAGTTATGCAGAGTTACTCAAATCATTCAACGTAGAAGTATACGAAAAGAATATCGAAATTAATCCATGCGCTTATCTGCATAATTATAATTCTCAGAATGGCGTTTTAAATGATGTGTTTTATTCCTCACATACTTCTCTTGCACCATTATTCTTAAGAGAAGATGCAGATGCGTTACGAAACTTTTTGTCACAAAAGATTCAGCTTGGCGATTCTGGTCAAAGGATAGATCGAATCGAAAAATCAGATGTAAAACCATCAAAACAACTATCTGAATCAATTGCAATGATGCTGAAAGGCAATCCGGAATTTACGATGATAGACGAACAAAAAATCGTATTTGAGGAAGCGCTTTATTTAAGTGGACAAGTAAAGAAAGCAGGGAAGTCCGTATTGATTGTTGAAGGAGGACCAGGGACAGGTAAGTCAGTTGTTGCGATCAACCTACTAGTTGCATTATTAAATAAAAACTTAAACGTCCGTTATATATCAAGGAATGCCGCACCGCGGGCAGTTTTTGAATCAAAGTTGTCCGGAACTCTAAAAAAAACGAAAATATCATCTCTATTCTCGGGCTCTAGTAGTTATTATAATTCAGAGAAAGATGAATATGATGTTTTATTAATCGATGAAGCACATCGCTTGAATCAATTTAGCGGTTTGTATGGTAACTTAGGAGAAAATCAAGTCAAAGAATTGATTCATGCTTCCAGATCTTCTGTTTTCTTTTTGGACGAAGATCAACGAGTGACTTTAAAAGATGTTGGATCGCAAGAAGAAATAGAGCATTGGGCAAAAAACGCAAAAGCAAAAATCACCAAACTAAAATTAGAATCTCAATTTCGTTGTAATGGTTCAGATGGATATCTTGCTTGGCTAGACCATATACTACAAATTCGAGAAACGGCTAATTACAATTTGGAGGGCATTGATTATGATTTTAAAATTTTCGATTCCCCTTCAGAACTTCGGTCCGCGATAGAAGAAAAAAATCAAATGACAAGCAAGGCTCGTTTGGTTGCCGGGTATTGTTGGGAGTGGAAGAGTAAAAAAGATCCCAAAGCCTTCGATATCACCTTTCCCGAATATCATTTCTCTATGAAATGGAACCTCACTGAGGATGGAAGTCTTTGGATTCTTAAACGTGAATCAATCGATCAAATTGGGTGTATCCATACCTGCCAAGGTTTAGAATTAGATTACGTGGGTGTGATCATTGGTCCTGACCTAACTGTAGATGCATCTGGCATGCTCCTAACAGATGCAAGTAAGAGAGCAAAACAAGATAATACGATCAAAGGATATAAAACACTTCTGAAAAATCATCCAGTGGAAGGCGCGAAAAAGTTCGATATGGTTATTAAAAATACCTATCGAACTCTCATGACAAGAGGAATGAAAGGTTGCTATGTGTATGCGACGGATGAGGCTTTGCGAGAATATTTGAAAGGGAAAGTTTAAGCTAATCGTTTTATGTATTTTTAGTTTCTTTTTCTTTAAATCGTTCGAAAATTGTTGCAATTTAAAAATCCAATGCCATCCTCTTTAACGTCTGAATCAGGATTTTAATCATACTTTTTGTAAAGTATTTACGAGTACACTCAGTCGCATACTATATGTTATGCGACATAATATACATTATAGGAAGTTGAATATCACCTGGCATTATATTTAATATCCGTTATTCTAATAATGAAAACCGCTTCCGAACGAATCAAAACGATTCCAAAGTCTTTGAAACTCATTCGACCAGTTTATGGTTCATATAGACTAAATTTTAGCTGAAACAATTAAGGTTGCTTATGAATTCTTACTTAGTATACATTAGGGTATCTCTGACATAAGATGTCCCCCGTTTTACCAACCTAGCTTCTTCGCTCGCTTTTGTATCAGCTCAACATATTTCTTCGTACCAAATTTCCAAAATGGATACAGTTTTACTTTTTCAACAAGCAAAGGTAACTTTGACTGGATTTGTAAGAGAGTTCTATCAACCACTAGTTCTGAAAGATAGATCGATTTACCAAAAGTTTTGATATCTGCTAGATTGATTTTATTCTTCTTACCATTCAATGTGAGAGCTAAATCTTCATTGTCTTCGGGAAAAAATAATTTTACTGCCAACAAATCATAGGCTGGTGCTAACTTGATTCTACCTTCAAGATCAGTTTGGATGGAAAAGTTCTTCAAATGCATATCCGAATTGCCTGTAAGAAATGAGAATACGATCATTTCGAAGAATCGAACTAAATCAATTCCTGGAGAAGTTGTGTTCTGTTTGATCCACCGGCCAATCGATTCATAAGATCCTTTGTATTTATCTTCAGTTAATCTTTCGGTTAATTGGCAAAAATCTTCTTGGGCAATTTTTATATTCTTCTCACGGTCGAATCGTTTAGTGATATAAGCCAGTTCTCCTGATTTTAATCGAATCAAGGAAGATATTGCTACGGGAAAAGAGAATTCTTTTGCAAGTAACATGGTAAGATGTTCATTTTCTGGAAGATTCGTATACTCTTCTGAGGGAGGTTTCAGAATGAAATCTCCTTTCATTCCGAGGATAGTGAGTCTTGTTGATTTAGGATTGGAGGTATCGAGATCAAGAGATATTTTTGATTGAGCTCCAGTAACTGTCATCCTTGCTTCAATGTTTTGTTTTGCCAACTCACGAATAGACTTAATATCGATATCAATTTCTGGAATTTGATTTTTCCCAAACAAAAGTTTGCTGCAATGAGAATGATAGTCATCTTCACTCTGTTTCGCACATAGGAGGCAAAATTTCATTTTCTTTCCCCTATTACACTGACTGCACCAATACAATCTTCACATACAGTCAGTAGGATACCAAACCGATCTTTTTTGTTAAGTTTCCAAATGTTTTGTGTGAGGTTAAGCAACCAACCTTCAGGGATTAAACCATCAAAAAATGGAAAAAGAGTTTTTGATTGGTATGCTTCTTTTTGTTTTGGCAAAGTAAAACTAATCGCAGGATAAGTTTCATTATTTATGTACCTTTCGTTGTATTGGAATACATAGCCATTTTCATTCTCGAATATCTCTCCTGCAAAAATATCTCTGTAGAAAACGTTTCCCTTACGATTCATAATCGCTACCTTTTGATTTTGGTTTTGGAACCAGTTTCGCACCGAAGGCTTCTAATACTTGATTCACTTTGTCCATTCTTAGTGATGGCTTTCCTTGTTCTAATTCTCTAACAAATCGTAAGCCAACACCTGTCATACGAGCTAGATCTTCCTGAGTTAATGAATTCTTTTTTCGTTCCCTTTTGACAAAATCAGATAAATGATCTAGTTCCATATATGTACCTTATCGGGTATAAAAATTAAGAAGTAAAGCGAAATAGTCCCGATCGGGTATATTTCATATTGCCAACAGATGATTATACCCTAAAGGGTACAATAAGGACAATTGTAAAAAAAACGAAGCAATTTTCCATTTTTTTCATCAAATTTCGATAAATCGCAAAACGGAGTTCTCCGATATCCGAAAACTTTGTAAAATCTAGGTAATTATAACTATTAGGAGAATAGATATGGAAAATCTATTAGAAACAAAAGAAGAGAGTATTCTGACTCAAGAGCAAATTCAAAGTGCTTTGATGATTATCCAGGCATTGCATAAAAGAAAAGATAGCTTCCAGATCCTTTTCCCTGAACTATCAGCCGAAAAACAGAATGCTCTGCACTTTATAAGTGAAGGGAAAAGCTATCGTGAGGCTGCA
>NZ_RQFT01000017.1 GCF_004769525.1 Leptospira bouyouniensis | reverse complement strand
CTGGCCTTCCATGGTCAGAGCTCTCGCTCGCACCCGTCCGTGGGTGCTTTGCGGCGCCCAGGAGAATTTTAAGAAAGATTAAACGTTGAAGTGGGAAATTGATAAGTGGGTGGATGACGGGATTTCGCCTTACACGGTTCTCCCTTCCGGGTCGAACTCGTTCCAGGCCGTCTTTTGCGAGCCCTCGCACTTCCATGTGCTCGGTCGTTCTCGTTTAACGCCAATTAGGCAAGGTGTCTTGCCAAATTGGCTACTCGAACTCTTTCGCAAAATCGTTCGAATCCCAATTTCTTGGTTATCTATTTAAGTTGTTTGGAATTTTGAATCGCCGAAGGCGATTTTAGTGGGTGGATGACGGGATTCGAACCCGCGACGACCGGTACCACAAACCGGGGCTCTACCGCTGAACTACATCCACCGTTTCTAGAACAATCATCGACCCGAGAGGGATTCGAACCCCCGACCAACTGCTTAGAAGGCAGTTGCTCTATCCAGCTGAGCTACCGGGTCAGATAGAACCAACTGATTCGGGATGACAGGATTTGAACCTGCGACCCTCTGTACCCAAAACAGATGCGCTACCACTGCGCTACATCCCGAGAAAGTCCTTGAAACACCAGTGTTTTTGGCTGAAGGACTGTGTCAACAAAAGGGAGATTTATTTCTTCAGGTTCTTGAGCCTTTCGAGAAGTACTGGGTGGTTTGGGTTCTTTTGTAAAGCCTTACGATATGCCTTCCATGCTTCTTCTGGTTTTCCGTTGGTTTGCAAAAAATACCCAAAGCTATCCAAATACGCTGGATTATTGGGATCTAATTCCAATGCTTTTTTTAAAGAACGAATGGCTTCGGCCCTTTCATCAGCGGTTAACTTTTTTTTGAGAGCGAGGAGATACCCAAGTGAATTCAAACTATTTTTATAATCCGGGTTTGCTTTGAGAATCCTTCGATGGATGGAAATCGCATCCTCCAAACGGTGTGTGTATTCATAAATGTGAGCTAGAAACGAGAGAAGTTTTGCATCATCAATTGCAATTTGTAATCTTTCCTTGATAATCCCTTCGGCCGCTTCCCATTCTTTCAACTCTACAAGTGAGAACACTTTTAAACGGTAAACATTATCTAGTTCAATAAATCCTGGGTATTCACTTAAGATCCGATCCAAAACCTGGATCGTTTTTTTGAAGTTTTTGGTTTGGAAACAGCAAAGGGCAAAATTGTATAAGAGGATAGGATCTTCTGGATTTTGTAACAAAGCCTGGTCAAGAAGATTTAATGCCATGGCATAATTGCCTTTGTTCATATAAGAAAGGTAATCGTTGTCAGAAGCCATAGTTTTATTTAGATTGTAATTCCTTCAGTCGATTTTTTTCTGTTAGGTCCAATTGAATCGGTGTCACAGGGATTTTTCCTTGGTAATACGCTTCAAAGTCGGTTCCCGTTTCTTCATCATGACCGAGTAAACTTCCGTTTAACTGGAATTCGCTGACCCCTTCAATGATTTGTTTTTTTTCATATTTTTCTGAGTAACGACGGCGCCCAAGTCTTGTAAACACAAGTTCGCTGATGGATCCTGTTCCACTGACTTCAGGAGGAACATTTAAGTTCCAAATCTCACCTGACTTAATTTGTGATTTGTATTGTTCTAAAAAAGCTAACACAAGTTCTGCTTCTTTTTCATACCCATCATCTGGATCAATACGACCAGAACTCACTGCAAGTGATGGGATTCCATGTAAGGCACCATGTTTGGCGGCTCCAACCGTTCCCGAATAATGGACATCATACCCCATATTGACACCTCTGTTGATTCCAGAGATTACAAAGTCAATTTTAGGGAATATTTCTGCATACAAACCTATATTCACACAATCAACAGGAAAGCCATCTGCAATGTAATGGTTGTCATTGATGCGTTCCACTCGCATGCCTTGGAAAACAGTGAGAGCCATGGATGTGACAGAACGTTCCTTTAAAGGAGCAATGAGATACGTATTGTACGATTTGCCAAGAACACGTTCCAAAGCTTTGATTCCGGCGGAAGAAATCCCGTCGTCATTTGTGATGAGTAAATTCAATTAAAAACCGCCCGAAACCGATTGCAGGACACTTGTCGCTGTGTACAAGTTCATTAAAAAGGGAAATAAAATCGTAAGACCCAATGCATAAAATGAGAAACGAATGGAATCACGATTCCGTAGTTCATAAATGGATTTCAGTCCACGAGCAATAATAAGGCCATAGAGTACGATGAACGTGAGTAATAAAATAAATCCAGATCCCACTCCCGATAAACCGATGGCATGGAACACAATGCATACGGGAGCAAATACTAAAAAGAGGATGGTAGAATGCCTTGCAAACATCACAAGAAACAAAAGTTTTTGTGATCTCCCTTTTTTTTGAACATAATAGTCAGCAACTAACGAATAAAAAAAAGGGAAAAACCGAAACAAAATCAAATTAGCAATGAATCCAAAAAACAAAAATGACAGAGTAGAGATCGTATAAGGTGCAGATAAGATACTCATTCCAACTGACAGTGATAAGGCGGAAAGAACCGAAAACATCCAACTCGAAATTGGACTTATTGCAAAAGGAATCTCTTTTACCTCTTCCGAATAACGGAGTGGGTCAAGAAACACCAACTCCAATGTATCTACCAAATCAAAGAAAAAATCTCTCATAACATCAATTTCCCAAGTGCAGTTGGCAAAATCACAAGGACTTGTGCTTGTAATAGAGAACGAATTTTTGCCGTTTGGGAACCTTCCCCTAAAAACTTCACTCCTAGGGAACGGATCATCCTTTCAAATGGAGAATACTCTTGTTCAAAGAGTGGAATTTCTCCTTCGTATTGGCAAAGTTCAGAAAGTTTTTTATGGGCTTCCCTTCTTCCACCGATGTCATCCACAAGTTTGTTACGGAATGCATCTTCACCTGAATAAATTTTTCCTTCGGCCAATTCTTCTATGGATTTTACAGTTTTGTTCCTTCCTTTGGCTACATCTTCAACAAATTTGCGATAGGTGTCTTGGAGTTGTTTACCAATCATATCGTCTTCTTCGTTTGTGGAATCACGAAAAGGTGAATACATATCTTTGTACTTGCCTGCTTTGTAAGTGCGAACCCCTACTCCATAACGATCGAGGAGTCCTTTTACATTCGGTGCAAAGGAAATGACACCAATGGATCCAGTGATGGTTCCATTTTCTGCAAAGATGTAATCAGATGCAGCGGCAATGTAATACCCACCGGATGCGGCGACGTCTTTCATACTTACCACGATTTTTTTGGTTTTGCGTAAATGGAGTAGTTCGTTGAAAATCTCTTGGGAAGCAGCCACAGTGCCACCAGGCGAATTGATCTCAAGTAAGATCCCTTTAATATTACCATCTTCTTCCAATTCACGTAATTGGCGTAAGACGGTGTCAGCCCCAGTGGAATCAAAGGTAGATTCCCCCGAATGGATTTCCCCGACAATGGGTATCACAACAGCTCCAATTTCACTGGCTTGGAAAAGACTACCACCAGTTCCATTTGAGAAACGGGCAAGGCTCGATCCAGATACCAAGATGGCAATTCCAAGAATTGTGGCAATAATGGAGAACAAAAAGGAGAGAAAGAGAAGAAATTGGTTTCTTTCCATAAACTCCCACTAGCAAAACCTTGCAAAAACCCGAGTCAACTTTAATAATTCTTTACTTTTTTTTAGAAAAAGTTTATTTTCATTGTACGGGTTAGCCGAAAATTAGACAGGTAGTCACAGGATTTATGTCCAGGCACCGCCGAGACATAAGGCCATTACCAAGGAAGGTAGGACATGGATGTTCGTCTCAATCGTCTCCTCAACTCAGCCGAAAAATTAATCCAGGACAAAAAGGATACTAAGGATGTCACTGGGAAAACAGGTACTCAAGTACAAAAAGCAGATGAAAAATCTGATTTTGTTGTGAGCCTTCCTGTTCAATACCACAATATCCAATCTCGGCTCACAGAATTACAGAAACAACTTTCCAAAGAACAATCTCGGATTGGTCTCTTGGAAGATACAACTCAAGAAGAAAACAAACTCAAAGAACTTTTGTTTGAAGGAGAGCCACTCTTTCCTGAGTTAGGTGAAGGAAACATTTCCAAACCAGAAATTTTAGAAACAAGCAAAGCTACCATTTCCAGCCTTCTTGCGGAACTGAAGAAAAAAGAAGTGGAAGGAGAAAATATTTTTTCTCTTGGCATGATGCTTAGCCCGGAAGAATTTAAGGGTAAAATTGGATCGGTCTCAACTGCTTCGATGAAACCTATTTCTGAAACAATGGTCAAACGTCTCCTTGGCAGTTAATTGGAATTAAAACGTAGCCTCAATACTTTTGATTCCATTTCTGTTCTCTTTTCCTCCATGGTGGGGTCTGGGATCTTTTTCACATCTGGTTATTTAATCAAAGAAACCGGTAACCTCTGGATCGTCCTCTTTTGTTGGATCATCGGTGGTTTTCTTGCTCTATCTGGTTCCATCACCTATGCGTATGCAGCTCGTCTCCTACCATTTGCTGGAGGAGATTATGTTTATCTCAAAGTTGCTTACTCTCCTGCAATTGCATTTATGAGTGGTTGGTCTTCCCTACTCACCAATTTTTCAGCCTGTGTTTCGGTACTTGCCTTAGCCTTTGGAAAATATGTCCAAATTTTATTTCCCGAACTGCCATACTTTGAAACACCCACATACACATTCCTTGGCCTCGATTTACAAGTGAGCTCGACAACTCTCATTGGAATTTTACCCATCCTATTTTTTAGTGTTTTGAATTATTTTGGAATCAAGTCAGCTGTGCGTGTCCAAAATGTTTTTGCTGTCTTAAAAATCACTGGATTACTTTTATTTTTGGCGCTTGGTTTTTCAATTGGTTCCACCCACTGGGCCTATTTATTCGAATCTCCTTTTCCAAATGTATTGGAATTGTCGTTTTATTCGAAAGTCCTCATTGGCATTGTACCAGTTTCTTTTTCTTACCTAGGTTGGAATATGATCACCTACATTGCCGAAGAAGTAAAACAACCGGAAAAAACAATTGTTCGGTCGGCGATCACTGCTTGTTTTCTTGTCGCTGGGCTTTATTTTGCAATCAATTTGTTATTTGTGATTTCAGCTCCCATCGGCGAATTGGCAGGCCAAGATGGAATTGGTGCGATCGCCTTTCAAAAGTTATTTGGTTCTAATTATTCCATATTAACCACAAGTTTTATTGCTTGGGTGATATTGGGATCAATGTCTGCCATCCTGATCGGTGGAAGTCGGGTGTATTTTGCGATGGCAAGAGATGGAGTGTTTTTACCAAGTTTTTCCAAAGTCCATCCCAAATGGCATAGCCCCTATGTTTCTATTTTTTTTCAGGCATTTGTTGCGATTCTCTTTTTGTTTGTGAAAGAAATCGAAGCATTACTTTATATGATCACATGTTCCATTCTCATATTATCATGTTTAACAGCAGCAACTCCCTTTCGATTTGAAAAGATGGGAATGAAATCAGATTATAAAATCCCACTTTATCCATTACCAATATTTTTATACATCTTTGCCAATATTGCTGTTATGGTGATTTTATTTGTAGAAAAACCAATCACTGCATCTTGGGGACTTATGATCACCTTCATTGCTTTACCAGTCTATTATCTCTTTCGATTGGATAAAAAGATGGTTTCTAAGCAATTGCCATAAAGGTTTTGCCAATGATTGGCATCACATCATCTTTTGCAAGTACCCAAACTACATCCCCACCTTTCACTTGTGTGTTGCCTGAAGGAATTAAAAATTGTTCACCACGAGCAATCAGTAAGATATGAGATTGTTCTGGAAGTTTGATTTCAAACAAAGCTTTATCTACAACACTGGAGTTGTAGGGAACAATTAACTCTTGTAAGGTCATGCCTGGAAATTCGATGTTATCAAAGTCTGTTGGGCGGTATATCTTTCTGTCAGGATCTTTCTTTAAAATTCCTAACCATTGCGCCACCCTTGGGATGAGAGAACCTTGGATGAGAAGGGATACTAACACAACAAAAAACACAATATGAAAGAGTAAATCTCCCCAAACAAGTCCCTGGGCAATCGGAAAAGTGGCAAGAATGATGGGAGATGCGCCCCTTAGACCCACCCAAGAAATAAACAATTTTTCTTTGACTGGTAAATTGACTTTGAATAACGAAATGAAAACAGCAAGTGGCCTTGCAAACAATATCAGTAAAACCCCGATGAGAAGTCCTGGTACCCAAATATTTGCCATTCTAGTTGGATACACAAGGAGACCAAAACAAAGGAACATCCCAATTTGTAAAATCCAAACATATCCATTTAAAAAACGAAAGATTGATTTTTTGTGAATGAATTTATTCCTACCAACGATGATCCCTGCGATGTAAACTGCCAAAAATCCATTCCCTTGGAAAACAGTTGTGACTGCATAAATGAAAGGCACTGATGCTGTAATGAAAACTAAATAAAGACCATCATACCCGAGTTTGACGGAGTTCATTAAATACAGGATTAGAATTCCCATACTGTATCCCATCATCATCCCCACAAGGACTTGCATCACAAAAAAACGAAAGAATTGGAACCCACTAAAACTTACGTCAGCAGTGATAAGGTTCATAAAGATTGTTGTGAGGAGAACACCCACTGCATCATTGGATCCCGATTCAAATTCTATGATTTTTTTTAAGTGAACAGGTAGGTCTGAAGAACCAGTTTTAAAGATATTAAAAACGGAAGCAGCATCTGTGGCACTTACGATGGAACCGAGCAAAAACGATTCCATAAACCCAAGAACAGGGAACAAAAGATGGATAAGGACTCCTAAAATGAGTGCTGTGAGTACAGTTCCAATAATTGAAAGGCGAATCCCTACTGATAAAAAATTTTTTAAACTATCCCATTCACTTTCGAGGCCACCCAAAAACAAAATATAAATTAAGGCAAAAATTCCAATGGACTGGGCTAAACTGTAATCACTAAAATCAATCCCTCCAGGACCATCTGCACCAGCTAACATTCCAAAGGTTAAAAAAATAAGTAGGATAGGAAATCCAAAACGGAAAAAAAGTTTACTCGATAAAATAGAAAAAATGATAAGTGTTGAGATAACGAGTGCTTGTAAGGTAAAACTATCAATCATGTTTAGTCCTTAGACGAATCCAAACCTGTTAATGTTTGGAAGAAAGGATTTCAAGTGCTTTTGCTTTTAGGATCGGATGAACTCTAAAGTCATCTGGATTCAGCGGTGATTGAGGCGTTTGATCACCATTAATTTGCCCTTCGTTTGATTGATTAGCAGAATTTGGACTCTTCCATTTATCGCGTCCTAACCAAACAGAAAGTGCGTAGACCATACGTTGGTAAATTTCATCGACTTTGTCTTGACGTCCTGCTTTTTTGTAATAACCAAAGGCAAGCATTGGTAGTTTACGATCGTACATAAAATGGTCACCCAAACGAATGAGTCCATCTTTGTAGTCAGTCTTTAGAAAGAGTTCACGAGCTTTGCGGATATCACCAGCATTAAAAGCGGTGTTCCCTTCGCGTATGAGCTGTACTCTTTCTTTGGAGTCCATGTTTAGAGTATCGAACGATTTTCCGAAATTGACAACTGAAAATTGTCTAAAAGAATGAATTTACTAGGAGAGAAATCTATGTTGGAAGTAGGAAAAAAAGCCCCCAATTTTACAAGTGTCAATCAAAACGGCGAAAAAGTAAAACTTGCCGATTTAACAGGAAAAAATGGAATCGTGGTGTATTTTTACCCAAGGGACATGACTCCGGGTTGCACAACTGAAGCATGTGACTTTCGAGACAACTTTGCTCGTCTTAAAAAATTTGGCTACAATGTAGTAGGTATTTCCAAAGACAATCCTAAGTCTCATACCAAGTTCATCGAAAAACAAGAACTCAATTTTGATCTTATCTCTGATGAAACTGGTGAAATTTGTGAAGCTTACGGCGTGTGGCGAGAGAAAGTATTTATGGGTCGTAAAGGAATGGGAATTGTTCGATCAACTTTCCTACTTGATAGTTCTCTCAAAATTAAAAAAATCTATGACAGCGTGAAGGTAAAAGGACACGTTGAAGAAATCATCAAAGACATTCAGGAAATCCAAGGGAAATGAAAATCGAAATCTCTCCACTCCAAATCCAAATCGGTAATGCAAAATCTGGTAACTTTTATAAACTCATTCCTATTTTCCAAGAAGATGTAAAAGAAGAACTCGGAAAAAAATTCCCCATTCAAATTGAAACCAAAGTATTTTCTGGGGATCTTGGAAAAGAGTTCCGAGATGAATCAGAACATACCATTTATCTAGGTTTAGGTGAAAAAGATAAACTAAGTTTCAGGAAACTGATTTCCCATTTTTTTAAGTATGGAGAAAAAATCCTAAACTATGATGGAATGGGTTTAGAAATCCATATTCCTAAAGCTCTTTCAAAAAAGTTTTCTGCAGACAGAATTGCTTACCAAATCGCCAATACTTTGTTTATTGGTAGTTACCCTGTTTCTGTTTTACAAACAAAGAAAAAAGATAAAGAAAAAAAGAAAGTTGGTTCAGTTTACTTAAAATTTGAGGACAAATCAGTTATCTCACTTGCAGAAGCTGGACTATTCAAAAGTAAGGTGGTCGCAAAACACGTCAATGGTGCTCGTCATATTGCCCATCTTCCTGCCAACTATTTCACTCCCAATGACTTTGTTGCAAGAGCAAAAGAAATTGCAAAAGAATACAAACTCACTGTAAAAGTTTGGGATGAAGCGCAATTGAAAAAAGAAGGACTTGGTGGAATCCTTGCCGTCTCACGAGGTTCAGAACTCGAAGGTAAGATGGTGATTTTGGAATACAAACCGACAAAAGCCAAAAAGAAATTTGCAATTGTAGGAAAGGGTCTCACTTTCGATACTGGTGGGATTTCTTTAAAACCACCGGGCGAAATGCATGAGATGAAATATGATATGTGTGGGGCCGCTGCCACCATACATGCGATTGGTGCCATTGCAGCTCTTGAAATTCCGATCCATATCATTGCAGCCATTGGTGTTGCAGAAAACATGCCCGATGGAAAAGCAATCAAACCTGGTGATGTGTATACTGCTTATAATGGAACTACTGTCGAAGTGCAAAACACAGATGCTGAAGGTAGACTTGTGTTAGGTGATGTATTATCCTATGTTTCCAAAAACTACAAACCAGATTATATGGTAGATTTAGCAACTCTCACAGGTGCTGTGATCATTGCCCTTGGACATGAAGCTGCTGCGATTCTCACCAACTCTGATCCATTACGAGAAGCTCTTTTTAAGGCATCAGAAGCTTCAGATGATCGTGTTTGGGAACTTCCCCTTTGGGATGAATATGGTGAAGACCTCAAATCAGACATTGCTGATCTCAAAAACATCACTGGTGGCGGAAAGGGTGCAGGTACAATTTCTGCGGGAATTTTTCTTTCCAAGTTTGTAGATGAGTCTATCAACTGGGCTCATATCGATATCGCAGGTGCGGCTTGGAGAAAGAAAAAATCAGGAACCCAATTCCATGGACCAACAGGATATGGTGTGCGATTGTTAGTTGATCTTGCAAAGGAACTTGCTGGGAAATAAGATATAAACAAATCATCCTAGTAACGATTGGATAGAGTTTCAAATCATTTGAGACTCTATCCACAGTATGACCAATATGAAAATACAAGAAATGTTTTGTTTTTCTTTAAATCTTTTATCAAATCTACATTTGCTTTTTTATTTTTTCCCAGATACCATCTCATTCACTTTATACATAAGTAAAATCGTACAAACAATCGCTGTCGCAACCACATAACCTAATACTTCATAACGTTCCAAATACCCACTTGGAGTTTGGATCACAATGAGACCAGCAACAGAAGCTGCAATCCCACCTGAGATTTGTTGGATGGACGAACTGATCGCCATAAAGGCACCACGATCATGAAGTTCAGGAACAGCAGAATTGATGGCATTAGCAGAAATCATACGAGCCGCAATGAAAACAAATAACAGCGAATTGAAGACAAGAACTATCGGAAGGGGGGTCACTTTCAGACGAGTAAAGTATAAAATTATCACAGCCGCAATTGTGGAAGCAATCAAAAACATATTGTATTTTCCAATTGAATCACTCAATCTGCCCATGATAGGACCACCTAACATAGAAACAATCCCTGTCACCATATAGATAAAAGGTAAATCTTCTAATTTCATTCCCAAATTATGAACTGAAAATGCAGATCCAAATGGCATGAGCATAAAACCACCTGTTGCCATCAGTGTAGTTGCAATGAAGGCAGGAAGGTATCTTGGCATAGTCAAAGTGGTCACTAAATGGTGGAAAGCATGTGTGTCGGTTTTTTGATCTAAATGGGAAGTCACAGGTTTTAAAAACAGTAAAATAAAAACCCCAACGACAGCACTCACACCAGCAATCATCAGAAATGGAGATTGCCAACCCCAAAGATTCGAAATATAAATTCCAATCGGAAGACCAAACACTTGGCTTGCAGCAAATGCAGTCATGATAAAACCCATCACTCTTCCTCGAACTTGTAAAGGGAAAAGGTCTGCCACAATGGCAAACGAAATCGAAGACAAAACTCCCGCAAACATACCAGTCAATATTCGCACAAACAGTAAAAATTCATAATGAACGGCAATGCCACATAAAAAGGTAGCGATGACAAAACCTATATAAAAGAAAAGAAGTAAACGTTTGCGATCAAACCGATCGGCAAATCCTGCCGCTAGTAACCCGGATATCCCAGCGCTAAAAGCATAGGCAGATACTACATATCCAAATTTTTCCGTCGGGATTTGCAGTTCGCTCATTACAAGAACACCTAACGGTGATAAAATCATGAAGTCCAATACAACGGTAAATTGTAGAAATGCAAGAAGTCCTACAACAAAAACATGATAAGGGGTAAATTTAAAATCCATGAAACTTCCTTTTTTGCAATTTATTAAATCCAAACCAACAAACGGTCAATACATACAACAAGTGTTAAAAATTTTTTCTACTTCAATTCAATTTATACCAATCCTTATCAATGAAGGCTAAAATTATATTAAAATACTCTCTTTTAACTTTAAATAGTGCTGATTTTCAGGGGCAATCATTCCCAATCGACTTAAAATCTTTTTTGCCCTTTCCAAATTACCAACTAACCGATAACATTCGACTAGATTGATTAGGTTTCGTATGTGTTTTGGGTCTCTCGCACGTAATCTTTCTCCAATCTCAATTGCTTTTCTTAAGTTTTTTGACTTTCGATAAGCGTAACTAAGTTGTAATAAAATTTCATTGTCCGTAACAAAAAAAGGAAATATTGATTCCAAAGCTTCTACCGCTACATCATATTTTTTGAGCAGTAATGAAATTCGTGATTTTTCTCGGATCAGATTGATCCTCACATCATCATTTAAGGATTCACTTGAAAGTAAAGACTCAATGGTTTGGTATGCTTCCTCGCCATTCCCAAGTTCCAGTAATGATTTTACTTTTGCATATAAATAATCATCAGATGTTAAATTTGTTAATGTGTCTTTTGAAACGTGTCTGAAAGATCCAAGCCATTCTAACCGTAATAAAGTTAGATCATCTGAAAAAGATCCAACATCCATTAAATTTTCTACGAGAAGCTTCAAATCACCTTTTGACTTTTCAACAACTTCTAAAAACTTAGTTTCATCTTCATTGATTAGGCGATTCCCATCTCCACTTTCTTCTAAAACTAAATCATCTCTTCCATCGGAACCGATGAATAAAATATCACCTTTTTCTAAAGGAAAAATTCGAACACGGACATCACCATCCATCCCCTTTGTACCAATTTTACGTAGTTCTAATTCATCTTCAATGAAAGAAGCCACATCGTCACGATACAACACTGTCCAAGGATGTTCAGCATTTAGATAATACAATACTCCTGTATCTTCCTCTACGAGCCCAATTACAACTGAGACTAACATCGAACCATCAAATGATTCAAATATTGTTTGTAGTTCATAAAAACATTCTTTGATCCAACGTTCAGGAGATTTTGTTTGGTTCTCCAAAATCATCTGTGTACGTTTGATAAATGATAAAAACACGACACCAAGTACAAGTGCTCCACCTGCTCCTTGGATGGACTTACCCATCGCATCACCATTTACAAATACTAAATATGTTTTTCCATTAAGAGTGATTGAATCACTAATGATGATATCTCCACCGATTTCTCTTTTTTTCCCACGAAACTCAAATTCTTTTTTTTGTTTCACGTAAGATTGGAGTAAAACTTGAGTAGATTCTACTTTTGTTTGGCTCAAGGGATCGAGAAGGAGCGAAGTTAAAAAATAATCACCATCTTGTTGTACTTTTAATTCTTGGACTTTGGTCAAGGTATTCTGTAATTCGTTTGTTCTTTCTTCTACTTTTCTTTCAAGACTCAAATTGAGTTCTTCCACTTGCCTATGGACACGTAAAAAACGATTTGCAAGAACAACCGCAATCCCTAATACAAAAAATAAAAAGCCAAACCTTAATAAGTTTAAATTTTGTATTGGTAACATACCTGAGGCACCTAAAATATCCCAAGTACCTGTCCCTAACAAAAACAATACTCCAATTAACAATCGTTTGGCATCTTTATTTTTTGCTCTAACTGCTGAAATTATTAGATAAAGTATCATTACCCCAAAAACCAATACCGAAATCTGCCAAATCCTTAAGATTAAAACAGAAGTGGCACGATTGACAAAAATTTGAGAGATAGCCAAAAACAAAATGAAAGTTAAATATACTTTAGATAAAATATTGATCTTACCACGAACAAAAACGTCAGTGAACAACAACAACCAAACTGGCGTTAAAAATACCACGAAATATTCGATTTTTGTTTGAGTTAAGGGATCCAATCCTAACGAATAAACACCTTGAGAGCGAAAGATCATATAAACTGCTAAAAATATAGAAAATAACGCATAGTATAAATTATACTTTTCCTGTTTCCGTTTCCAATAAAACAAACCATGATAGATCCCTACAAAAAAATATAAAAACAATAACATGTAGGTTTCGTATTCATTTTCGATTTCCAAATGTTCTGAAGCAACGTTTAGATTGGCCGAATAATCATTGAATATTTTATAAACGTTTAATTCTTCTCCATCTTCTGCAGCTAGGAGAATGCGAATTTGATTCTGTCCTAGATTCAAAAGATTTCTTTTGATCCTAACTAAAATATGGCGGCGATACCCACTTTTTTCAATGGTATCCTCTTTGATTTTTCCATTGGAAGTAACAAGATTACCATTGATATAAATTTCATAATAATTTGAGATATATGGTATATGAAGGCTGTAGGCATCATCTTCCACCTTTTGGAAGTCAGCTGGTGACAACAAAAATGATTTTGCCATTGTTACTTTTCGAAGTTTGCCAGACTCCCAGTCAAATTCAGTTAGTATAGTAGCGAGTGGTAAAGATTCCAATGTTTTCCAATTTTTGAAATCAGGGTTCTGTGAAATTTCAAAACCTTTGGTAACATTCCAATTCTTAGTTAAATCAATTGGTAATGCAAAAATAGTCTCAGTTAGAGAGATTAAAAAACAAAAAGAATAAAGAAATTTTATCATATTGGATGTAAGTGAAATTCTAAATTCGTACCAAATGTATCTTCAAACAAATCCTTTTTTTCAGACACAGACCAAATTTCCAAATTAGGATCTTCACTCTTTTTATAATACAACCGGCAGTTTACCTTACCTTTTTCCATCACTGCATCCAATCGCTCCATGATGGATTTTTCAGAACGATCCAAACCATCACCAATCCGAAGAAATGAAGCTAATTTCCTGACAAGGAGTTGGTCTTCTGGTCTGAGTGCCTTAAACTCCTCATGTTTTCCTTTAGGTCCACCCTTTCTATGATAACGAGCAAGAAGTGCAATAATTTCAATTTCAGCATTGGAGAAACCAACCATCGCTTCTGAGTTACGAATGATATAATAACTATGTTTGTGATAATTGTGGTGAGAAATACAAAGACCCACTTGGTGGAGATTACAAGCGGTTTCCAAATAATCTCTTTCTAAATTCCCAAGTCCATGTAAATTAGTTAGATCATCAAACAATTGCAAGGTGAGTTTCGTAACTGTTTCTGCATGTTTTTTCCCTTGCGGATAAAGATTCGCAACTGTTTTAATCGCCTTGTCCCGAATGTTATCGAGTCTTGGCAATGATGTGTCTGTATGCCTATACCAAGATTCGATGGTATCGTATACAATCCCTTCTCGAAGTGCAAAATCACTTACAGTAAAGGAAGGTGCTTTGATCCTTTGCAAAACTTCATCCAAAACTAAAATACCACCAACGATAATATCCCCTCGTTTGGCATCTAAACCTGGGATTTTTAATCGTTTTTTGATACTTTCAGCATCTAACACTTGTTTGCGTATTTCTTTAAAGGAATCGATAGGAATCTCTGTTCCATTCAAACGTTCCCGTTTTTCTCCTTTTTTTTCAAGGACCATAGAAGTCACCGAGGTAATTGTCCCTGAACTTCCGACCACCATAAAAGGTTTTAATGTCTCAATCTGAGGTAAAAATGCAGATAATACGGATTCAATGTGGATCCTACATTTTTGCAAGTCGGTAGCAGAGATTGGATCTTTTTTTAAGTATTTTTCAGTTAATCTTATGGCACCTAACTTCATACTGGTGGAAAAAAGAATATCTCCTTTTTCGCCAATAAGTAGTTCTGTACTCCCGCCACCGATATCAATTAGAAGGATTCGTTTATCAAAAACAGGTAACCCTTGTAAAATTCCCAAGTAAATAAGCCGAGCTTCTTCGTTTCCAGAAATGACTTGGATTTGGATACCAGTTTCCTTCTCTGCACGATCAAGAAAGACCTGGCGATTTTCTGCTTCTCTTAGGGCACTTGTGGCAACAGCTCGGATTTCGGCTTTGTAACTGTCAGCGAGTGTTTTAAACCGCTTCAAACAAGCGAGGCCTCTGTCCATGGCATCATCAGTGATGACCGCATAATCACTGCTACCGCTCCCTAAACGAACAGATTCCTTTTCTTTCGTTAAGTATTCAAGTGTACCGTCCGGTCTTAGTTTTACGACGACAATGTGGAAGGAATTGGTGCCCAAATCAATGGCAGCAAGGATCTTTTCCGTGCGAAATGCCTGGTTTGGTTTACGTAAGATTTGTGAGAAAGGAAGCATTTTGTATCTAACTAGCCTATCGAAAATTTTTACGGTTGAAAGCAAAAACCAGCCGAAAATTATGGGGAACGGGTAGAATTGTAAAGTTTTGGTGTAAACCCACCGTAAATTCCCCCTTTCGTACTTCTTTCACCAGGAACTGATATGATATTTGATAATCTTTATGGACTTTTCTCGAACGATATGGGAATCGATTTGGGAACCGCAAACACCCTCGTGCATGTGAAAGGACAAGGGATCGTCCTATCAGAACCTTCGGTTGTGGCAGTCCAAGCCTCCACTGGTCGAGTCCTAGCCGTGGGACAAGAAGCTAAACGAATGCTCGGAAGGACTCCTGGTGACATCGTTGCTATCCGCCCAATGAAAGACGGGGTGATCGCCGACTTCGAAACTGTGGAAAAGATGATCCGTTACTTCATCGCAAAAGTCCACAACCGCACTACATTTGTAAAACCGCGCATCGTTATTGGAGTTCCTTCTGGGATCACAGAAGTAGAAAGACGTGCCGTTCGTGAGTCCGCTGAACAAGCTGGAGCCCGAGAAATTTTTCTCATTGAAGAAGCACTTGCCGCAGCCATCGGTGCAAACATCCCCATCCATGAACCAGCCGGGAACATGATCGTCGATATCGGTGGGGGGACCACTGAAATTGCTGTGATCTCTCTTGGTGGTATGGTGATCGCCGAGTCCATCCGTACAGGTGGTGACGAATTTGATGAAGCCATTGTCAAATACCTCCGTAACCAATACAACCTAGTGGTTGGAGAAAGAACTGCTGAGGACATCAAACTCACAATTGGAAATGCATTTGCTGACAAACGTGTGGACACGATGGAAGTGAAAGGCCGTGACGCCATCTCAGGTCTTCCACGTACCCTCGAACTGGATTCCAACGAAATCCGCAAAGCCCTGAAAGAACCAACAGACGAAATCCTTGATGGAATCAAATCGGTTCTCGAACGCACTCCTCCTGAACTTGCCGCCGACATCGTAGAACGAGGGATCGTTCTTACAGGTGGTGGTTGTCTCCTCCGTGGCCTCGAACACTACCTCACCAAAGAAACAGGCGTTCCAGTATTCCGTGCCGAAAACCCACTCACCTGCGTGGTGCTCGGAACTGGACGTTACTTGGATGAGTTGAAATACATTAAGCCGGGGATCAGGTAGGGAGCATTTCGCATTTCGATACGGCCTTTGGCCTACTCAATGCTCGGCATTTAGCGAGAGTTATTAATAAGGTCGTTGGTCGTTGTCCAATGCAGTCGGGTCGGGTCGTTGAGTAGCGAAGCGTATCGAAACGACGGGTATTAAAAACATTCCATTTAGAAACGTGAAGGGAGCCATTACTGGTTCCCTTTTTTATTTTGGGCGCACAGTTCCGGCTCTCCCTCGGCGAGGGCGCTCGGTCGATCCGGGGCGCGGGTAGGTTGGTAAGAAGGTATAACTTTTTAGAACCAAAATGATTTCTTTTTAGCTTATTTGGTGAAGAAGAGTTCGCCTTTCGATACGGCCTTCGGCCTACTCAAGGCTCCGCCTTAATCGTTGAGTGTTGTAGTTTCGGTCGTTGAGTAGCGAAGCGTATCGAAACGATCGAAACGATCGAAACGACGAAACAACGGAAACCAAAGAGACTACCAGCCAGAAATGAAGGTATCATTTTTATGGGATACATGTATATTTTAGTTTGTTCGGATGGATCGTATTACACTGGTAGTACGAAGTATTTAAGCAGAAGGATTGATCAACACCAAAGGGGTGAAGGTTCTAATTATACAAAGAAACGCTTGCCTGTAAAATTAATTTACTTTGAAGCATATACTCGGATTGACCATGCGTTTTATCGTGAAAAGCAAGTGCAAGGTTGGTCTCGGAAGAAAAAGGAATCGTTAATGAGGCAGGATTTCCATCATCTCAAACTCCAGGCAAAGAAAGTATGGAGAATCAAAGGAAACGGAATAACAATCAAAATGTAATATAGTTCTTCGGCGCACATTTCCGGCTATTCGCTCCAATCTTTGCATGCGCAAAGGATTTCCGCTTCTATCCGGGGCGCGAGGTTTGTCGGTGGAATAAAAACTAGTACTTTGAATTAAAATATATATTTAAAAAAAATCTCAGTGTTCAAGAATGAATTAGGAATCAGAATCTTGGTTCTAAATATCACAGCCATTCTCAACAAACAAGGTTTCACAATTTTAGAAAGGTAAAAAATCGCTGGTGTCCTTTTTTTCGATCCTTATATACAATTTGGTTTTTTGATCACACCCCATTTGCCCAAAATTACGCGAGCAAATCCATTTTCGAATTCTTTCACAGAATCGAACTGCGGTTTGATGATGATCTTACCTGTTTTATCAATAAAACCATATTTACCACCTTTCTCAATTTGAATGGCGGCTAGACCTTCCTGAAAGCTTCCGATAGAATAGAAATTTGAATTGATTGCCGGATTGCCAAATTTGTCAATCCAAACAAGTTTGCCATTGATGGAAGCAACAGCGAGACCTTCATAAAAATAATAACCGACATTAAGATAAGGTTGGATGATATACTTTCCAGTTTTATCGATGTAACCAGTCTTACCATGAAAACCCTCTTTCACTGGTGCAAGACCTTCGCTAAATAGAATGAAATATTCGAACTTAGGTTCAATGACTAACTTTCCTGTTTTGTCTATAAGGCCGTACTTTTCGTCCAGTTTAATCGAAGCCAAACCCTCCTTAAAATCGGTTACCTGATCAAATTTTGGTTCGACAACAATCTTTCCAGTTTGATCGATAAAACCAAATTTACCCTCATCTTCTAACTCAATTACTGCTCCAACAGAAAACGATGCCAACCCTTCAACAAAATCACGAACATGTTCAAACTCTGGTTGTATTACGATTTTCCCATTTTTGTCAATGAATCCCCAATAACCATCTATCAAAACTGCAGCGAGTCCTTCTTGAAACGGATGAATATAATCGAACTGCAACAAAACGGTTTCTTCTCCAGAATTGATTGTAACAACTTCTTTACCATTGACAATGCTATAACTTTGCGAATATTCGATAGGGCAGTTCAGTTGATTGTTGTCTTGTTTTTGATTGATTAAACTACTAGAACCCGTGCACGTACTTAGCAGTAGTATTAAAACAAAATAGAGTCGTTTCATATCACCAATTATTTTCGAACAAAATAAAGTTAAGCGGATTGGCTGTAATGTAAACTTAAAAAAATGATGACAAAAACTTTCGAAAAACTCCTTCAATCATCTATTCCATTAATAGTAACTGTTTCCCCAAGGTAACAGCTGTATGAAAATGGAAGCTAAGATTATAAACTGGGAATCGGGAGCTCATCATTTCCGAAATCCTCACTGACTGCACAAGGCTAATTATACCCACACTAATAGCAACTGGTGTCACAATTTCGTTTTCTTGTTTACAACCGAAAGAATCAATGATCTCCTTTCTATAGTAACTACAACGTGGCTCAGCAAGCCCCGGACCGATGAGTCAGGAGACCAAATGGGCGACAAAAATCCGAAAACGAAAACCAAACAAAACTCTCAGAAAAATGCAAAGAATGCAATTGCCAAAGGGAAAAAAGATGCGGCCACTGCCGCAAAACAAGTTCCTTCGAAGAAGTAAGTATCTTATGATAATCCTTTGATCGATTTCGTTTTGAATCAAGGATAAGATTGAAACGAAAAGTCCCTTCGCTTACAAAACAAAATCGAAATTAGACTAACGATTGCGAGGTGCCAAGATTCGTACCTCCTTCGCAGCCTAGAACACTACCTCATCAAAGTAACAGGAGTTCCGGTCTACCTTGCGGAAAACCCACTCACTTGCGTGGTCCTCGGAACAGGACGTTACTTCGATGAGTTGAAATACATCAAACCAGGGATCAGATAAACAGCAGCCACATGATTTTTAGTTTAGGTTTTTCCTTTTTTTATCATGGCAACAAGTTGATCGAATGCGGCTCCCCAACCTTCATGAAATCCCATTTCTTCATGTTTCTTTTTCTGATTTTCATCCGTATGGATTGCGATCGCCGTATACTTCGTACCTTTTTCCGTTTTTTCTAAGTTTACGACCCCAGTAAAAAATCCAAAAGGATCATTGGGATCAGCGAGGGAAGGACGATAACCTGGTTGTAGTGCGCTTGTCCATGTTAGTCTTTTGTTGGGAATGACTTCCAAATAACAGCCAATACCTGGAACTTTCATTCCTTCTGGTGACTCCATAACGGTTCTAAATATTCCTCCAGGCCTTAAATCAATTTCGCAATCAATTGTTTTCCAAGGTAGAGGACAAAACCACTGCTTCAACTGTTCTGGTATTGTCCATGCATCCCAAACTAGTTCCACAGGAACATCTACGGTTCTTTCTAATACCAAATCGATATTAGGATTTATTTTCAAAAGCGAATCATTCATTTTTTTTATCCTTCATTTTATATAAAAAACTATCCAATTGATCTAATCGTTTTTCCCACATCGATCTTTGTTTATCTAGCCAGGTCTCTGCAATTTTCAAAGTATTTGGTTCTAATTCGAAAGTTCGAACTCGACCGAACTTATAAGATTTTACAAGCCTTGCTTTTTCAAGTAACGAGAGATGTTGCATAAAAGAAGGAAGTGCCATCTCAAAAGATGCGTACATTTCGCTTACAGTTGCTGGTCCCGAACTCAGTTTTTCCAAAACCGCCCGTCTAGTTGGGTCCGCTAGATTTTGAAACACGAGGTTTAATGATTCTGAATACTTAGTCACTTACCTAAGTATTGAATACCTTAAAATTATGTAAAGATTTTTTTAGAAACTTCTGAGAAAGGAAACTTGATGCAAAAAAGAATTCTTAGTTATCAATAGAGTCGCATTGAAGCCGACTGACTACTTTTAATTGGGACTAGGTGGGTAGTTTGTGGAGAAACCAGACTGTGACGTGGGAAAGGGGCGCAGGAGAATTTGATAGGATTTCGAAATGATTTGACTGTGAAGGTGAGAAGGATAATTTGCGGGAATGAATCAAAAATCATTATTTTTAAAAATTGCATTTGGATTGGTTTTGTTTACTTGTTTCGGACATACGATGGGAACTTTTATGGAAATTCCACCTGAGCAAGTTGCAGTGGCAAATGCACAAATGGTTTTGGAAAGTACGATGGTTCCGCTACCAATGGGATTTCAAAAATCCTTTGCTGATATATTTTTAGGAAATAATATCAGTGTTAGTGTGTATTTGTTGATTACTGGAATCATTTTTCTGGTTATATCTGGTGCAAAACAATTTGATCCGATTGTAAAAAAATTGTTAATGATTAATAGTTTTGGAATGGCAATGCTTTCTGTGATCAGCATTTTGTATTTCTTTCCATTGCCTGCTATTTGCACAGGACTTGCCGCTATATTTGGGTTTGTATCTGCGTTTTTGCCTGAAAAATAAAATATTATAAGATTCATATATTGATGATTACACCCATTCAACTCTGGTTCAATGATAGGGATCCCATCCAATGACATGAATTCTGGATTCAGAAATGCATTCCTTTGATGAGTCTAGCTGAACTTTTCATTCCAAGAGACTTTTAAATATTTTAGCCATAAAGCTGACTAGACTCTCATGGTTCGATAAACTCACCACAAGTGATGAGGAATGTATCTCGAAGATTGGGCTTTCCCTCTTGATTTAGGGGGGCTTTGTCTTAGTTAAATGTAAAGGACTTTCCTCAGTGGCAAAAAGGAAGTTACCTCTTATTGTTACCATCAAATTCCAAAACCATCAGACTACCAAAACCCAATTCCCATCACTAAAAGCACAAGACCAATCACCAGTGCAAAAAACCCATCGGTAACATATTCTTCTAGGTTATCCCACATAAACTTTGGTTCTTTTTGTGAGTTGCGAACCATTCGTACGGGAACAAAGTCTCCTAACTGATAAGGAGGACTATTCCAATGTAAAATGGTGGGAAATCGATGTTCTATGCCTTCAAACTCTACCAAAATTTCTAAAGAGAACAAAGGCACTTGGTAACGATCCCGTCCCCTAGAAACAAACGATACAACTCTTCCTGTAAGTGGATTGCCAAAAATTCGGAAGCCGATCCATTTTCGGACTGTGCTCATTGCCAAGAATAACAATAGAATGGCTAGTGTAACAAAGAGGCGAGCAATCCAATATTTTGGTTCTTCCATTGTATCATTCTTAGACGAACATTTTTGTTGACAGTATCGAGAATAAGCCTATCTGAAATTTCAAAATTTAAATTATTTTACAAAGGAATTATTTTCTTTGAAATTAAATTCTATCAAAATTCATGCAGATTGGATTCCTTTCGTTCGATACACGGAAGGACAATGAATCAGTCATCTAAATGAAAATCTGTTATTCAACATTGATTTCACTAAAAGGAAATTCTAATAATCAATAGGGACTTCTCTAAGTGGTTACTGAAGTTTCCTCTTAATGCCATTTAACTCTGTCTTTGCGACTTTCGATAATCTACCTGTAGACTTAAAATAAATCTTGCCAGTTACTAACAATTGTTCATGATTAGAGAAATATTCTATGGGTGAAACAAAACTGCAAATACTTATGAAACGAATTTTAGTTCGTTTTTCACTATTCATTTTATTGATATCCTTATTTGTCTCCGGTAATTGTTCACCTCTATACTATTTGTTATTCCAAACTACAACTTCCAAAAAAGATTCGGGCGGATCAATACAATCAACACTAACCCTTCTTGCTTTAGTACAATTAAATCAGTCTGTCAGATACCCATGGGGAACTTTTACAGACAACAGAGATGGAACCGTACTATTCATAGGGAATGCTGGCACATTTGGTGGGCAAGTATACACAGAAACAACTCTAACGTATGCAAAATGTTCAAGTGGTCAGACATGGCTCCAAGAAAGCAATTCCTGTTCGCCAGAGGTTCCAAATCAAGTATTTTACTGCCCCACCAATGACAATTCTTGTAATGATATAGGTACTTTTTTATTAAATAATTCGACAAGTGCTGCCTACACGTATTGCGATACATTGGAGTTAGGTGGACGATCCAATTGGCGTGTCGCAACGAAAAATGAGTTAAAACTGACGGTTGCTTGTTCTGAAAATCCTACGGATATACCAGTAGACGATGATTTGGCAGGTTGCGGAAGTGTCAAACGTTACTTCCTTAATACAACGATCTTCCCTTTGGCAGGGGCTGGTGCGATCGGTCCATATTGGACTGCCAATGCACAAACCTCCGGTGTAGCATGGTATATAGATTATATGAGGGGTTACACTACCGGCTCAGGGAAAGCATTTGCTAGGTCAGTTAGGTGTGTATCGGAGCCATAACTTTTTTTTTGCCTGAACCTTTCCGGTTATTCGCTCCAATCTTAAATGTGATTTGCCAATCGCTGTGATTGCTTTGAGAGTCCATCCACATTTTCACGCAAGTGGGAAGTATTGGATGCAAGAGACGAAGCAGATTGTTCAATCGATACAAGCGCTCTTGACATTTCTTGTGTTCCTGTTTTTTGTTCGGATGCCAAAACTTCCAATTGTTTGGAAAGTGAAAACAATTCTTGGAATGAATTTAAAAAAGATTTATGAATGGATGTTTGTTTTTCTACTTTAATTTTTAAATCAGAAAGGTTAGAAACGAGGATACCAAAACTTTTATCCTGGATTCCCATTTTTTCTTTCGTTTCGGAAGCTGCCGTATTTCCGCTCACAATTTGTTTAGCCGCTTGTGTAATGATTTTTGAAATTAGTGATGCATTTTCCTGTGCACTGTCAGCAAGTTTTGCAACTTCTTGAGCTACTACAGCAAAACCCCTTCCATGTTCACCAGCACGAGCTGCTTCAATCGAAGCATTTAATGCAAGTAAGTTGGTTCGATCAGCTATGTCTCGTAAAATTTGGTTTACTTCTTCCACTTTTTGAAAGCTTTCTTTAATTTCTTCAAAATTGGAGCTAACTGAATCCATAGCTGTCGTTACTTGAAGACTATATTGTTTTGATTCATCAGTGGTTTGTGCTAAATTGATTGTTGAAGTGTATACTTCAGATAAAATTTTATCCATCACTGAACTTTCTTGGTTTAAATCATCGATCCTTGTAAACTGTGATTTCACAAAATCGCTAGCACTGTCCATTGAAGCTGCAAGTTCTTCCATTGACGCACTGATCTCTTCGACGCTAGAAACTTGTGTTTGGATTTCCGTATTCAATGAATCCATAAATTTTAACATTTCTTGGACACTTTTATTCAACGTTTCCGCTTCTTGTTGGATGTTTTGCTTTGTTTGATTTGCGGATTCAGATTTTAATCTTGCTTCTTCGGCGGATTTTGTTGCTTCATTACTAGAATTCGACATAAATTTTACGACGGCACTCATCATATGTACACCACAAATCAAAGCGATTGTATTAATCCCGATGAATGGAATCCCAAATTGATTTGCAGCAGTCGCAATAAATTTAATTTCAGCACCACCCATTACGGCTAAAAATACATAAAGTAGTAAACTTGAAATTGCAATGTATCCAACTGTCATAGTTAAACGATATGACAAAAGAAAACCAGAGTAAATAACAACAAATAGGAGAACTAACATTACAAAAGGTAATGTCGCTATCGAAACTTTTTCTGCAGGTGTTTTGGACATAATGACAACAATGGCGAAAACACTGGAATAAATGATGATATCGAGTAAAATGGAGATGTAAGCAAATTTTAAAAAGAATTTTTGTTTTTTATAAAGCCAAAAGGTATAAACACCATATGACAAAACGATAAATTCTAGAAATGATAAAATAAGGCTCATCGTTCTTTCGGTCGTTGGAATCGCCACCATAAAAAAAATATTGATAGATAACATCACAATTGCAAAGGAAATGCGAATCGTGTTCGCGATCATACTTCCTTTTTCTAAGTAGTTTCCAGAAACTGATGACATAAGGCTAAAATCCCCATATTGACAGACGATTTTTTTTAAAAAATACCGCCATAGGTTATTATTTATCCTGCAAATCAGCAATGAATCGTCAAAACGAATTCCTTTCTTTTGATAGAAATCAGTGAAGAGAGAAAATAAAATAAACAGAGTTAATTACGAGGAAAGAATCACATCGTTCTTTTTTTGTTTTTTACCTCCAAAATTCGGCTCGTGGCTTACATCTCACTGATTATGTTCCGTATCAATTACTTCTAATCATGACGCAGTTTTACATTGAGTAATCCCTTAACGTATCTCCACTTACATAAATGGTTTGCGATGTATCGATTTACCAAACTCATTTAATTTTTTCTGTCATACTGTAAGATGGTTAACCAATATCATCTAAGGTTTTGGCATAATGAATTCTACTCAACCCACTTTTAGTAAATCACTTGAAGAACATGAGTTGACATTGAAACAAAAGAGTGAATCATTTTTATGATCAATTAGAATCTTATGCCGATAGCTAACTGTTACATTAATGATATAACAATAACAAACAAACAACTCGAGACGCTTGCAAAAGAGTGGGCTGAAACTATTGAAGTTGATTTGAAAGACATTTGCCTTTCAATCATAGATGTTTCGCAACAGGCAGGACAAAACTATAAAGTAATGGTTATCCTATTTCTACCCTCTATTTGGGATAAAACAAATATTGAAAGAATTCAACTTAGCTTAGATAAGTTATTGAAGAAACATTTGAAATTAGGAGTATCAGACGTTTTCATTATTACAAATATCGTTCAATCTGGAAATGTAACAGAAAATGGAAACATAGTTAAATGGGAATAAAATGGAGTCATAGATCAGCAAAGACTGGTCTCCAATCTTAGACAATCTGTTTTAAGTTTTTAGGATCATATCTGCAATTAGGAATTGATTTTGGTAAAAAAGATTCAGATTCTTAATCATACATTGGAAAGATTGAAATTACAATGAAGATCCAGAGTTTTTCTCCATCCAAGTTACTCTCCCCTTATGTTCAAAAATACTTAATTATCAAAACAGAAGAAGGTATTGAGAACCAAATTCTACCATCTCCTCATCTAGTATTATCATTCCAACTTTCAGGAAGTTTACATTCAATTGAGTCTGAGTACTCGTATGATCTGCCGAGAATGGGCATTGCCGGGTTTAGGAAATCCGCAAGAACAATTATATATCATAAAAAATCTTCAGCGTTACTTGTTCTATTGACAGAAATTGGGGCTGCCAATTTTTTTCAGGAACCTATCTCCGAATTCAATGGTAAAACTTTAAGTTTAGAACTCTTAATTCCTAATCAATCATTGAGAGAGATAGAAGAAAAACTTTTTGAATCCTCGTCTGACTTAGTAAGAGTTAATCTCATTGAGAATTTTTTAATTCAAAATCAACGAGAGCAGAAAATTGATCCGATCGTTAGCGAAACTCTTTTAAAGATTAAAAAATCAAATGGGAATTTGAAGATAAAAGATTTAAAACATGGCCTACCAAGTAGTTTAGACTCATTAGAAAAAAAATTCAAAAATTCCATCGGAACAACAATGAAACATTATTCAAATCTGTTACGAATTCATTCAGCCATTTCTTCCTATTCGAACCAAATAAACCTAACAGAAATTGCTTATAATAATGGTTTTTTTGATCAATCCCATTTCAACAAAGAATTCAAACTTTTTACAGGAAAATCACCCAAAACTTTTTTTGAACAAAAACAAATTTGGTAACGATGATTATTTTCTGATTTTTTACAATTTTTCTCATCTGATAACGAGTATCTTATTCTTTAAGTAAGCTATTAAAAGTGCAAATACTAAGAGGATACCATGAACCAAATTCTAATTGATCGATTCCAACTACCAAAAGAAGCAAAAGAAGTTTTTTTAACTCGAGTAAAAATCAACCGTGAATTTATAAAAACAATTCCAGGTTTTTTAAGTGATGAGATTTACCTTTGTGAAAAAAATAATAACATCCTACTTGTTACAGTAGCAAAATGGAAAGATCAAATCAGTTTACAAAATGCCAAGGCACTCGTCATTTCAGAGTATCAAAATCAAAATTTTGATATGCCTCAATTTTTAGCTCTTAACTCAATCCAAATAGAACGTGAGATTTTCCAAAATCTGGAATCTATTGAATAAAACTAACCCGAAGTTATTGGTTTAAACTCCCATGATACTAACCACTGTTGCATTAGCCGATAGTGGTGCCACACAACTAACAGAACAAAACTTTAGTATTAAAACTGGAGAATGGGAAGTAAGATTTAAAACATGAAAAAATATCATAGGGGAGAATGTTTGTTTCCAACAAGCCACTCTCTCCAACCTAACTAGAATGGAGATTTGTAAAATGGAAATTACCTTCAAGATGTTCGAAAGGCGGTTTAAATATAGATTAGATTTTCCAATTATTTGATTTTTTTAGGAATTCAAAAAACTATACTGAGGATGGAAAAACTAGTATGGAACATGTAGTCCTAAACATTTACTTGTGAAATCCCAATTGGAATAAATTTGGATTTCCATTTTGTTCAAAGATTTGGGATTAGATATAAATTAAAATATTACCGTTATGAATCATAACCTATAATTCTACATAATGTCACGAATGAATGCTTCGCAAGATCAACTCATATTACAGGAAGCCATGCAATGAGAATACTGATATAGATACTTTAAAACAAGGAAATAAAGTGAAAAAAATATCAAAACCTGCTTCTTTAAATGAAGTTTTATCTTGAACAATTATAATTTGATTGTTCCCTTCTGAATCAAATCGATTCATTGAAAATTGATATGTTCAAAACTTTTTCGTAAAAATAATTTCCATGCATTGGTCCAACTTATTCAAACTATTCTTTTCATTTCCAAGTCCATTTCTAGCTAAAGTTGGAACAAACAAAAATTAATGCGAATTCATGATCGACCTTACCAGATAACATTCGCTATACATTTCGAAGTCTATTAAATCAAATCGCCAGACTTCTAGCATAAAATTTTGATATGATTAAAACTAAAATTAACAAATTTTTTAAAGATTTAACCCTAAAAAACAGATCTCAAAACTTAAATTTAAACCAAAAATACAAAACAAAAACCCAAAAATCCTAGTACATTTTGTACAAATTCAAAAGAATCGAAACAATTTCGAGAAATACCTTAGAATTCATCAATTATATTGAAAATTGATTATAATTCTCTTGCAATTAATAAAGAACCATTGCATTATTAATTGTTAGGTTAGCAATCCTATTACTGCTAAGCTGTCCAGATAAAAAGCCCCTGCATTTTTCGACTTACGATTGTAAGAAGTAAGTTCACTATCTTTGAATCTACACAATACCAGTCGCTAAATATTAAAGACAGTTGGTATGATGGTACAAATCACTAGGAAACAAAAAATGAATCTAAATTCAAAAAAGAACATATCGAATCTTTGTAGAAACGGTACAAAAGTTGGTAAATCGTGAAAAGAGTTGCCTTTATTGGTAACTATGCCCCAAGACAATGTGGGATTGCCACTTTTACAACTGACCTATGTGAATCCATTTCACAACAATTCCCTGAAACTGCCTGTATTGCACTCCCAGTAAATGATATCGACTCTGGTTATGCATACCCTATAAGAGTACGTTTTGAACTAAAAGAAAAGGACATCAATTCGTATCATCGCGCAGCAGATTTTTTAAACATCAACAATGTTGACCTCGTTTCACTTCAGTTCGAGTACGGAATTTTCGGAGGAAGGTCAGGAAGCCATATACTTTCCCTCCTGCGTGATTTACATATGCCGATTGTCACTACCTTACATACGATTCTTAAAGAACCAGATCCTGACCAACGACATGTATTAGAACAATTAATTTCATTATCAGATAGAATTGTAGTGATGAGCAACACTGGAGCCGAAATTTTAAAAAACGTTTATAACATCCAATCTGATAAAATTGATATCATCGCACATGGAATCCCAGACGTACCATTTGTAGATCCAAGTTTTCACAAAGATTTATTTGGTGTAGAGGGCAAAGTAGTTTTAATGAGTTTCGGACTAATTTCAGCTAACAAAGGATTGGAAAATGTAATTCTTGCTTTACCGAACATCATTCAAAAATTTCCAAATGTTGTTTATATTATCCTTGGTGCCACACATCCACAAGTACTTCGAAACGCAGGTGAAGCCTACAGAATTTCCTTACAGTTACTTGCAAGAGAAAACAAAGTTGAGAAAAATGTTCTCTTTTATAATAAATTTGTCAGCCAAAGAGAATTAACTGAATTCATTGGTGCAACTGATATTTATATTACGCCCTATTTAGAACCCAATCAAATTGTTTCGGGAACCCTTGCTTATACTTTAGGAGCTGGAAAAGCAATCATATCAACTCCTTATTGGTATGCAGAAGAAATGTTAGCTGAAGGAAGAGGAATCTTAATTCCTTTTCATGATAACAAAACTCTGAGTTATGAAGTAATCCATCTATTAGAAAACGAAGCCATGCGTCATTCTATGCGAAAAAAAGCATACCTATTCGCCCGGAGTATGATATGGTCGCAAGTTTCAAGGCGTTATATGGAATCTTTTCGTCGTGCCAGAGAAGAAAAAAGATACTATTCTTCATTAGGATTCAATATAAAATTAAGAAATACACCACCGATTGAATTTCCTGTTCTAAAATTAACTCACTTGGAACATATGACTGATGATACAGGTATGTTGCAACATGCATTTTTCACCTTACCAAATTACGGTGAAGGGTACACAACCGATGACAATGCACGTGCATTGATTGTGTGTAAGTTGATTGAAGATTTAGATTCTGATACCACTTACAAATTAAGCTATCGATACTTAGCCTTCTTATGGTATGCATATAATGCAAAAACAAAAAGATTTAGAAACTTTATGGATTATCAGAGAAATTGGTTAGAAGAATCAGGATCTGAAGATAGCCACGGAAGATCATTAATGGCCTTAGGAACAATTCTCGGAATAGAATCTCTCCCAAAATTACCAACCATAGCCGGTCGATTATTTGAAGAAGCACTTCCTTCAATATTAACTATGAATAGTCCAAGGGCATGGGCTTTTTCTCTTTTGGGCCTGAATGAATATTTTAAACGATTTAAAGGCGATAGGCGAGCAGAATCAATTAGAGACGAATTAGCAAATAGAATCTTGCAACTTTCCAAAGAAAACTTTAAATCCGAGTGGTTTTGGTTTGAACAATCACTTAGTTATTGTAATGCAATTCTTCCTCATGCACTTCTTGTTTCAGGAAAATCAATGCAAAATCAAAATATGGTAGATATTGGTTTAAAAAGTTTATTTTGGTTAGCTGATTTACAAAAAGCAAAGGATGATGGTGGTCATTTCATTCCTATTGGCACAAATGGATTTTACACTCGCGGAGGACTACATGCGAGATTTGACCAACAGCCTGTAGAGGCTCAAACAATGGTATCCGCATCAATCGACGCCTTTCATATTACCAAAGACCAATTTTGGAAAAAAGAAGCCAACCGAGCTTTTGAATGGTTTCTGGGAAGAAATGATTTAAAAGTTTCTTTATATGATCCTACTACTGGTGGTTGTCGCGACGGATTACATTCCGATCGTATGAATGAAAATCAAGGAGCAGAATCTACTTTAGCATTTATGCAAAGTATGTTAGAGATGCGGCTAGAAGAAAGTATCAATTTTTCAAAAGGTACTATATGAACCCCAACTATCCTGAATTATTTGTAAGAAACAGTGAAAATCCTATCCTAACAGCCAGTATGTGGCCATATCCTGTACATACTGTATTTAATCCAGGGGCAACTATTTTAAAAGATGGGAATACATTACTTTTATGTCGGATGGAAGATCGCAAAGGATTATCACAACTAGGGATTGCTAGGTCAAAAAATGGTTTAAACCATTGGATAATAAATCCAAGTCCATTTATGACAGCGGAACCAGAAATATATCCTGCTGAGTGTTGGGGAATTGAGGATCCAAGGATTACCTTTATTAGCGAATTAAATCAATATATAATTTGTTATGTTTCTTACGGAAAAAGTGGTCCTTCAGTTTCGCTAGCTATTACAGAAAATTTTGAAGAACAAATAAAACTTGGAATGGTTTTAAAACCTAATGATAAAGATGCAGCTTTATTCCCTAGAAAGATTCAAGATAGGTGGGTGATGCTTCACAGACCAATCGACCATAATAGTGCCAATATTTGGATATCTTATTCAGTGGATTTAATGCATTGGAAAGATCGGAAACTTATTTTGGGAACAAGGACAGGAGGTTGGTGGGATGCCGAAAAAATTGGTTTAGGAGCACCTCCTATCGAAACAAAGGAAGGTTGGCTTATTATCTATCATGGTGTTAAAAAAAATGCATCTGGATATCTGTATAGAATTGGATTAGCTTTGTTGGATTTGGAACATCCAGATATTTGTATCAAAAGAACAAATGACTGGATCTTTGCGCCCGAGACTGATTACGAAAGATTTGGTGACGTCAAAGATGTTGTATTCCCATGTGGATTAACACTATTAGCAGACAATGATACAATCCATTTATACTACGGGGCAGCCGATACAAGTATTGGTGTAGCTACGGGAAGTGTTCGCAAGTTACTCGACTGGCTTCAGAACCAATAAATGAATACACAAAATTTGGAACTCGTTCGAACTGGATTAGAACTAACACCTGATTATCGAAGGGTTTTATACCGACCTCTATATATTGAGCCAGAAGAACGAATCATTAAAATTTTAGGTAGAATTCAAACACTTACTGAGACAGAAGTAAATAATGAAATAAATGCACTACTCACTTCCTTTGAAGAAAGACATAAACGATTAAAAAAATTCTTTTTACAAAGATACCAACAAATAAAGAAATATCTTCTCACAGACCATATCCTTTCTGAAGAAAGAAAACTTTTGATAGGAGCTTACTTTACACAGGAGTACTCCTTAGAATCAGCAGCATTATTTAACCCCTCAATCATTTGGGATAAAGACCAAACCAATCTTCCTCCAGGTTGCAAACGTTTCATCATGAGTTTACGGGCCACGGGAGAAGGACATATATCATCTATTACTTTTAGATCAGGTATTGTAGATTCGGAAAACCAAATCACAATTACAAATCCAACCAAATATGTTTCTACCTCTGATAATATATCGAATCCAATCTATGAGAAAAAAATATTTGAACGAAAATTATCAGAGTTAGATTTACTAACTGATTTTTCGATTACTATACTTTCCCTTCTGGATTCTTATTTTACGATCGAAGATTTAAAATTGAATTTAGACAAATTCACAAAAAACACGAAAACAAAATCATCTGAAAACAGAATGACCGCTAATGGAATCCTTTCCTTAGCTTTGTCCAATTATGAAATTCAGTATGATAGTGAACAAAAGCTTTCCGAAAGAATCATTTTCCCACATTCACCTTCCGAAAGTAACGGAATAGAAGATGCTCGGTTTGTTGATTTTACAGATGACGATGGTAATCATATTTATTATGCAACCTATACTGCATATGATGGAAAAATCACATTCCCTCAACTATTAGAAACCAGAGATTTTTTACACTTTAAAGTAAGCACACTCAATGGACCCGAAGTAAAAAACAAGGGTATGGCACTATTCCCAAGAACAATTAACAAACAATATGCAATGTTGTCTAGGCAAGATAATGAAAACATTTTCCTTATGTATTCAGAGGACCTCCATTTTTGGTATAACAAGGAATTGATTTTAAAACCTACCTATCCTTGGGAATTCATCCAACTTGGAAATTGTGGATCACCAATAGAACTTGAAGAAGGTTGGTTAGTGATTAGCCACGGTGTAGGTCCAATGAGAAAATATTCAATTGGAGCTTTTCTCTTGGAAAAACTGGATCCACGGATCGTAATCGGAAGATTAATTGAACCCCTTCTCGTACCAAATGAAAAAGAAAGAGAAGGATATGTACCAAATGTAGTTTATAGTTGTGGAAGTGCGATAAACGCAGGTGAACTAATACTTCCTTACGCAATGTCTGATAGGTCGATCGGATTTGCAAAAATCAACCTAAATCAACTCGTATGTCAGCTCACTAAAAACAAAAAGGAAAACTAAATATGTCCATAGTATCCAAATCCAATCAAAATCTTTATTTCCAAAATAAGTTCTCCGATTTATTGAATCTCAAATCGGTATTATTCCAATGACGTTTCCTGTCATCGGTATCGGGGCTTCTGCTGGTGGACTGGACGCGTTAGAATTATTCTTCAAACATCTGCCAATCGATACCGGTTATAGTTATGTAGTGATCCTTCATTTAGATCCTAACCATAAAGGTATGATTCCTGAAATCTTACAACGTCATACTTCAATACCTATCATAGCAGCAACCGATGGAATTAAAGTAAAACCTAACACAGTTTATGTATTACCTGCAAACAAAACGATATCAATTTCTAATCACGTCTTATATCTTTCAAAACCTGTAGAACAGAAGGGTTTTCGTTTACCAATTGATTTATTTCTTTCATCACTTGCGAAAGATTATAAAACAAAAAGTGTCGGGATAATTTTATCTGGTATGGGAACTGATGGGGGAATTGGACTTCAATCTATAAAAAAGGAAAGTGGATTAGCATTTGTACAAGATCCAGCCACTGCAAAATTTGATGGTATGCCGTTAAATGCAATCAAAGCTGTCAACGTCGATTTAATTGCTTCACCTGATGAATTAGCAATTAGTCTCGTGTCCTTTATAGATTCTCCAGCTGGAATGAATCAATTTGATCAACCGCCTGAAGATTCAATTAAATCATTAAGGGTAATACAATCACTTTTAAAACAAAAATCTGGTCATGATTTTACAAATTATAAAACTAATACTTTATTTAGAAGAATAGAACGAAGAATAATTTTTTTAAATTTAGAAAGCATTCATTTGTATGAGAAATATGTTACAGAAAATCCAGATGAACTTTTATTCTTATTCAAAGAAATTTTAATCGGCGTTACACATTTCTTTAGAGATAAAGAAGTTTGGGATAGAATTGAAAAATTAATATTTGAAAAAATATTCGAAAAAACATCGAATGAAATCATAAGAATTTGGATCCCTGGTTGTTCTACAGGTGAAGAAGCATACAGCCTTGCGATAACCTTTTTAGAAGCGAAAATTAAAAATAAAAGCTATCAAAGTTTTATTATTCAAATTTTTGCCACTGACTTAGATGAAGAAGCAATCAACAAAGCAAGGCAAGGTATTTACTCAAAAAATATTGAAAAAAATGTTTCGATTAATCGACTAAATACTTTTTTTACAAAAGTTGAAAACGGATACCACATCAATCCAAATGTTAGAGAATTAGTTGTTTTTGCAAATCACGATATCATTAAAGATCCTCCGTTTACAAAACTCGATATAATATCCTGTCGCAATATGCTAATCTATATGGAACCTAATTTACAAAAAAAAATATTAGGATTATTTAGATATTGTCTAAAACCAGAAGGATATTTAATACTTGGAACAGCAGAAACCTTAGGCAATCAAAACATATTTTTTAAAACCATTGATCCAAAACTAAGAATTTTTGAAAAAAATCAAGTTTCGATTAAAAATGAACATACTGATTTTCCAACTTTTTTCAAATCTGAAAAGTTAGCAAATTTTGAAATATCCAAAATGAAAGATTCGGAAAATAGTATTCAAACATTAACGAATACTATTCTCCTCCAAGAATATAGTCCCTCTAGTGTTCTTACCAATGAAAAAGGAGATATAATATACATTACTGGAAAAACGGGAAAATACTTAGAGCCTGCCGCGGGTAAAGCAGTCTTAAATATTTTTTTAATGGCAAGGGAAGGTTTAAGTCACGAAATCATCATTGCATATAGAAAAGTAATAGAATCAACTAATCCCATCACACTAAAAAATTTAAAAATAAACTATAACTCCAATATTGTATTAGTAGATGTAATCATTCGGAAGATAGAAAAACCAGATGGATTGTCAGGTTTATTCTTAATCGTTTTTGTTGATGTGCCTACCCTCATTCCTATCACTAAAGAAAACCCGAAGGAATTAAAAAACAAATACCAAACACAGATGATGGTCTTGGAAGCTGAACTGCAAAGAACTAAAGAAGATCTTCAGCTCACAATTGAAGAGATGCAAACATCTCAAGAAGAGTTAAAATCAACAAATGAAGAATTGCAATCAACAAATGAAGAATTGCAATCAACAAATGAAGAACTGCAATCAACAAATGAAGAACTGCAATCAACAAATGAAGAAATAACTTCTTCCAAAGAAGAAATGCAAAGTTTAAACGAAGAATTACAAACTGTTAATGCTGAATTACAAACCAAAATTGATGAATATATTTCAATAACAAATGACTTTAAAAATTTATTAGATGGAACCGATATTGCTACTTTATTTTTGGATAAGGATTTAAGAATCCGAAGGTTCACAAAACATGTAACTAGAGTATTTAACATGATACCTACTGACATCGGAAGACCCATAACGGATTTAGGCAGCAAATTAGATTATCCTGAATTCATTCATGATGCTCAAGAAGTTTTAGATACCTTAATATTCAAAGAAGTTGAAATTCAATCCAATTCAAAAATTTGGTATATAGCAAAGATTATGCCTTACCGAACGGTAGATGATCGAATCCATGGCCTTGTAATTACATTCACAAACATAACCAAGACAAAGGATTTGGAATTTGCTTTAAGGAATACAAATGAAACTTTAGACATTCATTTAACAGAAGTCCAAAATCTATTGTCTGAAAAAGAAATCATTCTAAAAGAAGTTCACCATCGCATTAAAAACAACATGGGTACTGTATTAGGAATATTAAATTTACAAGCAGACACAATCACTAATGAAACAACTAAAAATATCTTAGTAGATGCATCGTGTCGAATTCAAAGTATGATGACCTTGTATGATAAATTGTATCGATCTAGAAATACATCAGAAATTGATATTTCAGATTATCTACCTGATTTGATTGGAGAAATCATTAGTATTTTTCCAGAAGGTCATTTAGTATCAAAAACGATACATTTAGATAAAATTGCCCTCAGTTCAGAAATGATATCTACTTTAGGTATTATTTTAAATGAACTTGTTACTAATTCAATGAAATATGCATTTAAGAAATTTGATAAAGGTGAGATTTCACTAGTAATCCATAAATTAGACAACCAAATTTCCTGTATTTATAGCGACAATGGTATCGGAATTCCAAAGGACATTGACTTTGAATCTTCCACCGGATTCGGTCTTGAATTATTAAGAATCCTTGTAAAACAATTGAGAGGAACGATTCACTTAGAAAGAAAGAATGGAACCAAAATAATAATTAGTTTTCCTTTGAAATACCTGCCGAAAACCTAAAAACGAAAACGACAAACAAGTAACGAATCTGCAATTTAAGTTCCACAAAACGTTCGATAGTTTCTATCACCTCCTCTGGGAACTTCATCGTTGTAATCATAACCTAACAAACGTGTATAAGGAGATTGGCCTCTTTTGATCAAATCCTCGGCAATCCTTAATTGTCCTTGGCGAACGTTAGCAAGTGCTAATTCTACTAAGTGATTTCTAGGAACCAAACTTGGATTTGTCTTTTGCATAAGATAAATTGCATCTTCTTCGAGGATACCATGTTTCTTTTTTGCATCCTGCCAATCTTTCACCCAATCCTTCCATCGATGATCGTTATAGATTGAATCCTTTGGAACGTAAGCTCCTTCCAGTACAAGAAAAGTATTGGTATAATCGGCTTCCGTGTCTTGCATCCATTGGTATAAGTTTTGTAACAACGGTAAATCCTTTTCAGTTAAATTTGGAAATCCAATTTTCTCACCTAACATCCGTATGTAACTTTCTTGGAACCAATTTTCTAATTCAGATAATTTTCCTTTTGCTAAGTCTATAGCTGTTTTCTCGTTTGGATCAATCAAAGGCAAGAGGGCATTTGTTAAACAAGCAAGATTCCACTGTGCTATACCCATCTGATTGGCAAATGCATAACGTCCATTTACATCAATCGAGCTAAACACTCTCTTTGCGAAGTAACCATTCAAAAAAGCACATGGACCATAATCAATGGTTTCCCCAGAAATACTCATATTGTCGGTATTCATCACACCATGGATAAAACCCACGCGCATCCAATTAGTAACAAGCGTTACCTGTCGTTTCATCACATATTCTAAAAATGCAAGCACTGGATTGTCGGCATTCAGAAGATTCGGAGCATGTCTATTTACAGTATACTGAAATAAAGATTCTAGTTCATGTAGTGATAATGTATGGTAAGCATATTCAAAAGTTCCTACACGGATATGACTTGAGGCAACACGAGTTAATACCGCTCCCTCCTGTGGTTCGTCACGTAATACAGTTTCACCAGTTGCAATTACCGCCAAGCTTCGAGTTGTTGGAATTTGTAACCCAACCATTGCCTCACTCATGATGTATTCTCGCACCATAGCACTAATTGTAGCTCTTCCATCTCCATTTCTTGAGTACTTTGTTCTACCAGATCCCTTCCATTGGAAATCATACCTCTCACCACTTCGATTCTGAAACTCTCCCATTACAATTGTTCTACCATCACCTAACATTGTAAAGTGTCCAAATTGATGGCCTGCATAGGCTTGAGCAAACGGCTGTAAATTTTCCGGCAAACTTGTCCCAGAAAAAAATTGGGCGGTAATTAAATCCTGTTTTTTCCAATTTTCAAACATAAATTCATTAGCTAAACTCTCATTCCAAAAAATAACGTTAGGCGAAGCGACAGGAGTTGGTTTTATGTATTGGAAAAAAGAATTAGGCAATGATGTGTAAGTTTTTTCTACACTGGGATGTTCAGGAAAAGAAAAAGATAGCATATTGTTTAGACTTTTCTTGGAATTCGTTTTGCGTCTCTAATTAATATGAAACTGAAAAGATTAGTTTCCACTTAAAAATTGCTTTGAACACAGGTTTTGGGCGCACATTTCCGGCTTTCCGCTCCAATCTTTGCATTCGCAAAGGATTTCCGCTGCAATCCGGGGCGCAGGATTGAAATTGAGTGAACCAAAGAACATATCATTGTTATTTTTATTTTATCATGATTCTATCGCTGAAAATAAGATTGGTATCAACAAAGATTCTTCTTCTCACAAAGTAGAATTGAATCTCAAAAACATGTGACAAACACTAATAAAAAAAAATTTTTCATGAAAGAAAAACCCCTACTCAATTGTTGTTCCCAGTCGAAAGGGTAAATGGTATGAAATACTTGATTCAGTACAAAATCGGATGGAATTATTTTTGTGTTATAAAACCTATCTATGTATTTCTTATATTATGTTTACTGAATGTTTCCTGTTCCATTTTAGGAGAATATTCTGATGACAAAAACAATACACAAAATACATCATTAATTGCTTCTGGTTTATTATTACAAGCACTCTCGAACCAAAATAGTTGGACAACTCCTCCTACTGTACAGTCAAATGCAACATATACTGTTGCCAAATCGACGCATATTTATGCACAAGCATTAAGCCATTCCAATTGGGGATCACCTACAACGAATGTAGTCAATTTAAGTTTAGATTTATATTTACCAACCAATGCACCAAGGAATCGTCCTGCAATGATCCTTATCCATGGAGGTGGTTTTTCTACTGGATCCAAAGATGATTCAAACATTGTAGCTATGGCAAATTATTTTACTAGCCGTGGTTGGGTGTGTATCTCCATCAACTATAGGCTGATATCGTCTTACGGTACACTTTCAACAGCTTGGGGAACATATGTGATGAATCTTGCTAGCCTTTCTCCAGCAGAAAAACAACAAAGTTATGCAATGTATCCTGCAGCTAGAGATGCAAAAGCTGCGCTTCGATGGTTGTATGCCAATGCGGCAAATTATGGAATCAATACAAATTTCATTACAGCTCTTGGTGGTTCAGCGGGATCCTTTTTAGCGAATATGCTTGGCATAACGAATGCTAGTGATTTTCGAGATGAAACTCTCACTTTAGTTGATGCTACTCTTTCTAGCACGAACCTTACCGCAAGGGCACAAATTCATACAGTCATTAATCATTGGGGTGGAATCAATCATATGACATATTTGCAATCTATCACTGGTCAATCAAGGTTTGATGCAAATGACCCACCGATTAGTATAGTTCATGGAACACTTGATGCCGATGTTCCATTTACGCAAGCAGAAGCTCTTCGTGATGCTTACATCGCAAGTGGAGCTGCATATGAATTTAATCCACTTGTGGGAGAAGGTCATAGTGCATGGTCTGCTACGATTAATGGTAAGTCTTTATCAGAAAATGCTTTCCAATTCATTGTCACAAAACAATCTCTCACTCTAAACTAACGATGACATTCATTACGATTATCACTACATCAATCCTTTTTTCATTAGCTCTCGTTCATATTTACTGGGGATTCGGTGGCTTATGGCCAGGAAATACCAAACAAGAGTTAATTGATAAGGTATTTGGCAAAGGGAACCAATTCCCCTCTCCATTCATTTGTTTTTTTGTGGCCTTAGGATTGTTTTTGTTTTCTATGTTACCAATTTTATGGATGTTTCGTTTTTCGCTCATAAAAAGAATAATACCTACACAGATGAATATCTGTTGGATGAATTTCCTTCGAAAGTATACTAACGAATGACGAGATGAATTGTAAGTCTCTTTCACCTACCACTAAAGGATAACAAAGCAAAATAAACACAAACAAAATACATTCAATTAATTTCTATGTTCGGTAATTAGAAAGTGACAAAACTAGTTAAATGTTCTAGTACTATTGTTCGATACAAAGGATATTATTAAGAGTTCCGCCATTCCCATAGGCAGAGGTAATCGCAATGGCTCTGCTATCTTGCCAGGATGTAACGCCATAGGTCCCACAGTTTGCGGAAACATTGTCAGACCAGGATGTACATGTATGAGATGTATCTGTTTGCCAATCCCAAGATGGATTATTTTTGATCCCTGTCCAAATCCCTGTTGGTGCTGACATAGTTGTCGCAAAAGAGCCGGTAAAGACACCATTCAAATCTGATGTAAAAATTAAAGCTGAAGTGTTTAATGAATAATAACTGATATTAGGTGCTACAACCCAATCGATTTGTTCCGTGATTCCACCTACTGAACAATTGGCACTTGTGCAGGCTCTTCGATTCACATCGTCAACTAGTAAAGCTTTATATATTCCATCCGCAGGTTTATTCGGATCAATTGAACATTTAACATCAGCACCGCTAATTCCTTGTAAATTTGCATTATACGATGTCGCCGAAACAAACATTCGGCAAGGAGAGCATTGGGGTTTTTTCGGAGGTCCGAACGAAATAGGTTTTTGAAAAGCCAAGTTTAAAATTCCACATTGACTTTCAATATCGGCAGGATTGCAAAGATTCGCCTTTTTGCAATGGAAACAAAACATAAGAAAAAAACCAAAAAGGTAATATATCTTTTTCATTTAGTTTAGCTCAATTCTATACCTAACATACTTCCTTTGCGGAATCAAGTTAGAAAGTATTTTTTTCGAAATTTTCTTTTTCCTAAATCTTATTTCTGTCATTGATCGATCTAACATTCTAGGATTTCTCATTCTCAAATGGATCAAAATGAACTCTGGCATTAGTATCTGAATCTAAAAACAGTTATAATATTTCTCTTCAAAACGTTTCATGTTTTCTTCCGTGAATTATCAAAACCATAATCTCAACGTTAAACGAATATATAAGAATCAATCTCGTTTCAAAATCATCGCATATTTATTCACAAGTGTTAAGTTATGTTAATTGGTGACTACCCTCTTCGAAAGTAGTAAACTTACATTTGGATTAATATTTATTAACTGGAACACCATCGTGATCCATTACAAATTCTAAACTAATGTTCGTAATCCGATAAATTTAGGCATTTCTATTAATTATAATTCAATCCCAACTGATAAAATTTGGGTTCTAACAATACCGGTCATTTTGTAACTTAGTTGCATTTACACCATGTAACTTTATCGCGATTCATTCCAAATGAAGTTAATCAGAAAATCTTTGTTCACAAAATGTTATCTGATTTTCAATTTATGTCGTTTCATAAAATGTTTAAAAACTGTATTCAGCAGGAATCATTGTAAATCAAATCAGAATTGAAAACTGAAAAGAATGTCTCCATTTTCCGAGCTTTTACAGATAAGATTGTTTCCAAATTTATTGTTTTGTAATCGTTTCGATTTTTCCTTCCTCCAGCCTTTCCTAGATAAAATGTACTTCCAACAACAACCTAACTCCTTATAAAAAGGTGAATGAAAAAGGTAATCTTTGGGATCAATGCCTCCGCTGATGGTTTTTTTGGCCATTCCGATATGAACGCAGATGAAGCATTACATGAATATTTCATGCAAATGTTGCAAAATAGCAGTGAAATCCTTTATGGTCGGATTACCTATGAACTCATGGTACCATTTTGGCCAGAAATTGCAAAAAATGAATCAATGTCACAAGTTAGCAATGATTTTGCGAAAGTGTTTACTGCCATGGAAAAAATTCTTTTTTCAAATTCGATCTCAAAAGTTTCAGATCCAAATACAACACTTGCGACAAGACCCTTAAAAGAAGAAGTAACATATCTTAAAAAACAACCTGGAAAAGATATCTGCATAGGAAGTTTAAGTCTTGCCTCACAACTTTCTAATTATGGACTCATCGATGAGTATCGAATTGTGATCCATCCAGTGATCGTAGGTAAAGGTCCAAGATTGTTTTTTAACCATTCGCTCGAGAACACAATTCGATTAGAATTGGTCAGTACTAAAACATTTCCTTCTGGCAATATTGCTCTTCATTACCGAACACTAAGGAATCATTAAACATGGAACCTACGAAAGAACATAATGAAAAAATGGCTAAGATGACTTTTGCATCTGTATATCCATTATATGTAACCAAAATTGAAAGAAAAGGCAGAACGATAAAAGAATTAAATCAAGTCATCCAATGGCTCACTTCTTTTGATGAAAAAAAAATCAAGGAATTGATCAAAGAAAATGTTACTTTTGAAACCTTTTTCGCCAAAGCTAAATTAAATGATAACGCTAAACTTATCAAAGGTTTGATTTGTGGCTATCGTGTAGAAGAAATTGAAAATCCATTAACTAAACAGGTGCGTTATTTGGATAAATTAGTGGATGAATTGGCAAAAGGAAAATCTCTAGATAAAATTTTAAGAGAGCCTTGATCAAAGAAAAAGAGTTAAAAGCAAAATGAAACTGATTCAAAGAACAATATTACCGATAACATTTATAATTTTTCCTTTTTCCCTATTTGGTGAATCAAAACTTTTTATGATGTATGGAATCAAACTAGGACAAAAAAGAAACCTTGTATCCGAAATTTATGGAAAACCTTTTAAGTCACATACATTTGAAGATGGTTACAGTTACGATGCTTTTAAGTTAGATGAACATATTTTAGTTGTCGAATCTGAAAACAAAAGACCTGATTTAGTTTGGGCGATCCAAATCCAAGGTAACAAAAATCCTAAGTTTTTTGGGTTGAATGAAATCAATTTAGGAGACAATGCGGAAAAAGTAATTTCAACATTTGGGAAACCAGATGAAATTCGAAATGCCTATGATGAACAAACAAAGGAAGAATTAAAGAATATTCAATATTATTCTTACGATACATCTAGAAATTTTAGTTTTGAAGTACAAAACCAAAAAGTTACGAGTATAAAACTTTCTTTCAAAGGTATAGCATCTGTTGCTGACACTTTAGAGATTACATCCACGTTCAAAATTCTCCAAAGCAAAAATTTATACCAGATTGCTCTATTACTCGACCAAAATTTTATCTTAAAAGAAAAGGATCAAAAAGAATTCAAAATCACAGAAAATCCAGTTGTTGTATTACATACAAAAAATGAAATTTCAAATCGATTCTTTAACCTTCCAAATTCTTTAGCTAACCTTAGTCCAAATGATATATTAGAATCTTTAGACCTTAAAAATGATAATCAATTTGTCTTTGGAAAATATTTAAAATTCAAGAAAGGTGATGAAACTATCCATTTATTTTTTCTAAAAAGTTATGAAGGGTGGACATTGAAAGAAATAAATATCGAAAGCACTCCTAATTCCGCAGAGTCACTAAAATAGAAAATTTCGGTAAAAATAATTTATTTATGAGGCGTTGTATGAAACATATCACTTACATTTTTCTTTTATTTACACTTCTTCTTCCACACTTAGTGTTTGGTGAAACAATCAAAACAAAAACACTCAGCGATTATGAACCAATCCTTAGGAATGCGGTCACACAGTTTGAAACTGTATTTAAATCTTCTCCAAAAAAAAATGATCTCGTGGAACAAAAAATTAATTTTATGATGAGCCAAGCCATCAAAGGGGAAGTAGTTTTTTTAATTGATGTCAATGCTAATCAAGATATATCTGCAATGGGTTTTGTGGATTTTTATAATGAAAATAAAAAACCTGCAATTGTCATAGGGACATACTTTTTAGATCAGTTTGAAAAGAATCCAAGTATTTTTTATTCAGCTTTGGTACATGAATTCACACATGCTTACGATTTCTTCAATAGCCAAAGGTATTTTCTATATTACAAAAACAATCGAATCGTAAAGGCTTTGTTTGAAGCAGATGCGTATGCAATAGAATCACTCTTCATTCAAAATTATCTAATCCCACAAAAAATCAAATTAACAAAATTTGAATTATTTTTAATTGATGATTTTGAAAAATCTAGTTTATCCAAAATCATATTAATCAATCAAATAGCGAGTTTGCCAATGCTCCATACTTTTTTGGAAATTCGCGACTCAAAAGACAAAATTGAAACAAAAGTAACTTCCTTAACTAATATTGGTGAAAATCTCGTTGCTAAATTTGATTCGATTCAAACGCTTAAAGACACTGATAATAAGATGGAAATCCTTGCTTTTTATTTCACTTATCGTGTCTTACTCAATCAATTGGTATATGATATCGAGCAAAAAGAAACTGAAGAAGTAATCAATCCTGAGACATTTTCACTTGAAAAATATCCAAATTTATTCCAAACACAAAAATTAATTACCGAAAAGGTAAAAATTTATGAAAAAGAATTTGAAGACTATATCATTAAAGAAAACCAAAGGATTAGAACAGAAATATAAACTTTTGAAGCAATAAAATCTTTGATGTTTCCGTATTATATATTTTCTTTCTTAAATTTAAAAAACACGAAATAAGTAAACTTTATACGAATGTATTATTGTTTTTATAAAAAAGTTAAATTCCATTGAACGCTACCTGGATTTACAGATCCAACGAATGTGAGCTCACCAGTTGTTTGATTGATACTCAAATGTTTAATTTCACCACTGTTGTCTGCTACATATGCATATCTACCTGATGGTTCAATAATGATAAATCGTAAACTACTTCCACTAAAACCAGTTAAATTCTGGAACAACGAGATCCTACCATTATAAGGATCAATTGTATAACCTGAAATTGATAAATTATTAATATTTACTGTATAATAAAATCTTCCATTCGGATGGACGATAGAACCATTGATAGACATTGAATGTAAAACTGAATCCACAAAACTAATGTTACCTGAATTACTATCAAATCTCAAAATCGTGATGGAAGGAAAGGAACCCATATACAAATAATTTCCATTGGGATGTGTAGCAATACTGCCTGACCCATTATTGGCAAATGATGGACTAGTCCCCACTAAAGTTAAATTTCCATCGTTATAATTGATTCGGTAGGAAACAACTTCCGTTAAGTTTGGGCTGAGATAAAAAATAAAATTTCCATTTCGTGAAATTTGGATTTGCGAATGCCCAATACCTGTGGAAAAGGAATTAATAAATGTTAAAGTACCATCTCCATTAATGGAAAAGGCTCGGATTGTTTGTGTACCTTCTGATGCGAGATACAAATACTTACCATCAGGTGTCACAACTAAATTGCGAGGATTAGCACCGGCAGTAATGTTACCATTTGCCGTTAATGCCCCTGTGCTTTGGTTGATAAGAAAATGAGAAATGTTTCCACTCGCAAAATTTCCAGTAAATAAATATTTTCCGCTTGGATCTGTTACAATTCCATTTGGATCACTTCCCGGAATGACGGAAGTTGTGCCATTCACTGTTAAGACTCCGCTATTTTCATCCATCGTTAAATGAGCGACACTATTGTCAAAATTGAGAGTTGTATAAACATATCCAGAATAAACGGTAACTGAACTTTCAGCACTCGCTCTTCCATCACGAGACGAAGCAGTGATCGAAACTTTACCATTGCCGATCCCTTGTACAAGACCAGTTTGATCGACTGTTGCTACTGACACATCGCTACTAGACCATTGAAAACTTGAATTGATGTTTTGACCAAAAGCAAAGTATTGAGCTGATAATTGTAATGATTGGCCTTTTTTGATTCCAGCCCAATTTCGATTGAGTTCGATATAATAGTTTTGGTTTGCAAGAAATAGCCAAAAAAGAAGAGAATCTTGTGATTTGTTGTCTTTCTCAGAACATAACACTTGTTGAACAATGGGATTGAGAAGACAGGCATTCAAACTCATTAAAGATAAAAATAGTAGAATATATTTCAAAACTGATTCCTGTTTAGTCTATAAAATATATTTGATCCACAACTTTCAACAAACATATATATAACGGATTTCAATTGTCATTCTAAATTCGTTTTTAAAGTCAAAAAATGGCGTTGCTATAACAACCAGACGGTGTTTTAGGGTTGCAAAAATGTTAGGCAAAAATCAAAATACAAACTAGTTTCATTGATCTTAATGTTATTAAGTCATGATTCAATCTAAATCTTTAGCACAAAACATTATGAACCAAGATTCTCTCCTTCTCATTCTAAAAGAAAGATTTGAAAGTTTTCCAAACCGTCATAAAGGAATTAAATGGAATATCGTAGAAGAGAAGTTAAGGAAAAATCCTGACAAAATAAAAATTCTTCTCAAAATGGAAGAATCAGGTGGGGAACCAGATGTCGTACTTTATGACAAAAAAAGTAATACTTTTACCTTTTATGACTGTTCTGCAGAATCACCGACTGGGCGTAGAAGTTTCTGTTACGACAAAGAGGCACTTCAATCAAGGAAAGAAAACAAACCAAAAAATAATGCCATCGAATTTGCAAAAAGTATGGGATCTAAAATTTTAAATGAAGAGGAATATCGCCATTTACAAAGCTTAGGTGAATTCGATAAAAAAACATCTAGTTGGATAGAAACTCCGAGTCAAATTCGAAAATTAGGTGGAGCACTATTTTGTGACTTTCGTTATGGCACTGTTTTTGTTTACCATAATGGTGCCGAATCTTATTACGCTGTTCGTGGTTTTCGCACTTCCATTACTGTTTGATTTCATTTGATTTAGAAAATATTTTATAAATTGAATTGAGAAGTTCTGATAGAATGATTGGTTTTTTAACGCAATCATCCATACCATTCTCTAAATATTCTTTTATTTGGGAGTCCATATTGTTTGCAGTGAGTGCTATGATAGGAATGTTCTGGTATTCATCTCTTCTTTTTCGAATTCGTTTTGTAGTTTCTAATCCATCCAATTCAGGCATTTGAATGTCCATAAGTACCAAATCGTATTTCCTACTTTCATTTAAAAGTGATGCATCCAATAGTTGAATTGTTTCTATACCATTTGATGCAATTGTCACATTTACTTTTTCCTTTTCTAAAACTTTTCTTACAAACTTTTGATTAAGAAGATTATCTTCTGCCACTAACACATTAACGTTTTTTAAATTAAAAGTTTCTTGTGATTCTATTCTTATGATTGTTTGAACTGGAACATCAACTTGATGGAAAGGAATTGTAAACTTAAATGTTGATCCTATATTTAAGATGCTTTCCACTTTGATTTCACCACCCATCAATTTCACTAACTGTTTTGATATATACAACCCTAGTCCAGCGCCTTCAAATCGTTTTGTTCTTGCATCTTCTAATTGCACAAAACGATCAAATAATCTCTTCATATTCTCTTCAGAAATTCCAATCCCAGTATCATGAACACAGAATTCGATAAAATTTCTACTAGGTTCCAATTTGACTGCTAAAGTAATGATTCCACTTGGCGTAAACTTAAGTGAATTACTAATCAAATTATTTAATACTTGTCTCAATCTATTTTCATCGACTAAGATATGTAAATTAGTATCTTCAATTGTAAAATCAAGGTTTAGTTTTAAATTTTTTTCAATCACATCGGATTGGAACAAAAGTTGTATATCGCGACAAAGTTTATATATATTCGTTTCTGTTGGAATAATTTCAAGTTTATGGTTTTCCAATTTTGAAACATCCAAGATATCATTGATAATAGTTAGCAATGATAAAACAGATTTTTTAGCATTGTCCAAATAATCTTTTTGTTCAATATCAACATTCGTTTCTTCTAATAAAGTCAACATACCGAGTACTCCATTCATTGGAGTTCGTATTTCATGGCTCATATTTGCCAAAAATTCAGATTTTACTCGATTGGCTTTTTCCAACTCAAATGTTCGTTTCTCAACGATTTCTTGGATACTTTTTTCTTTTCCAAGAATGATTAACATTAATATTCCAAGTAACCCAGTTAGAAAGGACGAAATAATTAATATAAAACGAGAAGCATTTGTTAAGTTCTTATCAAAATATTCTTTTGTTGCTACAATACGGAAAGTTAGTAAGTGGCTTCCAATTTTTGTTCTGTGAACGTGAGAAAAATCAGAGAATATTTTTTCTTGTGATGTAATACAATTTCGGTTGTATACTTCATTAGAGTGATTTTGATCACCTTCTAAAATCTGAACACATAAATTATTTTGATCACTCCCAATTAAGGATTTTTTTATAATAGAAGTAATTTTTATGACAGCTGTTGCAAATCCATATTCACCATCGTTTCTTTTCAATGGATAAAAAACTAAGAAGCCTGTATTATCGGAATCATTTTGTATTAGATTCACTTTCCCAGTGATTTCTAAATCATTTGTTTGCATTGCAATATTTAATGCTTCTCTTCGAACAGGATTCGAATAAACATCATAACCGACAGCTGCTTTATTTTCAGGAAATGGATATATGTAACGAACGAAGATATACTGCTCTTTTATTGGTGAAATTTTGGTAGCACCTTCTTCTTTCAAATTGATTCCAATTGAATTTGGATAATCATTTTTGAGTTTTGCTTCATATAAACTTCGTTTAGAGTGTGGAATTTTTAAATTCCAGGACACAGCCGATACACTTTCTGTTTCATCCAAAATTGACTTAGCATACGTATCGAATTCTTTTTTATTTAAACTGTTTTGTACTGAAATAAATGAACCCAATGACTTCACAACTCTCAAATTTTCAAAGATTCGGTTTTCTATTTCAGAAGAAATGATCTGACCATCTGTCTTGATGCGATATTGAATGAATTCTTTTTCCCAATCTCGTGTTACAAAAAAAATAGTAAGTGTCAAAACAAATGTTCCCATTGTCGCGGAACAAAAGAGAATTAACCTCATCCCCGTTTCTTCTTTTAAAATCCATTTATGCGTCAAAATGAGAATGGGAGTAAATATGATGATACCAATAGAATCACCCAACCACCAAGTAAACCAAGTTTGGAACAAAAAGTCTTTATAGATAATATTGAAAATGAGTAATGAAAAACTTCCTATAATTGAAGATATTATTGCAGCGGCAGGACCTGCTAAAACGAAAAAAGATAAAAGATCTTTAACAGAAAAAATATTCAATTTTGAATCAGAACATTTTTTCAATAAATATGCACCAAACAATGCCGAGATGGAATTTCCAAACGATATAAAAATATTTTGAGGATTGTTAGTAAATGTTTCAAGCCAGCTAAAATCTGGATCAGAAAAATGTGTATTCGTGAAATATGCAGCTAAAAATACAGAGAGCCAGACTCGGTTTCCAAAAATTAAAACAAAACCAAGTGCAAATCCAGCAGGTGGCCATACAGGTGTGCTATATCCATCGATTGAAGAAAGATATAAACTGAGTTTTCCTGAGATAAAATAAACAATGAAGACAAAGAAATATGCACCTATTTTCCTAAAAAAATAACTCATCCTTTCATCTAAAGAGTGCATACTCATATAAAGACGAGTAAAAAATTAAGAATCCAAAACAAATCAAAACACGAAGGTTGAATTTTTGATCAAAATTCCCTTTTTGGCGACATATAGATTTAAAATTTGAATAATTGACAGTTCAACTTGTAGTTTTCTTATCTAATTGTTTCAATTCAACCATTCTGATGGTTTCATAAATTAGTGTAAGTGAGACTTAAGTGGGTGATCCAAGGTAGGATATTAGAAATTACATTATGGTAAGAAATAGTTGATTCAATTTAGATTACTGATTTTTCGAACGAATTTGGATTTTTTAAACATTCAAATTTCAATCGATTGACTTTAAAAACAAATAATATGCATCGTGAAAAAATCTTCAACTGTTAGCAAGAACTCTGTAATCAAAATCTTTTTCATTACAGAGTTCTAATGTTTTACGTATTATGTGTGTTCAAACCAAATTGATACCAATTGATTTTACGTGTAAAATGCATAACCAGTGCCAAAATTGTAAACAAAGTTATGGATCCTAGTAAAAGAGCCTGATCTTCCGAAGCCAAAATGATATACAAAAAAGAATACAATGAAAGATAATACATCGACGTGATAATTCCTTTCTTTCTATTTTGTAAAACATGAATAGCATAGTATCCAATCAGCGAAGTAACTGCAAGAGATGAGATCATATATGCACCTAAATAACCAATATGTTCCGAAAATGATAAATTCAAAACATAAAAAATGATCATAGCACATCCGATGAGTACATATTGTATCGGATGTAATATAATTCCTCCAAACACTTCCATCAAAAAAAACAAAGTGAAACTGGTGACAATAAAAAGTAATCCATACTTAACTGAACGTTCTAATTTTAAATAATGATCAACTGGAATTAGTAAACTCACTCCAAAAGCTGAATTGTAAATTGAATTCACGATCGATTCATCCAATGCATGGATCACTTGTGGATAAGACCGAGAGAAGTACGATGATTCCCAAAGAGATCGGAATCCAGTTTCATGAATTTCACGATCCACTGGTAAAAGATTTCCATTAAAAGAAGGGTCTTTCCAATTTGATTCCATCATCATTTTGGTTTTTTTGCCAATTGGTATGATAGAAAATGTATCTGATCCTTTTAAGGATACATCCATATTGAAATTGGAAAATCCAATGTTATCATCTAAATGAATAGGAAGACTCATTCCTGAAGTAAAAAAATTAGATTTTGTTCCTGGAGTGAAAACTTTTTCTTTTCCATTCCAATTTAGTTTTAAATCACCACCTAATCCTTTTAAGTCGGAAACGGAAACGATCAATCTAACATCTTCCCAATAAATATAAGTTGTATCCATCGGAAAATCAGAAATTCTAACAGGCGCAAATTTACCTTTAGCATTAATTTTGTTGGTATACAACGGAATTTGGTAAATCCCACGTTTTCGTTCTTCAGTCACCATCTCTACATTATATGTAAGTTCCTCCGGTAAGATATAGGCATATTCTGTGATATAGTCCCATTTTTCTTTTGTTTGTGAAGTACCAGATTTCGGAATCCTTATGTTGTAAGGAATCACAAGTACAGGGCCAAGTAATGTTTGGTTTTGACTCCATTTTTGACCCACTTCGGAAACTGCATCCAATCGAGATTGATTTCTCTCTTCAATTAAGGAACCAACCATTGAAAGTGGGATGATAAATAAAATAACCATCACACCCAAGATCAAAAGACGTATGTTTACAGATGATATTAATTTGCTCATAAAAAACTCCTAACATCAAATATAATTGATAATGGTGAGTATATTATGTTAGCAATGTGAGGATTGTGTGAGGGTTAATCATTTCGAAACTCAATTTTCACTTCAACACCCTTTGGATTTAGATTTCGAATTTTTAAAGCTGCTCGGTGCAAATCCAGAATTTCCTTCACAATACTTAAACCTAAACCAGAACTTTTTCGATTTCCAATTGGCCTCGGCAACGAAAAAAACTTTTCGGTCAATTTTGGAAAAGCATAATCAGGAATTGATTGTCCTTGGTCAGAAATCACAAGATTCGTTTGTGATGATTCATCAAATTCTATTCGAACAGTGATCGTATCATTTGGATTTGCAAATTCAATTGAGTTTCGTATGATATTTTCGATGGCCATACGCATATAGTTTTGATTTCCTCTAATTTGAAATGAATGGTTTGGAAAAATTCGTTTCACAATCAATGCTTTTCTTTCTAACTCAATTTCAAAACGTGTGATCACTTCCTCAAGTAATGGAACCAAATGAATTGTATCTTCTAACTGGATTGAATTTTTCCCTTCTAAAGACGATAACTCTAGCAATTGATCAATTAAATTTTGAATTCGTTTTGCTTCCGCATCTATTGTTTTTGTCAATCTGTCAATCTCAGTTGGATGAGAATGTATTAACTCGACAGATGCTAATATAGAAGAAAGTGGGCTTTTGATTTCGTGAGTAAGAGTTTGTACATAAGACTCAACATATTTTTTTCCTTCAAGTTCGATGACAAGTTGGTCCACTTCTTTTCCCAAATCATTCAACTCTTTTATTCCTAATTTTGGAAAGGGTTTTTTATCATTTGTTCTTAAAGCATTTACATACTTCGATAATCGCAGGATAGGCCGAAAACTAATATAAGCAAGCAAACTAAATACAATTGCAATTGAAGAGGCAACTAATAATGAAATTCGCCAAAATTTGTTTTTTGCTTCTTCAATGAATGGAATCACACCTATCTTAGGTTTAATGACTGTTAGTACGCCAATGATTTCATTTTCGTAACGGATTGGAGAAGCAATGAACAAAGCCCCTTCTTTTTCCGTTTCGATCATTTTACTCGATCTAACTCCATACTTTCCTTTTAAAGTTAGATAAACATCATTGTATTTAGAATAATCTAGTCCTTCACGAAACTTCTCTGAGTCAAAGATCACTATGCCATTTGCATCCGTAATGTACATCTGGATGTCTGCATTGGTTTTTAAGAGTGAATAAATTTTTGCTTCAAAAGTACGGTTACGAACATTTTGAAATGGTTTTCGAAATATTTGTTCTAGAAGTGCTTTAAAATGAAATCTTTCCTTAGGATTCGACTTTATTTTTTCTTCGACAATTGCTGACAGTACATGCGTAGTATCATTCAACGATTCTTCAATCGTTTCCATATACCGAGGACGGATAGATTCTTCTGTTTTATCGATTAGATAATAAAAACCAATAGATAGGATAAAAAAAAACTAACGATAATTCGTAACCAAAGGTTCATATATTTTCCTTTAAACCGTAACCTTGCCCTCGTCTTGTTTCGATTGGATCAAAATGTAAATCCAATTCTTTGAATCTAGCTCTGATATTTTTAATCACAGTATCAACAGCACGATCAAAACTATCTTCGGGTTCTGTCCAAACATTGTCCATAATTTCTTCACGTGTAAAAATACGTCCAGGCCACTTAAAAAACAATTCCATCGTTTTGTATTCGTAAGGCGAAAGATTCAAACTTTTTCCATTAAAGTATATCAGTTTTTTTTCGAGAGATATTCTAATCTTTTGATTCAATTTTTGTTCCATTTCCAATGGATTTTGAGTTCGTCTTAGAATCGCCCTAATCCTTGCTAAAAGTTCCCTCGGACTAAATGGTTTTACAATATAATCATCTGCTCCAATTTCTAATCCCAAAACCTTATCAATTTCGGAATTACGTGCCGTCAAAAAAATCACAGGGGTTTGGAATTTTTGGCGAATGGATTTGAGGACTTCAAATCCGTTTTGGTCTGGTAAACCTATATCAAGTAGGATCAATGAAAACTCATCCGTTAACATTTCTAATCCTTCCGAACCAGTGGATGAAATTGATAGCGAAAACCCATCAGCTTCAAGTGCAATTTGAATTGTCTCTTGTATCCCAGGTTCATCTTCTATGAGTAAAATTTTAATCATGTGATTCAAAAGATTCGTTCCATTCGAATTGGAACTAAACAAAATGTATTGAATAAATGTACTTAAGAAAAGCAATCAGATAAAAATAGAAAAAGTCTGAGAATGAAGCAAATTTAAGATTTTGCAATTGTAACAAATTTGGTTCAGGTTTCACTCAAGAGGCATTTTTTTTCGGTAGATTCTTCTAACTTTGTATTTCCAATCGATTGAAGTTGAGACGAAAGACATAAATTGAATTCCGTTCTTTAATTGAAATTCAGAATTCCAAGTTGACTCTTTTTACAAATTCAAGTATCCCCTTTCTTATGAAAAATATCACAATTCTATTCTTTTTACTCGTAATCCCATTTTCTGTTTTTGCTAATGCAGAAACAAAATCCAAAGAGATGTGTGAATGTCTAAAAAATGCCAAAACTTCACAAAGTGAATCTGACAAAAAAAAATGTTTAACACTTCGGGAAAAACATGTTAAAGCTTTAAAAAAAGGTTCCAAACATCATGAGAGTTATCTTAAATCACTAAATTTGTGCGAACAGGAATTAGCTGGCATACCACAAGTGGATTCTAATTTGACTTTGGAAGAAAAAACAAAAGTAGTTTGTGATTGTATGAAAAATGCATCCAATCAAAACCGAATGGGTTGTTTCAAATTACAAAGTGATTATGCAAAAACGATCTCCGATTTGGAAGAGAAAAAAGCATTTAACATCAAATCTCAATCCTGCGGAGAATGAATCGCTCTTAGATTCTCAAATTTTTTTTTGTTGGAACCAATGAATTATTTTTTTCGCCGGTAGATATAAGATTCCAACGAGTAAAAAAAATGGGATCATCCAAACGAGTAGATAGGTTAACTCTAAGAAAAGGTTGGTGATTCCAACCAGTGCATTTTGGTATTTAGGAACAATAATTTTGTCTGTAGGAGTGGGGACACTGAAACTCACATTCAGAGTTGCCCATTTTACTTTATCGTTGATCCTCCAAATTTGAAGTTCTGTTTGGTCCAAACTTTCTTCACTAGCTGAAATCGATTCTTCAATCGCTTCCCAATTTTTGGAATTACTTGTTGTTTGGTTGTTCGCAGTAACCCTACGACTGTATCGAATTTTTTCACGAGTGGATTTTATCTTTTCCCAGACCATTCCTTCTGTATGGTCAATCGTTGTAATATTTTCATTCAATAATGTACCATACGTATCCAATTCCAACAAGGCCTCATATAATTTATCTGCTTTGATATGAATCTTTACATTCATATAAGGTGCGTTAGAATTAGTAGCTGAACTATTTTCAATGTATCCATATTTGCTAACAAATGACAAAAAATCTTTTCTTGTTTTTTCCAAATCCAATGTTTCGTAACTTAAATCGATTTGGAATTCAAGTAGTCGTTCTTGCTGATTTTGAATCGGTAGAAAAACGGGTCCGATTGTTTTGTCTTTCGATAACGGCGAAGATTCGCCACTCTCTTCCATCGCAGGAGCACTCGGAGACATTTTTTTCTCACGAGAAGAACTTGAAATTTTCAATTCATCAGACGCTTGAGTTACAGATTCCTCATGTGATTCTTTCCCACAATCGATAAGGAACAAAAATATAAGAAGAAAGAAGAGTAAGCTAATTTTTTTCACAAGAAATCCTATTAAGAATCATTATACTAGATAATAACAATTAAGGGATATTCCCTTCCCATGAAGATGAATTAAGGTTTTCAAGATTGAATTGTTTTATTTTTGTCATTTTTTTTCTTATTTATGTCCATTTTATCAATAAATTTACTACATATTTTCTTGACTTTTTTATGCATTTGATTCTAATGTTTGGAGCCTTTCACATCATGTTGGCTAACCAAAAATTTCCATTTTATATCGATAATCAAACTTTGAATGAACTTTGGCTTCATTTCCAGGACAAATTTTGTTTCAATCAGTAAATAATTTATTTTCCACAGATGCTTCTGAAATCAAATCTCTGAATGGTTTGCGAGCTTTTGCAATCATATTTGTACTAATTAACCATTATGCTTTGAATCTTAAGTTCGTACTAACAAACCAACCTATCCTAGAACTTATCTATTCGAACTTTTGGTTTGGGGTAGACTTGTTTTTTGTTTTAAGTGGATTTTTAATTTCTAAAGGACTTTGGTTTCATTGGCAAAAATTCCAATCCATTGATTTTAGAAGTTTTTATATAAAACGGACTCTTCGTATTTTCCCAGCATATTATTTTTTTCTAATTATTACAGTTACAATTGCATACGCTTTATTAAAATTTTCCGAAAAAAAAGGCGTATCAACAGAAGTTCAAGCTGCATTGAAAAAAGGGATCAGCAATGTCTGGGGAGACTTTCTTTTTGTCGGCAATTATTTTCCTGGAATACATAATCATACTTGGTCATTGTCAATCGAAGAGCAATTTTATCTATTGTTTCCTATACTTTGTGGAATTCTATTTTTCAAACTTAAATTTCCAAAGCGACAATTAATGTTATGGATTTTCTATCTTATTCCGCTCCTAATGCGTATCATAACATTCATTAAAGTTGAAGAATCAAGCAAACCTCCTTATTATGGCGAAATATACTCTCCGTTGCAAACAAGATTTGATTCGTTAATTATCGGTGTGATCGTGATGGATTTATTTTATAATAATCAGAATTTTTCAAATTTTCTGAATGATCACAAAAAAATTTATCATTTGTTATCAATACTTTTTTTTAGTGCACTTATTTTCTGTTTAATGATATCTCCGCATAATCTGGATATATTCTCTCACACTCTAAGATACAATTTACAGAATCTATCATTTGCTGGAATTATGTATTTAGCTTTGATTAATGTAAAATCTCCGATTTCAAACTTTCTAAGTTTAAAAGTTTTTACACCATTTGCTAAACTAAGTTACACCATTTACTTATGGCATTTTATTTTTATGGGTATTGCACTCGCAATATTGAAAGTAAATCAAAATGTATCTTTATTTTCTTTTCATATCAATTTTATATTTGTTCTATTGATCCAATTACTTCTATCCATTCCATTATATCTTTTGATCGAATTACCATTTCAAAAACTTAGAACTAAATTACTTTGAATCCTAAATTTAAACACTAATTTACGTTATTTATTCTTTTAGTCAAAAAAGATTGATTCGATACTTGGAATGGAATTTTAATTTCGGCCATGCCAATGCCACCGCTAATAGTTTTGATCGAATGATTTTGATAAAAAATTTCTTCGACGATAAATGGTTTCACTTCTTCATCTAAAGGAGATATAACTTCTATTTCATCCCCCACTTCTATTTTATTTTTAACTTCGATGGATATTCGTTTGTTTTCAGCCAGGAAGTTTTTGACAATTCCCACATAATGATGCGATTTATGGAGGCTTGTGCCAAATTCGTTGTTTTGAAAATTTTGTTCTTCCTCCGGAATACGATCTTCCAATCCTCGTGTCAAAAAACCGGAGAAGTATTTCCTTGATGAAAGTTTGTCCAATTCAACTAACCACTTACGATCAAAACTCTCACCCTTTGCGATTCCATCCAATGTGTGACGATAACTCCTTGCCACCATTCCGACATAAAAATCATTTTTAGTTCGCCCTTCTACTTTTAATGAATCTACACCTGCGTCGCATAACTCTTGCAAAAATTCGATGGCACGTAAATCCTTTGAGTTCATTAAAAATGTTCCTTCTTCATCCGTAATCAATTCCATCGGCTCATCATTTTGTTTGGGATTCGTCACATATACTTTATACAAATCACGACAAGCGTTGTTACATGATCCTTGGTTTGCATCTCGATTTTTAAAATAATTACTCATGAAACACCTACCACTGTGAGCAATACAAATTGAACCATGAACAAATACTTCAATTTCCATATCGGGAACTTTCTCTTTGATCTCTTTAATTTCAGGTATGGATACTTCTCTCGACAAAATCACACGAGTGGCACCATATTCTTTCCAGAATTGAACAGCCGCATAATTCATTGTGTTAGTTTGGACAGAAATATGAATGTTTATCTCTGGATGAGCATTTTTTGTTAGATGGATGAGACCAGGATCTGCCATAATCAAAGCATCAGGTTTCAGGTGTGCCATCTGGTCCAAATATTTATGATAAGAATGTAATTTAGAGTTACGTGGAATGTTATTTACAGTAAAATATATTTTTTTATTCAAGTTCCTTGCTATATTAACAGCTGTTTGCAAATCTTCGATAGAAAATTCATTTTCTCTTGCTCTTAATGAATAACGAGGGACTCCACAATAAACAGCATCCGCACCATATAAATATGCAATTTTTAATTTTTCTAAATTCCCTGCTGGTAAAAGAAGTTCTGGAATGTTTCTAATTGAATCCATATACTTTTTCCATTCCAAAAAGAGTTCGCGTTCTATTAAAGAAAAATACCAAAGATAGAATTTAGATTGTTTCTAAATCAAAAAATAGAAAGACAAAAGGTACTTTGAAAACAAATTTAAACTTATATGTGGTTATATTTGGTTTGTTTATTGTTTCATATTCTTTCGGCAATGATTTGGGTGGGAGGAATGATCTTTTATGTGATTGTCATTATGCCAGTCATTCGAAATCCAAAACTCAAAGATCAAAAATTAACCTTACTTCAATTAACTGCACTCCAGTTTAGAAGTATCTCTTATTTTCTTTTTTTAATATTTATCACATCAGGCTTTGGTATGTTATACGCTAAAGGATATTTGGCATATGGAGAGATGATCTCTTTCTTTACATCAAAAATAGGATACATGTTTACATTAAAGATAGGATTGTTTTTAATATTATTCCTTTCCTCAGTTTACCACGACTTTGTTTCTGGACCAAAAACGTTTGTTTATTTAGAAAAAGACTCTATTCAATACGAACGGTATCGCAAGCTATCTGGTTTTTTTGGCAGATTCAATTTATTACTCTCTTTAGGGATCACGATCCTTGGGATTTTGGTTTCAAGGGGGGTTTCGGTCTTTTAGTTTAAAATCCTTTCAATTCTCGTAATGATGAATTCTATTAGAGTATTTGTCTTACTTGCTCTCCAGATTTCAAATTGATCAGGGTTCGTTCGTACGCTGACAACCCTTATCTTCATTTTCAAAGATCTAATTTAATATATGGTTTATAATTCATATCTTCTTGTAAGATATGATTAGTTAACCATAACCTCAAAAATCCAATCAATTCACTGAAAAATTGATTCAATTCGATATCATTAGTGAGTAGCGTACCAGATGTTAGACGCTTTTTCAATTCTAGAATTTTATCTGTAAAACGATCATGTTGCTTTTTATGTGCTTCTAAATCTGGGTATTGGTTTAGTTCCATCACACGTTCTTCGATTAAAAAATGACTGATCGTATAATCTTCTAGTTCAGACACAGCATCTACAAGTGATTTTGATTTGTTAGATAAATGATCTCGATTTTCATCATAAATGATTTCAATTTGATTGATCAATCGAAACAGTTTTTTGTGCTGTGAGTCAATCTCAGAAATCTTGGTTTCATACTTTTCGTCCCAATTCGCAATCATAACTACCTCATACATTCCATTTTTTCCCGAGCGTCTGAACCACAAGGTTTAAATCCCCAATCCTTGGTTTGAGGAAGTACTCTGAGATTGATAAATATCAACCAAAAGTCAGCACTTCCGCTTGATCCAGATCTATGTATTTTAACTGAGACTGATATCCAATAGAACCAGATCCAAAATTAGGCGTTACTAAATGAAAAATCAATTTTCTCAAATAACAATGATTATGATTTTTTTAACTGTTATGATCACAGCAACAAATTGTTAGCAACTCGTGACTTAGTGAATGCCTTTCTCTATTATCGTTTTTTACAAAGTCAGTTAAGGTCGGTGGGCGCACTTTTCCGGCTTTACGCTCCAATCTTTGTTTCACAAAGGATTTCCGCTACAATCCGGGGCGCAAAGTTCATTCGAATGGATTAAAATTTCGTTGTATTTCTTTTTCATAAAGAAATACAACGGCATATATGGTATCTTCTAATCATCAAACACCACCTATCATTAGAAAGGCAAAAATCGAAGACGCAAATCAAATCATTCCACTCATCTACTCTTCTGGTCCACTTGCCTGGAATTTTGTTTTCCAAGAAGGAAACAAAACCCCATTTGATTTTTTAAATCGTGCATATGCCCGAAAAGGAAATACAATCTCTTATACAAATCATTTTGTCGCAGAAAAAAATGGATCCGTTGTTGGTTCCATTTTGGCTTACACACAACCGAGTTTTCTTGCGCTGACAGCAGGTACTGCCTTTCAAATCCTAAGTGTATACAAATGGAAAGCTCCTAACGTAATGGCTCGTGGTTTAAAAACTGAGACCATCATCCAACCTCCAAAATCCAAACGATTGTATTTAGGGCATATTGCCGTTTCAGAATCTCATAGAAACCAAGGGATCGCCAAACAACTTATTGAACATATGATCCAATACAATAGTGATTACAAAACAATTGCATTGGATGTATCAGCAGAAAATCCGGCGGCAATTTCACTATATCAAAAACTTGGTTTTGTTATAAAAGAAACAAGGCATCCAAATGGTTGGGAAGGAAAAATTCCATCTCATCACTATATGGAAAAAATTATTTGATTTCAAGATTTCTTTGGAAACTTTATCAAACATAAAACATCATTTGGAAATTGATGGATATTATCTGATTCAAAACTATTTTGATTTAGATTCTATTTCAAAGATCAAATCTATTTTGATAAAAACAAATGAAGAATGGTTGAAAAAAAATAAAGACCCACGACTGATCAATAGTGCATATCTTACTTCTAAACAATTTTTACAAAAAGAAGTGGATCGAAATACAATTTTTAAATTTTTAACTCGTGATCAAATCTTAAATATCTGCAAGCAGATCTTTCAAAAAGAATTTTATTTTCTCAATACTCAGATCTTCTTTAATCCAATCGATAAAGAAAAAAGACCTTATTGGCATCGCGATATCCAATACTTAGGAATCCCAGAAGAGGAACAGAAACTCCGCATCCAAAAAGACATTGTATGGCACTTCCGAGTCCCTTTAGAAGAAGATCCGGGTATTTGGTTTGTACCTAGTTCCCATAAACGATGGGATCATAAGGAAGAAAGGGAAGTTAGGTTAGAGATCGGTATCCATCGTAGCGATGAACCATTACAAAACCAAATCCTCATTCCACATGACCCAGGTGATCTTTTGATTTTTTCTGCCCACTTACTTCATAAAGGTGAGTATGGAAAAAATCGATTTTCGTTTGATGTCCTTTACACGAACTTCCCTGAATCGACGACTCAAGTAAAAACCTGGGAGCATTTCCCTGATGTTAATCATACTGGAATTGCAAAGGATAAACGATTTCTATTCCAAACAAATTAAATCCAATTTTAAAGTTAAACCATGCGCCAGCGACAGAAGTGGAAATCCTTTCCCCAAGGGAAAGATTGGAACGGATGGCGCGGTCGTTGTTTAAATGATGGAGAATACGTAAACTGATTCGAGGCGCCCAATTCTTTCTAAAACAAAACATTTTCCTATATTGAATTTGTCTTAAAGCCGATGATCATCCAATTTTTTGGATTTGACAATCGTATTTCGATATCGTATTTTGATTTTGAATGCGTATCAATGAATTTTTCTCAAGTTTTATTAAAATTCATATCTTACACCACTGTCTAAAAGAAGAAATTTATGGTGTATGGATGATTGAGGAACTAAAAGAACACGGTTACAAAATTAGTCCTGGATCAATATACCCACTCCTGAGGAACTTAGAAGAAAAAAGACTGATTCGATCTCGCATCGAACAGATGGGAAAAGTAAAACGAAAATTTTACCGTATTACACCCAAAGGAAAAAAAGAACTCATATCCGCCAAAATCAAATTAAAGGAGTTAATGGGTGAAATACTTAAATAAATTTATGTTAACTGACAATGATCGTTTTTTGATCTGGAGCCGATGTATCGTCGGAATTGGAACCTTTTTTATATATCTTATACTACCTAAATATAGGAGAGAAATATGAAACTAATCCAAGTATTTAGTACAGCCCTTAAACTCGGCTGTACTTCGTTTGGTGGTCCAATCGCACACTTAAGTTATTTCCACGATGAGTATGTTACCAAAAAAAAATGGATCAGTGCCCATGCTTATGCGGATTTAGTAGCCCTTTGCCAATTTTTACCTGGTCCTGCCAGCAGTCAGGTAGGGATGGCGATCGGATTATCAAGAGCTGGCATCTTCGGAGCCATTGTCTCATGGATAGGTTTTACATTACCCTCTGCACTAATTTTAATTTTATTTGGACTTGGGCTCTCGCATCTTGATATTTCTAACCATAAACACTGGTTACATGGACTAAAAGTTGTTGCTGTTGCAGTGGTTACTCAAGCCATTCTTGGTATGGGAAAAAAACTTTGCCCTGACAAAGAAAGAATTACAATCACAATCTTAACGAGTTTTCTCTTATTATTTATTAATTCTGCACTTATACAAATTTTAGTTTTGCTTGTATCAGGAATTTTCGGAATTTATTTTCTCAAACCAAATGAAGAACTACCACATGAACCAATTCACAAAGGAAATAAATTAATCGGGTTTTTGTTCATAAGTTTCTTTTTATTATTATTACTCTTACTTCCAGTATTGCGCCAAGTATTCAATTCCACTGAAATTCAATACTTCGATAGTTTTTATCGTGCAGGTGCATTGGTGTTTGGTGGTGGACATGTTGTTTTACCGTTATTACAAGCGGAGGTAGTTCCAACAGGTTGGGTCAAAAACGATTTGTTTATGGCAGGGTATGGATTTTCGAACGCAATCCCTGGTCCATTGTTTGCTTTTAGTAGTTTTTTAGGAGCAGTTTCAAGTGTTGCACCTAATGGTTTGTTGGGAGCTATATTATGTTTGGTGGCTGCGTTTTTACCTTCCTTTTTACTTGTGGTTGGAGTTTTACCATTCTGGGAACAATTGAGAACAAATCAAGTGATTCGTAAGGCGATGCTTGGAATCAATGCATCTGTTGTGGGAATATTACTCGCTGCATTGTACACTCCAGTTTGGACTAGTGCAGTATTCTCACCAAAAGACTTTGCCCTAGTAATCGTTGGTTTTTTACTTTTGGAATTTTGGAAACTGCCTTCTTGGTTAGTGGTCATCGCTACAGTAGTTATTAGTTTTGTGATATATCTATGAAGTCGTTGGCCAAATCATTCAAAGGAAATCAATTTTAGTATTAATTTCTCATTGTCTCCTTAGAACTCGTGGAAAAATCTTTCCGTATGAAAGATTTTTTCTTAAGGAATAATGAGTATCATCTTTGGGCCACAAATCTTTTATTCAAATCAATCGATTCTTTATCCAAAGATGATTATAAAAAAGATATAGGACTATTCTTCAAATCCATTCACGGGACTCTTAATCATTTGTTAGTTGTGGAAAAAGTTTGGTACACTCGACTCACTGGAGAAAATTATATCCCAAGTTCATTGGCAGAAGAATTAGAAGCCAACAAAGAAGGATTACAAAAACAATTACTGCAGAGTGTAGCAAATTGGAATGATTGGCTTGAGAATTTTGATTCTACACGATGGCAGGATATATTCCGTTACAAAACTATGCGTGGATTTGAAGCAGAACTATTATATTGTGATGTGATACACCACAATATGAATCATAGAACCCACCATCGAGGCCAAATCACAGCTGCCATCACTCAGTTAGGAGGACCTTCTCCTGAAATCGATTATGTTTATTACTTACAATCACTAGGAAAATAATATGTGGAACCCTTCAAAAAAAATACGAACTATCACAAGTAAAATTTTATTCATTGTTTTCTCCTTAACTTCAATCTTCCATGTATTGGCATTATTCCAAATTATACCCTATCAATACCTGTGGGGAGGTAGGTTGCAGTCTTTAGAAGAAATGTATGTGATGGAAAGTATTTCCTTAATCGCTAATGTCTTTTTTGTTTTTACTAGTTATTTGTATTTAGTTTATTTAAAAAATGGTTTTGTCCCAACCTGGATTCGTATTGTTTTTGGATTCATTGCATTTATATTTTTTATCAATACGATTGGGAATTTAGTTGCCGTTACCAATTTAGAAACTTTACTGGCTACACCTATCACTGCATTTCTATCAGTGGTTAGTTTCACGTTGGTACCAAAATATGAAAATCAGACAAGCGAACTATAAAGACATTACAAAACTAACAGAACTCTTCGATTTATACCGTCAGTTCTATGGTCAACAATCGAATACATCAGCTGCTTCTCGTTATTTGTTAGATCGAATGGAACATGGTCAGTCTATCATTTTTCTCGCTGAGGATACAAACTCAGTTAATTTTGTTGGGTTTACTCAATTGTATCCTGTATTTTCCTCAATTTCGATGCAACGCTCTTTTATCCTCAATGATTTATATGTTAGATCAGAGAATCGCAAACAAGGAATCGCCAAACTTTTGATCAATGAGGCAAAATCTTTTACCAAAACATTTGGTGGAAAAGGATTAGAACTTTCAACATCCATGCGCAATCACGAGGCACGTTCTTTGTATGAAAAAGAAGGATTTGTGCAAGAAACAGAATTTTTAACATATTTTTGGAAATCAATTTAAACTAAATTAATCGAAGGGAACTTTCAGTGTATATTCCAGAACAATTTCTAATGGAAAACGATTCCATTTTCCAATTTGTCAAAGAAAATCCATTTGCAATTTTAGTTTCTGAAATGGATGGAACTTTATCAGGTACACATTTACCTTTGTTAGTCTCCAAAGATCAAAAATTTCTCATTGGACATTTTGCAAAACCAAACTCCCAAAAAAATTCCAAAAACAAAGAAGTCCTTTGTATCTTTTCTGGGCCACATTGTTATATTTCTCCATCTTGGTATGAAACGAATCGTTCAGTACCGACATGGAATTATACTGCCGTTCATATCAAAGGGATATTAACATACATGGAAGATCCCATAGAAATTCAAAATAGTTTGGAATTATTGGTAAAAACATTTGAAACCGAATCTTCAAGTTACCAATTGAGTGATGTAGATCCAAACTATTTGAACGGATTACAAAATGGCATTGTTCCATTTCGAATCCAAATCACTCATTGCGAAGGGAAAGCTAAACTTAGCCAGAATCATTCCATAGAAAGAAGGAAACTAGTGATTCAGAATCTAGAAAGAATGTCTGGAGAGAATGAAAAAGCGATTGCCAATTTAATGAAACAATCCTTAGATCAGAATTCGTAAGTCTCAAAATCACTCAATTGAAAATTTTAATTTCGAATACCAATCAATAAATCGAGTTTAGTAAAATACATTGAAACTAGAATTAAATGTCAGAGTTACACCTGAGATTGCCTCGAATTCAGACAGTCTTTTACAATTTGTTTCCAAACAAAACAAAATTCCAAAAAATGAAATCAAACATATCGAATGTACATCTCGTTCGATTGATGCAAGGCAAAAACACATTGTTTTCCAATTACGTTTGGATGTTTATATCAATGAAGAATTTATACCAAATCAATTTTTAATTCCAAATTTTCCAAATGTAAGTTCTGAAGAACCGATCATCATCATTGGAGCAGGGCCGGCAGGTTTGTTTGCCGCATTACGCACGCTAGAACTAGGAAAAAAACCTATTATTTTGGAACGAGGAAAAAATGTAAAAGACCGAGTGGCTGATCTACGAGGCATCAATGTCCACCATATTGTCAATGAAGATTCCAATTACTGTTTTGGAGAAGGTGGGGCAGGAACTTACTCTGACGGAAAACTATATACTCGGTCTAAAAAGAGAGGAAATATCAAAAAGGTATTGGAGTATTTAGTCTCTTTTGGTGCCACCAAGCAAATCTTAGTTGACGCTCATCCACATATTGGAACAAACAAACTTCCTCGTATCATTCAAAATATTCGTGAATGCATCTTATCAGCAGGTGGCGAAATACATTTTCACACAAAGGTCACCGATTTTTTTCTAAATGGCAAATCAATCATAGGTGTAAAATCAGCTGATGGTCAGAAATGGATGGGAAAAAATGTTATCATTGCCACTGGCCATTCTGGTAGAGAGATGTTTCATTTACTTCATGAAAAAGGAATTGAAATCCATACAAAACCACTTGCTATTGGTGTTCGAGTTGAACACCCTCAAAGTTTAATTGATTCCATTCAATACCATTGTGATACTAAAAACCCACTCTTACCTGCTTCCGAATATTCACTTGTAAAACAAATCAATGGACGTGGGGTTTATAGTTTTTGTATGTGTCCAGGTGGAGTCATTGCACCTTGTGCCACAAAACCAGGAGAAGTTGTAACAAACGGATGGTCAAGTGCGGAACGATCTAGGCCGACTGCAAATTCAGGTATCGTCGTTGAACTCAGATTAGATGATTTTAAATCATTTGAGTCTTTTAAAGTATTCTCTGCCTTAAAATTCCAATCTTCAATCGAACAAAAAGCGTTTTTGGTAAATGGTGGTACTCAAAAAGCACCTGCTCAACGAATGGTGGACTTTACAAAAAATATAGTCTCGACCGACCTTCCAAAAACTTCCTATACACCAGGACTTGTATCTGTTTCATTATCAGAAGTTCTTCCTCCATTGATTGTAGAATCCTTACAAAAAGGATTCAAAGAATTTGACTCTTCAATGAAAGGTTATTTTACAAATGAAGCAATCATACATGCTCCAGAAACTAGGACATCTTCACCAGTTCAAATTCCAAGGAATCCAGATACATTAGAACATATCGCCATCAAAGGATTGTTTCCATGTGGTGAAGGCGCAGGTTATGCAGGAGGGATAGTTTCTGCAGCCATCGATGGAATGAAGTGTGCAGAAGCAGCACTTACGGGAAAATTCACAAAGTAATATGAATCGTATATGGAAGTATCTTCCATCCTTTATCTTATGGGTTTTAGCATTTTACTTTTTATCAGAAAGAGCAGTCTATCGATACCAACATATGGGAGCAGGTGTTGATATTGGACTTTTTGAAAATTTATTTTTTTGGATTGTACAAGATTGTAAGGCAATCACATCACTTGGATTAGATGGAACTCTACATCATTATTTTGCCGACCATATCAATTGGTATATTTATCCAATCAGTACCATCTATTATTTTTTTCCATTTGTTGAAAGTTTACTCATCTTTCAGGCATTTGTAATCAGTTTTCCGATTCTATTGTTTCCATTTTTTGGGAATCAGAAATCATTTCAGTGGGTTTACTCCACTTTGTATGCATTATTTTTACCAATTTATTGGATTCAAATTTTTGATTTCCATCCAGAGGTTTTATGGATTCCTCTTTTCTTTTTGTTTTATCTTTTTTGGGAAAAAAAATCCAAACTGTGGATATTGTTTTTTATCCTAAGTTTATTAACGAAAGAGGAAACATGTTTTGTTTGGATTGTTTTTTCATTTTTACAACGAAAAGAGTATCCAAAAGAAAGTATTTTCATCGCTATCGTTTCTAGTCTTTATTTCATTGTTTCCATTGGACTTTTAGTTTATTTTCATAATCAATTCCAAACCAATACACCTGCACACTTGGAAAGATACAGCGATCCTCTTTCCGCTTTAAATAAAATTCATTTGTTTCCTTTTCTCATTCTCTATTTAAACCTCCCGTTTTTGTTTTTATCCTTCCGAAGTCCATTGATGATCTGTTTAGTTCCGTATTTATTGTATTCAATTTTTTCCCAATATGAAGTGAACAAAACTCCATTCACGCATCATAGTTTCATAACAATACCAATTGTTTTTTTGAGTTATGTAAAAAGTTTAGAAAACTTGAATTGGAATCGAAAAAAATATATATTTGGAGTATCGATTCTCGTCTCCATGATTCTTTTTATTTTTTATGGTCCAATCTCAAAATCTTATTCCTATCGAAAAGAGTATTTAAATAGAGAAGTATCAGTAAATGATTATCAAATTTTAAGAAATTTATTACCGAATGAAACCATTGTTTCAAACGTCCCACAATACCTCTCCAATCGAAAAGAGATTCAGCTTCATTTACCCAATAATAGCAGTTCGGCTCATTATTATATTTTTTACCAATGGAAAAATGATTTCAATCCAATCGATCATCCAATCGGATACATTTTGCAAAGTTCCATTGAAAATCACATCTTCATCTTCAAAAGACAGAAAATTGATTGATTCAGATTCAAATTTCATTATGCTTAAATTCCGAAAATGAAATCTTTTTTTGTTCTAATTACAATTTTTCTATTAATGCATTGTTCAACGGACCTTCGCCAAGTCCCTCCCCCTACAAAAAATGGGAATTTATCGCGAGCCAAAACAAATTTACCAGTTGTGATTGGTCGATTTGAAATCCTATCAGCAGATCGAGGCGTTTATACTGATGCGTGGCGTATGGCATGGAAAGGACATTTACAGTCTTCTGGAATTTTTTCGAATGTTCATTTAGAATTAGATCCGGAGGTAACAAAAGAATACTACACTATCGATGTTGAAATGAAAACCTCGTATTCTGATCGGTATAATTGGTGGTATACATGGCCTGCTGTTTACCCATTTATAGCCATCTGGCCCATTCAATATCGAATTGGAGAATATACAGTTGAAATCAAGTATAAACTTTTTCTTAATAAAGATCTTAAAAAAGAAGATGTTATAATAAAAAAAGGAAACACGGACGAATTCCTTTATGGATTTTTTAAAGTGAGAAACTTTCATAGGATGATTGAAGAAACAAATTTAGAAGCGGTGAATGTATGTTTAAAGAACTTAGAAGATTCACTGTAATACTATTATTGTTTTCGCAAATTGGTTGTGTCAGTATACCTTTCCAACCTGCAAATCGCACTGAAGAATGTATGGCATATTATTTTCAAACAAAACGTCAAGTCACAGAAATCTTTGATGAAAACGTGTTAACGATCGGTTTGATTGTAACATTATCACTTCTCAATTCTGCTTTTTCTTTTGTTTTTCTAGCTCCAATCTTAACGACTCCTTACATCCATTACAAAAATAAAACCAAATCGGATGATATTTTAAACAAATGGAAAGCCGAAAAGTGTGATATGAATTCTAAAAAAGAAATATATACTGAAAGACCGCCGTTAGGTCTCTAGTTATTTAAGAACTTCATTGTGTCACCTAACAGTAGACCAATTTGAAGTCTCAATTGGATTAAATCATATCGATTTTGGATTTCGTTTCTCATCACATCTCGCAATCGTCGATCAACAGTTTGTAATTCAATAATAGACGCTGATCCCGTTTTATATGCTTTTTCCATAATTTGAAAATTTTCTTCTGCGATTCTTTTACTTTCACGGGATATATCATACAATTCAACAAGGTTGTTGTGTTGTTGAATCAATTCATATAAATACAATCCAGTATTCTCACGTAAAAATTGCGATTGTGACTTCGCAAGTTTAACTTCAATTTTGGATTTATCAAATTCATTTTTATCAAGCCAACGATTAAACAGCGGAAATCGAAATCCAAAATTTCCACCAACATTGAAATCAGTATCAGAAGATCTGGCATAAATGCTATAATCATTTCGACTATAATCATATACCTGCATTGGATTGGTCCAAGTCCCGCTCAATCCAGAATAGGATTCTCTAGAGTTTTGATTGTATACATTTACAAAAAAATCAGGTACCCAAAGTTCATTAAATCTAACCTGCTTTTGTATTTCCAATATTTTGATTTGATTAACCGTTAAAATTAAATCAAAATTTACTTCAGAAAGATTTTTTTCATACTCTGCTAATGTTTCTTCAAAAGGTAAAACTTTATATTCCCTTTCAGGGATTTGTTTGAGTGTTACATCCTTTAATAAAAATTTTCTTCTAAAAATAGATTGGCTTTTTTGTTGATCAAGTCTGGATTTGATTGCATTGTATTTATAGAAGAAAAAATCTACTTTTGAGTTTTGTGTGACTAAGTATGATTCAATTCCTTGTTTATACAATTTTTGAACAGTTTGGAATTGTTTGTCTGCATCTGATTCGTTTGAAAAATCATAATCATAAAAAGCCAACAGTTTAAGTGTTTCTGCATATTGGAAAGCTTGATCAAAAAGTTCTTTTTGGTACAAAGCACGGTATTCAAGTAACAAACGTTCATATTCTAACTCAAGGATCATGTTTGTTAAAACCGTATTTCCTTGGTCCATAAAATTCCAATTTAAATTTAAGGATGTACTCCATCCTTTACGATTATATCCATCACCTCGAAGTGTTTCAAAAAATGGGGAATGTTCTAAATTCACAGAAGGTAAATAACGAAAATTTCTGGAATCCACATCCACTTTTTTCCGTTGGATTTCCATTTCTTTTAATTTCAATTCATATGACTTTTCACCAACTAACTTAGGCAGGTCATAGAAACTCACCACTTCGGAAGGAAGTAGAGAATCTGACATAATTAGCAATAGTAAAAAACAAAGAATGTTTCGAAATAAAATCACTATTAGAATTATCGGATTGCTTCTTGTTTGGAATGAAGTAATTGGTAAATTCCACCTTTAGAAAGTAACTCTCTATGACTTCCTTTTGAATCCAATTTCCCTCTTTCCAGAACAAAGATTTGGTCATAATGACGAATCGTATCCAAACGATGGGCTACCGTTACTATCGTAGCATTTGCAAAAACAAAATTGATATGAGACAGAATTCTAAGTTCAGTTTCTTTGTCCAATGAGGCTGTTGGTTCATCCAATAACAACATATTTGGTCGTTGCAAAAATAATCTGGCTAAGGAAATTCTTTGTTTCTGGCCACCTGAAAACATAAAACTCCTATCTGAAAATTCTGTATCATATCCAAGAGGTAACTTTACAATATCATCATGAATGCACGCAAGTTTTGCAGCCTCAACAACTTCACTTAATGTAGCTTCTGGTTTCGTAATGGAGATATTTTCCCTAACACTCCCAGCGATAAATGGATTTTCTTGAAAACAAACTCCAATTTTGGTTCTCAAACTTGGTAACCAAATTTCATTCAATGATATATCATCAACTAAAATATCGCCTTGCTGAGGATTGTACAATCCTAGCAATAGTTTGATGATAGTAGATTTTCCACTTCCACTTCGACCTACAAAGGCTACTTTTTTACCTGCTTGTATTTTTAATGATAAATTCCGAATACCTGATTCAGGTTTCTGACTATCATAAGCAAAATTTATATTCTTAAATTCAATATTCCCTTTCACTTCAGGTAAATCTACCTTAAACAAATTGTCCTTATCTGAAATCTCACTATCTAAAGATTCAAAACTTCTAAGACGATTCCAAGCAACATTTGCTTTTTGGAATTTTAGATAATCTTCATACAATGAAATTAATGGATTTCTTATATACGCGATTAATCCAATAATCGCATACAAAGTTCCTAATGTCATTTGATCATTTAAAATTAAAATGCTACCAACAAGCAAAGTAACCACAACTGTGATCTGCTTAAAAAAATCTGTGTTCGTAGACAATAGATTTGAATAAAATAATTTTTTACCTTCAGAGTTTAATTGTGATGTTAAGCGTTTTTCGAAATCCCAACGATGTGAATAAGTAGCACCTAAATTTTTGATTGTTTCGAACCCATTGATTGATTCTATAAAGTAACTTAGAGTTTCAGAGCGTTTTAGTGATTCTTTTTTTGTTTCTTCAATGATCTTAGGTGATAACAATCGCAAGACTAAAATTTCTGGTACAATGAATAACAAAATGATGATCAAAAGTATTGGTGATAAAAATAAAAAAATTACAAAAACCAAGGAACTAAAAATTAAATCAAAAATTTTCATAGCACCTTGGTCAGAGAAAAAAAGAATTATTGATTCAATTTCTTCCCACCGATTGAGTATTTCTCCCTTGCGATTTCGTTCAAAAAAAGATATAGGAAGGGAGATTAATTTTACTAAAAAACGAATTGCGATTGTTTGATTCACTCTATTACTTGTGAAAAAAATTACATTCGATCTAAAATAACCTAAAAAAGATTGGGAAACACTTAATAATACTACAGAAATGATGACCGGCAAAAAAAATTCACGACTCTCTTGTAATAAAACAGCATCTATCAAATACAAATTAACAAGTGGAATAAAAACTTCAAGACCCTTTAACACAAAACTGGCGAGGATTCCTGCCTTTAAATATTGAATTGCTGGTAAAAAATATTCACTGATTCCTGCAAAAAAACGACTTTTCCAATCCCAAGTTGTTTTTGGTTGAATTTTAGGAACAAAATAGATAACGATATTGGAAGATTTTTTTTCCCATTCTTCACGATTAAAAACTACCTGACCAACTTCTGGATCTAAAATCGTAACATATTTCTTTTTGATCTCTTTTAAAATTACATATTTGGAGTTTTCTAAATAACTTATGGTAGGAATAGAATTAAGTTCTGTTTCATGTTCACGCCAATTTACAAAATAACAATTTCCTTTTTCTTCTCCAAAACATTGTTTCCAGTGATGTGGTAGAATATCAGGATCAAAATCTGGAAAGTTAGGATCGGAATCATATTCGGCAAAAATATAACCCCAATACTTAAATATCATTTTTCTACAAACATCACCTGATTGAGACTTTCCTTCTTGGAATAAAAATGGAAAAGAAATTTGATTTCGAATAGGCGCAGAAAATTTTAATTTTGGTAGAAAATGAAATTTATCTTCTTCATAAACATTTGTTAGTTCGTAATCATCGTCCTGCGATTTTTCGCCTAAGTTTAGTTTACGTTCACTCATGATGGATCGAATTGTTATGAGTAAACTTTCAGATTTCTTAAAAAATTGTTCAGCACTTTTAGAAGAAAGTTCATATACAAAACTATCTTCCACTGCAGTCACTGTTGCATTTCTAACTTTTTTTTCGAGCACACCCATTTCACCGAGGATCGAACCCGCCTCAACATATGAAAAATAATCTTTTTGCCATGTGGATTTAGTAACCTTGAACTTACCAGATTTAATGAAATATAAAGAGGAACTTTTTGAACCTTCTTTGATTAATATCTGTCCTGAATTAATTTTTCTTTTGATTAATAATTTTGATAGTTCTTGAATTTCTGAATTCGAAAGTTTTCGAAAATATGGATGAATTCTTAATTCATCTCTTAATTGAACATTTTCTTTGTATTCATCCCATATTCTTTTTCTAGTTCTATCTGATTGAATGAATTTTGAAAATGAACTAGTAGAAAGTGTTAATACTCTTGAATTCTCTTCGATGTAGTAAAGTTGTTTGTCTAAAGATTCAGATGTATATTCCGAAATCCCATACAACGTTTCTTCTTTAAGAGTTTTGATTAATAATTCATTCTGATTGATTTTTAATTTAATTTGAATTCTACCTGTTTCCAATAATAAAATCGGTGTAGGTTCGTTATCACTAGCACCAATTTTATCTCCCGAAACTAATGATCTCGATTCAAATTGTGTGATTAATTTTTTCAAATCTGCTGAAGAAAGTTGAGATAAAAAACCATCTTCTTTTATTAAATCAGAAATATCTTTTAGTTTATGTTTCAAACTTAATTCCTTGGATCTGCATAACGAAATAAAATTTGATAAATATTTTTCCGATCTATCACAATATCTGCGATCACTTTAAGTCCTGGAAAAAGTTGGAATTGTTTCCCATCTTGATTTAAATCTTGTGTTCCCAAAATTAGAATTACTGAAAATGAATCTTTATCTTTTGTATTCGGAATGATTTGAGATACTGTTCCTTCCACCACTCCAAAATCATTTTGATGAAATGCTTTTACTTTGATGACAGCAGATAAACCAATTTTTACAGCTCCGATATCTTTGCTACTGACTTCAACAATGGCTTCTAATGGCTGGTCTTCTTCCATAAGAGAAGCAACCGTTTGGCCTCGAATGATATTTTGACCAACGTTATTAACAGCCAGTTCACCTATCACTCCGGAAAATGGCATTCGAATTACTGCGTTGGCTACTCTTTCCTTTTTTATTTTTGTATCACCACGTAAACTAGAAATGATATTCTCTTCCCGTTGGATTTCATCTTTAAGATTTCCAAACTCTTCATTGAATTCTAATAAACTTTGGTCATAGATAAATTTTGCACCAACTCCATTCTGAAAATCCATATAAGCTTTTTTTAAACTTACGAATTTACTAAGAACTCCTCCTGAAAGTGAAGCACCTGAATTGTTTTCTAAATTATAAGAAAGATTTTTTAATATCTTTTCTGCTTCTCTTTTGTTACGAATGAGTCTCTGTAATTTTTTTTCTTCGTAATCTAAATTGTTTGTATCTTTCGATAATTCAATTTGTTGTTCGGAGAATTCTAATTCCATTATGGGATCCCCTTTTTTTAGAAAATCCCCAGATTTCACATATAAATTTGTTAAAGTTCCAGTTTCCAATGCTTCCACAACATGGTAATTCCCTTTAGGTCGAATATTTCCATTTGCTTGCACAACAACATCAACTCGACCAATTACTAAGAACAAAACAAAACAGAAAAAGAATATCGAAATTAAATATATCCCTTTCTTTTCCCAGTTAGGTGCAGGGTGTTTTAATAATTCATCATAATAAGAAGCGGAATGTCTAGATTCCCAATTGGAATCAGTTTCTTTTATATTTTTAAATTTTTTAAACATGACTTTCCTCTTCCGTTAACGTAGGAAACAAATGATAATAATATCCTTTAGTTTGTATTAATTCAGCATGAGTTCCCATTTCAACAATACGACCTTCATCTAAAACGATGATTTTGTCAGCACTCACCGTACTATGCAATCGGTGAGAAATTTGTATGACAGTTCGATCCAAAAAAACAGTTTCCCATTGTGTTTGGATATGTGATTCTGTTTCCGAATCTAATGCTGATGTTGGTTCATCCAAAAATAGTATACTTGGATTCGTCACAAGAGCTCGTGCTATTGCAAGCCTCTGCCTTTGTCCCCCTGATAAACCTACCCCTGATTCACCAATTTTTGTCTCATATTTCATTGGGAATCGTTCTACGAAATTATCCACCGAAGCAAGTTTAGCTCCAGCTAACAATGATTCCATAGGAAGGGAGGGATTTTTTTTAGATAAATTTTCAGTGATCGTTCCTGAAAATAGAATTGGATGTTGTTCTACGGCACCAAATTGAATTCTTACTTCTTCTGGATCGAGTGTAGATAAATCGAATGAATCTACAAAAACCTTTCCTTTCGTTGGAGTGAGTGTTCCCATCATTATGCGCATCAAAGTTGATTTACCACAACCGCTACGACCTACGATTGCTATTTTTTCTCCTGCCTCAATATCCAAATTGATATCTTTTAATATCTCTGGCGCTCCTTCTGAATACCGAAAACTTATATTATCTAGTTTGATTTTTCCTGTAAGTCTTGGAAGTTCACCAAACGGCCGCAAACTAACAGATTCGCCTGGCAGTGAATAAATTTCAGTTAATCTCATGCGAGACTCTCTTAACTCACTGAGATCTTCATATAAATGGCATAACCTGACAATTGGTTCCATCAGCAGAGAATACAAAACTAAAAATCCTAAAAAACTTCCGAGTGACAACTCTTGATTTAAGACCTGATTTACTCCAAATGTGATGACTGCGATGAGTCCAATTTGTTCAAAAAACTTACTGATAAGTTCTAAGATATGAACTCTTTTTCCCACACGTAAGTTTGTTAAAATTGTCCTTGCGATTTCATTTAATCCTTTGGCGAGATAACGACTTTCAATGGAAGATGCCTTGATCAATTGAATACCTGAAAAAAGTGAAAGAAAGAAAGCAGTTGTTTTTTTCTTGGATTCAAAACTATGTTTTTGTAATTTTTTAATCTTTGAACTGGAACGAACGACAACAATTGCATATAGAATTAAAAAAAATAAACCTATAAAAGATAATCCACCATCTAATCGAAATAGTATCAAAAGATAGATTGGTAAAGTAATCAAATCCAAAATCAAAAACAATCCAGAACGTTGTGTGATTTCCAATATCCTTTGGTTTTCCTTTAATCTTTGAGTAAAATCACCTGTTTCAAATCTGCGGAATTCAGGAAGTGTTAAGTTTAATATATGTTGGAAAAATCTTACAAAATAATTATATTCAAGATTTTGCATCAAGCCAATAGAAATCAAATTTCGAAATAAAGAGAACATGGTTTGAAAAAAAACCGATAAGGTTACACCGAATACAACTGTGAATAGAAAATTTCGATCGGAAAAAACTAAAACTTGGTCAACTATCTGGCGGATTAAATATGGTAACGACAAAGAAAGTATAGCTGAGAAAAAAGTTGCCACCATCACCCAACGAATTTCTTTTTTTTTGGGACTAAAGAGCATCCTCAGTTCTTTAAAAAAACTGATTAAACTGACTTCTGCAGACAAACTACTTGGAGCTAAAGAAAACTGCAAGATAACCCCATCCCAATGTTTTAAGAACTGGGAAGTTGAAATTTCATAAACACCTTTGATTGGATGGGAAATCAGAACAGCATCTAATTCTAAATCAACAAGATACAATAAACATGGAAAATTTTCTTCATCAGTGATGAACACTGGATTTTCTAATAATTGTAATTCTAAAAATGGAATATGTAATTGTTTAGTTAAAAAACCAAGTTTTTCCAATTCGATCGCTAATTCAAAAATACCAGGGATAATATTTCTACTAAGTTCATTTTTGATTCTAATTTTCCAATTGGTAGGTAATGGTTTATCAAACACTCTTAAAGCTAATTCAGAACATACCAAACCAACCAAACTCACTTGATCTGTGGTAACTTGTTCTATTAAAATTGTTTGTGTTGTTTTTTTAATTTCAAATCGTTTGGAAACAAATGGCCGAATTGAATTTTCTTCTTTTTCTTTTGATTTATAAGTCGAATATCGGAGTAATCTTGATTGTACGATTTCTTCAAGTTTGTTTCCTTTCTCAGCTCCTATGACTTTTCGGATTACATTCCCTGGAATTTGATAAAGTTCGGAATCTTCAGCAGTGATGGCACTTGCCAATCGTTTTTGTTTTTTAAAGATTGCGATTTCGCCTAAGATATCACCCGACTTCATAATCGAGATGATTTTTCTTGGATTCTCTGTTCGAATTTGGATTTTACCTGATCGAACAATGTATGCTGCTTCTCCTGCTTCACCTTCTACAAAAATAAACTCACCTTGCGGAACTTTGATGAGCTGAATTGATTTCAAAATTGATTTGATTTCATCTGGAGATAATTCATCAAAAAAACTAAGTTTTCTTACATAATGGAATTTTTCTTGTTCTTCTTCTCTATGTTTAGCTTTTTCTGCAATTTCAGGATGTGCATCAACTAACTTTAAAAAACGAGAAGTTGGTAATAATAATACAATCGATGGTTCTAATGCATAATAATCATGTTTTGATGGTGTTTTTGTTAAGGTGATCCTTTCACCTATTGATTCACCTTCTTCGACAAAGGCATATCTTCCTTTATTTAGATCTTCCTTATTTTGTTTCATTCCAAATTTGCCAGTAAGAACAAAATGAATGTATTCAGGCATCTGGTTTGCTTTGATTAACGATTGTCCAATTCGTATAAACTTAATTTCGATAAAAGGAAGGAGAGATTCTCTCTCAGAATCGTCTAACTCAGCAAGTAAATAGTTAGAACGAAATACAGAACGAATTTTATCGAGATTACGCCTAACTTCTGATTGCATTTATTTTTCCGCTAACATCAGCATGTGGGTCACTGGAAAATCTAGTGGGATAAGTTCTGAACCATTATTAGGATTTTCCGATTGAGAGGAAAAAAGTTTTACCTTCCCTTCATATCGATTTTGTACTAGCCACTCATTACGGTATTGATTTGAATTTGGTGAAATTTTAAAACCAATCGATTCCAAATTTTCTTTCCATTCTCTAAAACTCCAAAAACAAAAGGATTCGTGCATTTCGCTTTCCCAATTGTCAGTATAATCTTTTTTAGAGATGTATTCACAAATATCTTTAAGTTTCATGCGCTCGTATTCTATACCATCGACTGAAATGGAGGCAGTCCTAAGCACATAACCTTCTTCTTTACGAAAGTCTCTTTGGAATTGGTAAAATCTTTCTTTTGTGGATAAAGAATCTAGATATTCTTTGAAATTGGGAAAGTCTTTTGGGCTCCGACCATGGTTTGTACTCGAATTTTCTTCCATCCAAACAAATACTTCCTTTTCTTTGTCTTCTGGACCAAGTACATCTCGGTTGATCCAAACCCCACCATACACCAATTCCTCATAGCGGTTTTGTAAAAAAGCCAAGAGTTGAGAGCGACCACCATAGGACTCAATTTCATGAGTGAGAGACGATGTGTGAATGGTATTCATACTCATTCTTGGGAATACATTTCCACTTACTGCATTCCTTCGTATAAAAAAGATGTTAGGATTTGAAAACTCTCCATTCTCTTTTCTTTGTTCGCAAAGTTGGTATAGATGCCTTGCTATCTCTACACCGTAAAAATCGGATTCTGAATAATTTGATTCTTGGCAAACAAGTTTGATCCAAGATCCAACCGCACATCCAATATCTCCAATCCTACCAGGTTTCACAAAAGGTTTGGTCTCTTCGAACTTGAGTTCAGCGATATTGTCCATTTCACGGACATACGTATTATAATCTCTTGATTCAGTTAAGTCGCCATCATCTCCTATAAGTGAATCAGAAAATAACATATCTACTTTTTCAAATAGACGATAGTCTTTCCACAATCGTATACAAGCTGGGTCTAGATTTTGGAGTAAACCTTCTAAATGATCAAACGAAATGTCCGAATCCAGACATTTTGATTCTCGTTCAAGATTCGATTGTTTCTGATTATTTTTGTATTCTTTTGCTTTCGAGACAATCTCTTCCAACTCTTCCCAAGGTAGTTTCGCATGGAAAGAAAGTTTGGAACCTGGATTTTTTTCGACAGGCAAAATTCGATAACCAAGTGATAAATATAAATTCGCAACCGGTGTGGAACATAATACAATTGTATTTTCCGGTGTGAGTGATAACTTTAACTCAGTCTCCACTTCAATTTTTTTAATTGTATATGAAGCGAAGTTAGGTGACAAACCAATATCATCGATTGGAATTACATAACTCGGTAATGACAACTCTCTAGAAAAATCTTGGATCATCATAGCCCTCTGGTAAAGGGGAAGAGGGTTTCGTCTTGTATTGTTGTGATTGGCCGAGGTTACTGCAAAGATGATAGCAGTTGGAGGTTTGGAAACCGCCAATGGATTTCCAAACACATCCAATACTTCCGAGAGACCATGTTTTACCAATTGGAGTAAATACTCTTTTTGGTACCTTGTGAGGAGATGGTGACGCCCCGGAAATAAAAGGTACATTTTGTACTATGCTTTAGGGTTTTCTAAAACAATCGCGATCCCTTGTCCTCCACCAATACAAAGCGAAGCAACACCATACTTAACTCCTCGTCTTTGCATCTCTAGCGCCAAAGTCAATGTTACACGGTTCCCAGAAGCTCCGAGTGGATGTCCTATCGCAACGGCTCCGCCATTCACGTTGGTGATCTTTGGATCAAGTCCCAATTCTTTTTGAACAGCTAAGTACTGAGCGGCAAATGCTTCATTCACTTCAACAAGACCAATGTCTTTCAAACTGAGTCCTGCTTTTTGTAAGGCAGATGGAATGGCAAGTGCTGGACCAATTCCCATCTTCGCAGGATCACAACCAGCATGCCCCCAAGATTTTACAATCGCGAGTGGTTCTTTGCCTAGTTTTTTTGCTTGTGATGCAGATGCTACGATCATAGCAGAAGCTCCATCGTTGATGCCGGATGCGTTTCCTGCAGTGACAGTCCCATCTTTTTTGAATGCAGGTTTTAAAGTTGCAAGCTTCGTTGCGCCAGCCTTTCCTTTGATGAATTCATCTTTATCAAATACGATTGGATTTTTTCCACTGATGGTGATGGGATGGATTTCCTCTTTGAGTATTCCTTTGTTCGTTGCTTCTTCAGCTCTTTCTTGTGACGTTGCTGCCCAAGTGTCTTGTTCTTCTCTTGAAATTTTGTATTGGTCAGAAAGGTTTTCTGCTGTCATTCCCATCGGAAGTTCTACATAAATATCCGTTAAACCTTGTGCCAATGAATCTTCAAATTCAGCATTTCCATATCGAACACCAAATCTCGCATTACGAACCACATAAGGAGCATTACTCATAGATTCAACTCCACCAGCAAGGACAGTATGAGCTTCACCTAACATAATTTTTTTGGACGCTTGGATGACTGCTTCCATTCCTGAACCACATAGTCTATTGAGTGTTAATGCGGGACTAGCGATTGGAACCCCTGCTTTAAGCCCAATATGGCGAGCTAAATAAATTCCGTCTTTGCCAGTAGGGATAACGTTTCCAAAAATACTTTCTTCAATGAGTGAAGGATCAACACCCGTTTTTTGTAATGCTGCTTTTGTAACTTCGACCCCAAGGTCTACGGCGCTCATGTCTTTAAGAGTTCCGCCAAAACTACCGAATGCGGATCTAAGTCCGCCCAATATGTAAACTTGTTCCATAGATACCAGGAATGGGCAAAATTGGTCAACTGTCAGCTAAGAATTGAAATTTCACTTGAAAGAGTATGCCACTTAATTACACTTCCTGCATGAATCGAGAACCAATGTTCGGCCTTGACACAGGTTTTATTTCCAAACAAACCGCTGGCCTCATTCGAGGGATCCTACAAAAACGATACTCCATTGGAGAAAGTTCCATTCCCTTATTTTCTTCCCCTTCTCCATTGTATCCAGGATTAGAACTCATTTCCGATAAAGGGCAAAATCCCATTGGATCACGTCTTGTGGTCGGAAGTATCCGGATGGGTTATGGCCACCATCGAATGGCACTTTCCGTCTATTCCCATTCGTTAAAAAAAAACATACCTACCTATTTACATGATTTACTCGCCATCGAATCCCCAGAGTCAAAAGCCATCGGCGATATCGATTCTGGGTATAGTTTTTTCTCACGAATGAGTTCTGAAATTGGTGGGCCTGTAGAATGGATTTGGGGCCAACTTATGTCACAAGGGAATCTCACTTCTCTTGAACTTTCTTGCCAACTCGCATCCCTATATAAGGGACTGATGCATGGTATTCCCAAAGACTCACCAGTCATCACCACATACCCGTTAAATGGTCAAATTGCAGTCGCATCTGATTTTCAAAAGACTATCCACCTCATCTGTGATAATTACCCTCAATACTATTTACTTGTCCCAGGTGCATTAAATTTGGTTCAGTCACCTTCCTCTTATACGAAGTACATCGAGATGGGAGTTCCGAAGGATAACTTAGCCGTTGCAGGGCATTGGGTTTCCGAAGACATTGTGTCGAATGCAGTGACAGATTCCGAAAACCGAGTTCGTAGGATAGATGCCAAAAAAACCAGAAGGTTTTTAATTCCAATCGGTGGTGCCGGTGCACAAAAAGGGTATATCTTGGATCTCATTCGTTTGACCAAGTCTTATCTCATCAACAAAAAAGCTGCGTATTGGATCAACACAGGTGATCATGTCAAAGTTTTAAAAGCAATTGAAGAATATTTGATCTTTCAAAAAATCCCTTATCTTTCTATTGATTCCTGGGAGGATCTATTAACATTCATTACACGACACCCTCTTAGGTCAGATGACAATGAAAACAATCCACCAGTAGTATTGTTTCATTTTCCATCCCACACAGAAGCATTTTCAGCAACGGATAAATTGATCCGCATAGCAGATGTTCTGGTGACAAAACCTTCTGAATTAGCTTTTTTTCCCATTCCCAAACTTTTCATTAGAAGAGTAGGTGACCATGAAGCAGCATCAGTTGTCCGATCATTGGAACTTGGAGAAGGAACCGTGGAATGTAGAGAAGTAATGCATGCGAAGGAACTTGTTCAAATTTTCACAGAATCGGAGGATCTACTTCTCAGAATGAACGAATCCATTATTAAGAATACAATCGAAGGGATCTATAACGGTAGTAAAACGGCCGTCGAAATGGCGACCGCAAACTAAGTATTTAGGATGAGAATTTTTTTTCTAGTTCCCGTTTTGTGGATTCCCAAATCGCTGGAATTTTTTTCCCTTCGATGATGGATGAATCCACATCACCGGCTTTCACAAGGCTTTCTGCTTTGACAACAACTTCGGAAAGTGATGAGAGTCCAAAATTTGCTGCCACCCCTTTGATTTGGTGGAGTTCAGATTGGAGGTCTTTTGGATCTTTAGTTTGCATCAATCGATCCAAGTTTTCAACCCGAGTTGCCATATTTTCCAAAAGCGAAGCGATCATTTCCTTAAGCCAAGCTTGGTCTTCAGGATCGTTCATATCCACAAGAGATTCTATTCGCGACCAGTCTATTAACAAGTTCACACCACCCTTCCAAAAGATAACAGACGCTGAAAAGCGTGTAAATTACATTTTAAAAAATCATTTGCAGGTCTTTCCAATTGGTTTTTTTTGTAATTCAATATGAAAATTCACCCCACTGCCATCATCGATCCTAAAGCGGAACTACATGAATCCGTTGAAGTTGGACCATTTTGTATCATTGAAAAAGATGTCAAAATTGGAGAAGGAACTGTTATCGAATCCCATGTGAAAATCCTTACAGGGACCCGAATTGGTAAATTTAATAAAATTTCATCAGGTGGTAGTTTTGGCGGATTACCTCAGGACTTAGCTTTTAAACCTGAAACCAAAACTTATTTGGAAATTGGGGATCATAATCATTTTAGAGAAAATGTAATCTTTCACAGAGGGACAGTAGAAGGGAAAGCAACTGTGATCGGAAACCACAATTATTTAATGGGGAATGTTCATATAGCCCATGATGTGATTGTAGGTGACCATAACATTATGGTTCAAAATACGATGCTTGCGGGTCACGTTGTGATTGGTGACAAAGTGTTCATCTCTGGATCCGTCGGAGTTCACCAATTTGTAAGAGTAGCCGATTATGCTATGTTAGCGGGACTCACAAAAGTTGTTAAAGATGTACCTCCTTATGCTACAGTTGACGGTCATCCGGGCCTTGTCGTGAGTTTGAATGTTGTTGGTATGAAACGTGCCGGAATCTCTGCTGATGTTCGCCTTGCGATCAAAAGAGTTTATAAAACTATTTATCATAGTGGTCTCAATACAAAACAAGCATTGGTCGAACTTAAAAAAGACCAAAACCCTGCACCCGAAGTGCAAAAAGTCATCGAATTCTTCGAAACCAGTAAACGTGGAGTTGTGGATCACAAATTTGTTTCCGGTGGATCCGACGAAGAATGAGAGTCCTCGTAACCGGGGGAGCCGGTTATATTGGGAGTCATATTGTCCTAGAACTCATGGAACTCGGACATGAAATCATCATTGTCGATGATATGGAAAAGGGAAACGAAGCCAATTTGTTTCCCGAAAATGAATTTATCAAAGGTGAAATCCAAGATCCTGAAGTCTTAAAAAAAGCTTTTGCTAAAAAAGTAGATGCTGTTTTTCATTTTGCTGCATGGAAGGCTGCAGGTGAATCCATGACTGATCCGCTAAAATACACAATGAACAATCTGAATGGCACCTTTACATTATTAAATGCAATGATTCAATACGGATGCCAGTATATTGTGTTTTCTTCTTCTGCAGCAGTGTATGGAGCTCCTAAGTACTTACCTATTGACGAAAACCACCCTTTACAACCAGAAAACTATTATGGTTATACCAAACTTTGTATTGAGGAAAATTTGGAATGGTTTGATAAACTCAAAGGTTTAAAGTCAGCTAGACTTCGTTACTTCAATGCTGCTGGTTACGATCCAAAGGGAAGAATCAAAGGCATTGAAAAAACTCCAGCCAATTTACTCCCCATCATTATGGAAGCAGCTGCTGGCATTCGAAAGGGATTCGAAATTTTTGGAAACGATTATGAAACAGAAGATGGAACTTGTGTGCGAGATTATATCCATGTCAGCGATCTTGCGAAAGCTCATGTTTTAGCCTTGGATTATATAATGGCGAAAAAGGAAAGTTTAACTGTTAATCTAGGTTCCGAATCCGGATATTCCGTGAAAGAAATGGCTGATTTATCGGAGAAAGTTGTCGGAAAACAAATACCTCACAAAACAGGGCCTAGGCGACTTGGTGACCCAGCAAAATTACTTGCCTCTTCTAAAAAAGCAAGGCAAGTACTAAATTGGACTCCAATTTATAGTGATGCCGAGACTCTACTTTCCAGTATGTGGAATTTGTACAAAAACTTATAAATTCTGCGACGTGATTTTTTCACACTCCGGGTTGATGGACTTTACATAATCCAACGCCCGGTCACCTAACACCTCTGCACCTAAAAAACTACCTTCTAATTTGATCTCACCCGATTGGAAAGATTTGATCCATTCTTTGGTGAGTTGGTTGGAAATCGGTGCATAAGACCAGTGCCACTTCTCTTCCTGATACCCCTTATTGTTTCTGGAAACAAGTGGATTGTAAGGTTGGCAAAATCCATATTTAGATGCGTTTTCCTTTAACCAATCATATAGATATTTTCCCTTTCCATTCGATTCAAAGTAGGCATTGTCAAGAGCATTTAAGTCAAAGTCGGTCCCCCAGTGATGGCGAGAAGTTCCAGGTGCACTTGAAAATTCTAATATCAACCCAATGATTTCTTCAGATGATTTTCCTTTGATGGGAACTCGCATCGCTTTTTTCCCAGTGAATTTAGATTCCCAAATTCCTTTTTGGTGAGTGAAGTTGCGAAAACTAGAAACTAAAAAGATATGTTGCTTATAAGAGCTTGGTTTCGAATCTTCAAAATCATTGATCATTTTATGAAGGGCTTTTTTCACATCAGGTCTTAAATAATGTTCCTTTGCATTTTCTTCTAAGATAACAGGCGCTAATGGTCCAGGTGAATTGAATTTGCCAGTTAAGTAAGAATTTTTATCGATTCCCAGATATAAATCAGTTTGAGTTTGTTTGATCGGTTTTTCACCACATACACATAATAAAGAGAGCAAAAACAAAAATAGAAACTTTGATCTGAACATGATAAGGTTCATTTAAAAATCTTCGATTAATTCGCAAATAAAAATTTGCCTTCACTAAATCGAGTCCTCAACTCCGAAACTTCCATAGGATCATCCAATGGAATGGACGCTGCGTCTTCCTTGGCTTCTTCTAAAAGATCACGATCCACAACCAAATCGGCAATTTTAAACTCTGGCAATCCACTTTGTTTGACTCCTAAGAGTTCACCTGGACCACGAATGGCGAGATCTTTTTCGGCTAAAAAATATCCATCATTTGACGAAACAAGTGCTTCAATTCTGTCCCGCCCTTCTTCACTAATATTATCTCCAGTCATGAGGATACAAAAACTTTCTAAGTCACTTCTTCCTACGCGACCACGTAACTGGTGTAATTGGGAGATACCAAAACGTTCTGCATGTTCCACAACTAAAATAGTTGCATTGGGTACATCGACACCCACCTCCACAACTGTCGTTGTGACAAGGATTTGGATCTCTCCTGATTTGAATTTTTCCATCACGGTATCTTTTTCGGCACTTTTCATTTTTCCATGCAATAATCCAATTTTCAAATCAGGAAATACGGTTGTTCGTAAATTCTCGTATGCGACGGTACAAGATTCTAAATCAACCTTTTCGGATTCTTCAACGAGTGGGTACACAATGTAACATTGCCTTCCAGTACTAACATATTTTCGTATCGAGTTGTAAACTCCTGCCCTTCTGTCTTCTTTGTACCAACGAGTATCTATGGGTTTACGACCTTTTGGTTTTGTTTTGATATTTACGAGAGTCAAATCCCCGTATAAAGTAAGACAAAGTGTGCGTGGGATAGGTGTGGCGGTCATTGCCAAGATGTCTGGATTTTTACCTTTGGCTCGAATTGTTTCCCTTTGGTCCACGCCAAATTTATGTTGTTCATCAATCACAACGAGACCCAAATCAGAAAAAATCACATCTTCTTGTAATAAGGAATGGGTGCCAATGATGATATTTGATTCGCCCGTTTTGATTCTCGCTAACTTTTCAGCCCGGATCTTCTTGTTTTCACCACCTAATAATAATTCAATTCCAAGAAAGGGCATATTGCCCATAAACTTATAAATGGTTTGGTAATGTTGTCTGGCTAAGATTTCCGTTGGTGCCAAAAAAACTACTTGGATGTGGTTGTCGATATAGTGTAATCCAACAAGGAGTGCTGTGATGGTTTTTCCTGATCCAACATCCCCTTGTAATAAAAATGCAGAAGGAGAATCGGTATTGGTTTTAGAGAGGATGGTTGTTACGGCTGATTTTTGGTCATCCGTCAGTTCAAATGGAAGATTTTTTTCCAAATTGGTACGTGAAGGTGACAGAGGAAGAGGCCATAACAAACGTTTTACTTTTTGCCTTTCTCGTTGTTTGTACAATAATAACCGCTGAAAATAAAAAAACTCTTCGTAGGCAAACCTTTTTCGTGCAATTTGTACGGTTTCCATCGTATCAGGGAAATGGATGTTACGAAATGCTTCATCTCGACCAAGTAACTTACGTTTTTTGATGAATTTGGAAGGTAAGTTTTCACTTATTTCGCCGCCTTCCAAAACTTGGTGGATGAGTTTACGTAATCCTTTAGAATCAAGTCCTTCTTCCTTTAATGCTTCAGTCGAAGGGTATAACGGAATAATCCTTCCTGCGTGAATGGAGTCTTCAGGGTCATCCTTATCGGATAAAAATTCATATTCGGGATGAAGGATTTGGTATCCTCGGAAGTATTCTAATTTTCCTGACACCACCACCTTTTTATCGATAGCAAACAATTTATGAAAAAAATTGACTCCACGAAAGAAAACTAAATTGATCCTTTCATTGTTTAAGGTTCGAAACCCAACAAGTAATCGACTTTTTTTTCCATGAACAATATAACTATCAACGATAGTCCCGAGTAATGTGACCACGTCACCTTGTTTTAAAATGATATCTTTTGTAAAATTTCGATCTAAATATCGTCTTGGAAAATACGTTAACAATTCATAAAATGTTGTGATTCCATGATCGAGTAAAATAGTTTTTCGTTTCGGGCCAATCCCTTTTAGATTTGATAAACTTTGAGTTAAATCAAACATAGGTTTCATATCTCATCGGTTGGTTTTGGAGGCCCAAAGGGATTTTCCTTTCCTTGGTTTTGCTCGGAACTGTTTTTTTCAGAATCCAAGATCAGATAACAATACTTACATCCATAAATTTGCGCCTGTTTTTTTCCTTCACTATTGGTGTAAGTAGAAATGGCTGCATACAAATATTCATCTTTTCGAAGCACTGTCCCACAAACAGGGCATAAGCGAAGTCTTGGAAGATTTGGGTCTTTTTCTTTTCCGTAAACTTTTCTCGGATCCCCTACTCGAAGATTTTCTTCTTTTTTTAACCTTTCTTTTTCTTTCTTGTTTAAACTTTGATTGTCTACTGCTGAGAGTGCGTAAAGGAAAAAAGCAACGGTAAAAAGTACGCCACAAATCGTAAGAAAGGTGACCATTTAATTCCCTCGGATATAATCTTCGGAACTCACTGTTGAAATCGGATTTTGAGAAATGAGTTTTAAATGTTTTTCAGAACAATCTACTTCTATCAATCTATGCCAATCTTCTCCACGTAGTTGGCAAAGATTTGATTGGACTACATCTTTTCCTTCCATAAGTATTTCAGCGTAATATCCACCTTCTTGGAAACCATGTAATGAATCCACCGCACCAAAGTTAGATGGATTGATAAAAACAGTATTTTTTGTTTTTTTAATGCCTTGGTCTTCATGGACATGTCCTGAAACGACAAGAGATGGAGATTCATCATCTAAATACCTTCTGATCCCTTGACTTCCACATTTTCCAACTCCAGGGATGGTATCAAAATAACCATAAGCAGGATTGTGAATCCAGCAGATATCAGGCAGTTCCTCTCGGAAAAAATCTTCTGGTTCACTATAGTTTTTTCCATTTTTAGTATATTCGTGAAAAACGACGGTGAGTTTTTCGGGAATGCCTGAAGTCCAAATCGGAGCACCACCATACCCAGATACTTTAATATTTTGAAATTCAAAACTTTTACGATGCACTTCTCGTTGGTAAAGTTCGGTGTATTGCAAATCTAAATCATAATTACCCGGTAAACAATACACAGGTGACTTTGCATACTTAAGAATTAGTTTTTCGATGATTTCATATTTTTCCTTCATCGTTTTGGCAGCTAACTTGTACAAGTCTCTGTATTTTTGAGATTTTTCTACGATCGCGGTAGAATATTTTTCAGGAAAACGAATGGCATGTGTTGTAAAGTCAAACGGAGTTGAGTCATCTTTTCTTTCCGTTAATAAATAATACAATTCCTCTTGGACACCACAAAAATCAATGATCCGATCAAAGGAAAAAAAAGCTTTGTATATGATATCTCCAGAAAAAAGATACAAGTCTGCTTCTGTAGTTTGTAGGATTCGTTTCAGACCATGAAGTCCATCATGGATATCCGTTAGATAAATGATTTTCATCTATTCATTTTCCCACAGTAACATTTGGATATCTCGATCTTCTTCAATGTAATCGATCTTTAAATACTCCGGTCCAAAAAAATCCACAAGTGGTTTTAAAATTGTAGAAGATCTCACAAAAATATACAATTCATTATGATCTGCCACAAGGTATTGGATTTCAATTTTACCGGCAATAGAAGGAACCAAATTCAAAAAATAATTTAAATCAAATAATAATTCCCACTGCAAACCAGTGATGGATAAAATGTGAGGTGCCTCATGCATGATAGATTCAAATACTTTTTTTTTGTGAAATGGATCAATTTTCACAAACCACCTAACAAAGTCAAACCGACGAGGTTTAGTATCCCAAGCTCGGTATCCAACAATTTTTAATCTTGCTTTGTTATCTTTAACTAACACAGGTTTGAGTCGAACTCGGTATCGGATGGATTTCACTTTTAAAAACCGAGCGATCCAAAGCCATTCCATGCGGTACGTTCCCGTCAAAATCACTTCCCCTTTGGCGGAACCTACTTCTAAACTTTCCAAATCTGGGTCTTCTGCGATGATTTCTGAGTTTATGACTTTTTTTAAGCTACCGAGCAGTAAGGTAACTTTGTAATTACTCTTTGGGACCACTTTTGGTGGCAAAAAGAGATTCAGTGGGTTGAAACGGAAGAGATCCGTCAAAAGCATATTTTAATTTTATTTTCTATTGCCTTTTTGGAAAGCAGATTTAGAATACGGAACTCATGAAGATTGGAATCATTGGTGCTGGAAGTTTTGGCACTGCACTAGGTAGTATTTTAGCAGACAAGGGTTATGATGTCACCCTTTGGACAAGGAGCGAAGAACAAGCTCGTTCGATCAACGAAAATCATATGAATTCCAAACATATGCCAGATTTGGTTCTTCCTGAAAAACTGAGAGCAAACACAGACCTGATCCAAGTGGTGAAAGACAAAGACATGATTGTTTCGGCTCCTCCGAGCCACGCACTCTCAGGCATCTTAAAGGAAATTAAAGACCATATCCCACCCAAAGTTCCGATCGTTTCCGCTTCCAAAGGGATCGAAAACGAAAGCCTTCGCCTTGTTTCTGAAATTTTTGAATCGGAGCTACCTGGCCAATACCATTCCCAACTTTCTTATCTTTCCGGACCTAGTTTTGCCAAAGAGATGGTAAAACGAGTTCCTACCATCGTTTCCATCGCTTCGAAAAACGAAGCTACCGCCAAACGAGTGCAAGAGATCTTTAGCTTTACCTATTTCCGAACCTACTGGACTCCCGATGTGGTTGGCGTGGAAGTGGGTGGTGCTTTAAAGAATGTGATTGCGATTGCTGCAGGAGTTGCCGATGGTCTTGGGTTTGGACAAAATACCAGAGCTGCACTCATCACACGTGGGTTAAATGAAATCACAAGGATGGGAATCAAAATGGGTGCTGATCCCATGACTTTCCTTGGTCCATCAGGGATGGGGGACTTGGTACTCACTTGTTGCGGGGAAGCATCGAGAAACAGAACGGTTGGGTTTCGATTGGGCAAAGGGGAAACGTTAAAGGAAATTTTAACTTCCATGAACGAAGTAGCGGAAGGTGTAAAAACCACTTTATCCACAAAAAACCTAGCAGATAAATTGGGAGTGGAGATGGCTATCACACAAGAAGTATATCGTATGTTATACGAAGATAAAGATCCGAAAGAAGTGGTCAAAGCTCTGATGAGCCGTGACCTCAAAAGGGAAGGTGTCTAAACCAATCGGACGAGAAGTATGATATAAGTCACAATTTGAATCATGTAAAAAGTGAATCGAATGTTTACTGCTAATACATTCGTTGCAATCAAATGAGTAAGGGATTGCAAAACCCTTGCTCCCAAAATCACAAACCCCACTTGATTAACAAATGTATCTACCTTTCCCAAACTCACCGTCAAAAAAACCACTGCTACAAATAGTGGTAAGTTCTCTAAACTATTGAGGTGGGCACGGTTGAGCCTCCAATTGAAATCACTTCCATGTTGGATACCTGCTGGGAATTCATTGGATTTTTTTTTACCAAGTAACACCTGTACACTTCTGTAGGTTGTCAATGTGACACCAAGAGCGAGTGTCCAAAGAGTGAATAGAATCAAAGCTAAATAGATGGGTTCCACAATTTCTCCTTTATACCAATTCTTCTTTGTATTTACGAATTGATACAGGCGATAATCCTAAATGACTTCTGTTCATTTGTAAACCATTTAAAAGGATTTTTTTATGGAGACTTAGGAAGTTCTCTAGTCCCAATCGATGGATTTTATCTCTTTCCAAACACTAAGCCAACTATGGGAGAAAAAATGGTCGGGGGCTTCTGGGATTTCTAAAAATCGAAATTGGTTCCGTTTTGCAAAATCGACAGTTTGTTTTTTAGGAAACCATTTGTCTTCTGCGGGAAGAAATATTGTAACATCTGTTCGTTTTTCATTCACACCAAATTCTACTTGGAAACCTGGTAAAAATAAATTTCGTAAAAAGGTTGCAAGTGAATCCACTTGGATCCTAACATTTTTCACAGGAAACGAAAGGTGATCCACTTCCCCAGATACCAACCAATCAGGAGTTGCTAATGACTCTAATATCTGTTTGTTGGGAGATTCACTATCAGATAAATTCGGCAGAAGGAGCAAACGACTGAATTCCTCAATGGAATCCGATTCATACAAATACTTTAAACTTAAAACACTATCAAGTATTGGAGAAAGTAAAAATAATTTTCGAAAGGGAGTTTTTTGGGCATACATAAGAAGCGCTGCCCCTCCCCCACTATGTCCAATCCCATACAAAGGTTTTTTTAAATAGTTTTTTCCTTTTAGATACTCATCTAACAAAGTGATGGCGGTTTTTGGATCATAGGTTCCACCTGAATTCCCGTGAGAAGGTGGATTAAAACGAATTAACCTTAACCCATCACGAAGAAGCTCTGAATCTCGGATTCGAAAGGATCTCGCATTCCCACCTGTACTCGGCCAAAGGATAAGTATCCCTCTTGCTTCGTTGGGAGATGCACCAGATTCGATGATTTCTAATGGAAACATAGGCTACTAAAGTGAATTCGATCGACAGTGGTCCGATGCTCTATGTATCAATGGACAATCTTAAAATCTAATATAAAACTTTGTTTGGTCAATTGATGATTTCGTTTCCTGTAATCTATATGAATCCAATTCTAATTCAAAGAGATTAATTTTACTTCCTTGTTTACAAGGTGGTGATAATGGGTTTACCATTTTGCACGATGACTGTGTGTTCGCATTGTGCCACGTAACTTAAATGCCCTTGTCGGTTCCCAGCGACTAAAGTCCATCCATCGGATTCTTCGTATGCAGTTTGGCTCCCAGTGGAAATAAAAGATTCAATCGCAAGGACAAGGCCTTGGTTTAGTTTTCTATGGTCGCGTTTGTCTTCATATACTAAAACTTGTGGTTCTTCATGGAGTTTTTTGCCTGTGCCATGACCTGCCAAGTTTTTGATGACAGTGAATCCATTTTCTTTTGCGGCCGAATGGATTTCTTTTCCTAGGTGGCGAAGATAATTTCCAGTAAACGCTTGTTTTGTGGCACGCATTGTACCTTCGATTGCTGTATCACAAAGTTTTTGAAGTGTTGGGTTTGCGTTACCGACAATGAATGAAATTCCTGTGTCCGCATAATAACCATCTAACTTTGCAGAAACATCCACATTGACCAAATCCCCTTCCTTTAGAATCATTTCTTTTTTGGGAATTCCATGAGCAATTTCAAAATTGGTACTAATACAGGTAAATCCGGGGAATTTATAATCAAATTTGGGAGCAGAAATTGCACCTGCAGCTTCAAACTCTTGTTTTGCGGCCATATCAAGTTCTAATGTTGAAACACCAGGTTTTGCCAAAAGTTTTAATAACTCTCGGACCTTAGCAACAAACTTACCTGCTTTTAAAATCCCCTGTAGGTCTTTTTCATTTTGAATTGACATCTAAACAATCTCCCCACCACAACTAGAACCCGCACCAGCAGTACATCCATAACAATGGTTTGCTACAACGATTTCTCGTCCAAGGAATGCAGGCAAATCGAAATCTTGTATGTGATTCACAGCTTTTGATTTTAATTCCAACATTTGGTTAAAATCACAATCATATACGGATCCATCAAATCCTACTGAAATTTGGTCTAAACACATGAGACCGTTCACTGTTGCAGGATTGTAGGCATTCACCAATGTTTCCATATACATTTCAAATTTTCCACCGCGAACAAGAGATCCTAAAAATCGATTGATAGGAAGGTTGTTGATACAAAACAACTGGTTAAACACAATTCCATATTTTTTAAATAAATGTTCTTTGTATTCTTTTTCTAACTGGGTTTGCCCTGAACTTAAAAATAGCCCATTGGGATTATAAACCAAATGGATCGGAAGTGATGTTCCATAACCAATTGCATTTAACTTTTTTAAGGCGGTGATGGACTTTTGGTAAACACCTTTTCCCCGTTGGTTGTCAGTTACATTTTCCAAAACAGAAGGTAAGGAAGAGACAATTTCCACTTGGTTATCTTTTAAAAAGTCATACAGCCATTCAAAACCTGGTTCTTCCAAAATGGTAAGGTTACAGCGATCTATGACTCGTTTGCCTAGTCGCCTAGCTTCCGTTACAATGTATTTGAAATTTGCATTTCCTTCCGGTGCTCCACCTGTGATATCTACCGTTTCAATTTCTGGAATTTTAGATATGAGTTCGATACAAAGTTTTGCAGTTTTTTCGTCCATCATCTCAGTTCGAATAGGAGACGCATCCACATGGCAATGCCGGCAAGCTTGGTTACACCATCTGCCAACATTGATCTGGAACACTTTGATGGAACGCGCCTGGATGGGTTTTCCGACGGTTTCAAAAAAATGTTTTCCACTATATCCTTGCAAGGTGGAATGTTGTTCGGTTAAATCCATACTTTAAAATGAAAGTTCGTCTATTTTGTTTTGCATTTGGACGCTGTGTACCAAATTAATGCCAGCCGCCATCGCTGCTGCAACATGTACTGCTTCATTCATTTGTGCTTCATCAGCACCTTTTTGAAGTGAAGTGGTCGTGTAGGCATCAATACAATATGGGCATTTTAGTGCATGGGCCACTGCAAGCGCAATGAGTGCCTTTTCTCTTTCCGTTAAGGCTCCTTCTGCCATCACTGCATTGTAGTATCCAAAAAATTTATCAGCAAGAGCGGGATTCGTGCGACCAATCTCTCCAAATTTTCCTAAGTCTTTTGCATTATAATAATGATTTTCTGCCATATTGCCTCTTTAGAATGAAGTTTTTTGACCTTCCGATTTCGTCAAGGGTAAGCCCTAACATATATATCCAAAAGGGTTTAGGTTAGGTCAATATCTTAGACAAAGTTTCTAATTCTTAAGGATTGGTTTTAATCTCTTATCTTAGCTAAATGAACGACTGTAGGCAATGATTGTCAGAATTTCCCAAATCATTTGGAATGGGATGGTGATGGCATCCCAAACGAAGGCAAAAGGTAGAATAGGATACCATTTAACATTCGTTTCAAACTTTTCTATGGAATTAATTTCTATATACCGCTGCAGAAGGAATCCATATTTTTTTGTGTTGATTTGGTACATCTTCCCTACGATTCCTTTTTCATCCACTATGGCAACGACAAGAGAGTCTTCTGCGGGTTGTTTGGGAATGCGAATTGTCTTTCGAATTTTTGTTTGGCAAACATCACAACGATTCAATTGGAAGGTATATGGATACTGACTTGTTGCGATAGGAATTGATTCATAACATGTTTTGCCCGACTTTAATTCGAAGCAAATGCCAAAGGAATTTTCATATTCCACATATTCAATTTCTTTGGGAATCTCTGTGTATTCATCAATCGATAATTTGTATACAACTGAGAACTCCTTGGATAGATACAGATACCAAGAATAGTTGTATGACTTTGGTCGGAAATAGATGCCTCCAATACGGGAACTTTCCCCTTGATTTGTTATCTCTCTCATCTCCAAAGTTTCTATTTTGCTTTCTGGGTGTGGAGCAAACCATTTATTTGAACTTCGATCCAATGCATTGATGGAACGTATGTATGTTGTCCCATCTTTTGTTTTTAATTCAGGGGATTCAAAGAGTAAATCATAGTAAGGATGGATAAGCTTTACAGAATCCAAATGATGGATTTGGGTAGAAACATGTTTTGACCTCTTAATGACTGCTTTTGTGGCACAATTTAAAAAAATCATGACCACAAATACAATCACAAGTCGCATCATGTGGAAAACTTTGGTCTACGTTTTTCTATGAGAGACAAAAACCCTTCTTGCCCATCAGGAGATAAGATCACCTTGGTAAAATGGTCAGCATCTAACTGGAATAAGGATTCCATTTGGGCGCGGTACGGTTCACGTAACGCAGTTTTCATTCCACGGCTCGAGTTATAAGTAAGCTTGGAAAGCGATTCGGCAAATTTCATCGCTTCTGGATATAAATCATCCGCACTATAGAGCTCATCGACAAGACCAATATCTTTTGCCTCAGGACCTTTGATTTGTTTACCAGTAAAAAGTAAATCCCTTGTTGCTTTCACACCAACTAAGTCTTGCAATACGATTGTAGGGATGGAAGGAAAGTTTAGTCCCACAATTGCTTCGGAGAAACCAATCCTTCCCCCTTTGTCCACCATATAACGGTAATCGGAAAAGAGAGCAAACACTGCCCCTGCCGCCATACAATGTCCATTGATCACTGCAATCGTAGGAACAGGAAAGTGGAAATACGTCTGCGCTGTTCGTAACAATTGTTCTACAGAACGCCTAACATCCGATTCCATTTTTCCATACATGAGAGTGGGTTCAATCCCATTGGAAAAAAACTGAGTTTGTGCGGAGGTAAAAAGCAAAACACGCAAATTTGGATTATTTGCGTGTTTGTTTAAAATTTGTTGGAATAATACAAATGCTTCAAAATCAAATGTGTTTTTTTCATTCGACTGCATCTTGATTTCCAAGATGCGGTCTCCATGAAAGATCTCTGCAAAAGGAGTCATATTAACTGTTTTTGTAGAGCTCCAAAATTCTGTCTTTGTATTTTTCAGTGATCACGTGGCGTTTCATCTTCATAAGGTTCGTGAGTTCGTCCCCAACTTCAAATGGTTTTGTGATGAGAGTCACATACTGCACTTGTTCGAAGTTTTTGAATCCAGTTTTAACACTGTTAAAATTACGAACTTCCTTTTTATAGAATTCCACTACCTTTGGATGGACAATGAGTTTCTCAGGAGCTTTTTCTGAGATCCCATTTTCTTCAGCCCAAGGGATAAGTGCATCAAAGTCAGGAACAATGATGGCACCTAGAACCTTTTGATCTTGTCCAACTACCATCGATTGTTTGATGTAAGGTGATTCATCAATTTTGTTTTCGATTGGTACAGGTTCTACGTTTTCACCACCGAGTAATACAATTGTATCCTTCGCACGACCCGTGAGTGTCAGAGTCTTTTTGAAGTTAATCATCCCGATATCACCAGTGTTCATCCAATCATCTACGATAGTTTTTTTCGTAGTTTCTGGATTTTTGTAATACCCTTTCATCACTTGAGGTCCTTTTAAATGAACCACACCTTTGACACCTAACTTTCCAAAGATGATATTCTTTTTGTCGTCAATATGACAAAGAACATTCCCTGCATCATCCCGGATTTGGACTTGGCTGAGCGGAACGATATCACCCACAGAACCCATGATCGGGCGATCAAAAGTCCGAGCAGAAATCACAGGTCCAGTTTCTGTCATACCATAACCTTCGAGTACTGTGATTCCAATGTCCATAAAGAATGCATCTACGTGTTTTTGTAAGGCACCACCGCCAGACAATGTAGCGCGCAAATGACCTCCAGTTGCTTGTCTAATTTTGGAAAGGACAATACGATCAAGAGTAAAACTATTAAACAAAACACCAAGTCCCGCAAGGACATATAAAGGTGTTTTCAATGGACTCTCCTCAGGTACCAAAAACTGTGAGGCAATGAGAGAAAGGATCGTAAGAGTGAAAGGACCTGTGAACAACAATTTTACGATCGATACAATAGCCAATACCGAGGACTGTAAAATATTACGTCCTTCGTAATCCACTTCCCAACCTTTAAGAAATCGAATCGATGCATGGTAGTGTTTTGAGAAAAAGTAAGCCACTTTAAACAAAAACCTTCTGACTGGAGGGGTTTGTTTTGGGTCATTGATACGGGTGTAAATCCCATTATAAATGCTTTCCCAAACCCGAGGTGCAGAAGCCATAAAAGTAGGTCTTGCTTTTTGGATGTCGTTACGAAGTTCGGTAACCTTTGTGTAATATGTGGAACCACCATTGATGATGGCAAAGTATTCCACTACACGTTCAAAGATATGCCAAACAGGAAGGATAGACAACATACGGTCGTCAGGTGTTACTTTTGCAACCCGAGGGACTACATAATGCATTTGGTGGATCATGTTGGAATGCATGAGCATCACACCTTTTGGCATACCAGTGGTTCCTGAAGTGTAAATGAGCGTATACAAATCATCTGGTTTGATTCCAGACATCCGTTTTTCCGCTTCACGTTTCCCTTTGGAGCGAAGTTCCCTTCCGTTTTCCAAAAGATCGTAAAAGTGTAAAATTCCAGCACCTGACTTTAATTTGGTGTCTTTGTCCATAATGATGACGGTTTTTACCGATTTCACTTGTGACTTGTTATTTTTGTATTTTTCGTATACCTTATCGTTTTCTAAAAAAACAACTTTGGCTTCTGAGTGATTTAAAATGTATACGATTTCCGAATCAGTGATGTCCGAACCACGAGGAACGTTGGCTGCTCCAGCAGTTAACACGGCACAATCGGCAATGATCCACTCCACTCGGTTGTCAGCAAGAACGCCGACATGTTCTCTTGCTTTCACACCTAAATCAATTAGGGCTTCTGCAAGTGCGATACCATCTTCGTAAAGTTGTTTATAGGTAAGGGCTTGGTAATCCTTCTGTGCATTTTTATACCAAAATGCTGGTCTTGGACCAAATTTTTCTGCGGATTCCTTATAAACTTCTGCTAGGTTATTTGCCATATCTCTCCATCTAAAAGCGGTCTTTATGATAGACGCTACTTTCAGATGGTCAAGAGAAATTTAGGCAATTAGTCCCATTGGAACCCTTCGCGTTGGTGTCCTTTTTTCAAATGGCGTTTGCGAATTTCGCGAAGTTTGGTCATTTGTGAGAGGTTAAGTAGGTTACGTGCCGCAAGTCCCTTTTGTGGGAGAAGAGATTCGTCTTGGGTGTTGGCAAAAAACTGGTTGGTCTTCACAAAGGAGCTTTTAAACTCCAAATTCATATCAGGATAGAAATCCATACAAGCCTCCGTGCTTTCCGGTTTCTGGGGTATCTGTTTTTGAAGGTCCCCACCATCCGTGGTAAGTAGCCTTCCCCCGATATATGTATCGCCGAAAAATGAATATCCTGAAGCAAAAAATTTTGCTTGTACTATTTTTTTTTCTCTGATTTTTGGTATTCGTTCATGACAATTCGATTGGAAAATTCTACAGGAAGACGAAGCGGGCGCTTTGTTGCTTATGAGTATGGAGAAGACCTATTTGGCACTCTGTATTTAAATAAGTTTTCTGGTCGTGAAAAAGGACGACTCATCGACAAATGGAGATTAAGTGACTTAGGAAGTCTCATCCGTGTCCTTGATACTGAGATTTCTCGAAGGGAAGAAGAAAATTACGAACGACCTCTTTTCCACTAATCCAAAGTATACATTCCTAACTCTTAGGAAAAAAAAATACAAATCTAAAATCCAATTTTTATCCAAACGACTTCGAGTTGTAAGTCTGATTCGTCTCATTACATTCTTAATTTTTGTATCTACGATTAGTTTTTGTTATCTGGCAAAACTTTCATGGTTTGAATATGGACTTTCCTTTCTCCCACTTTTACCTTTTATTTTTCTCGTTCGCTTGTATGTACGAAGAAAAGAACAACTTCAATATGCCAAAAAAACCTTTCAATTCATTGAAGATGAAATCCAAAGGCTTACGGGTGAGTTTAAAAAACTAAAAACTAGGGAAATCTGGGAATACCCTGTTCCTGTAAGAAACCATCCACTTTCCATCGATTTGGATCTCTGCACCAAACAAGGGTTTTTGGGAGTGTATGATACAACGATTACAGAAGAAGGATTTTTAATCTATTTATATCGATTTTTACAAGAACCTGGTGAGTGGGGAAATACAGATAAAAATCACCTTTCTGTTTCCAAAATTTTAAATCAACAAAACTACAGTTTTCAATTGATGCGAAAATTTTTGATTTTGGATGGTGAACCAAATGAAAAATTTTTGTTCCCAAAAGTACACAACGATACGAATTTTTGGAAAAAACGAAAATGGCTTCGATGGTTCTTTCCTATTTGGGGAGTGATAACTCCTATCTATATCTTGGTCGGACTCTTATTTGACCTTCCTCTTATCCCATTTATTTTACTCATCAATGGTATTTTGTTTGTTAGTTATCGCAGCGAATCCAAATTATTATGGAAAGAAATTAAATCCTTACACCTAACTGCAAACCGATTCCAAAAAACTTTTTTATTTCTATCAAAAGACAGAAAATTCACCAAACATATGTTAAGAAAAATATCGAATCTTGGTGATTCTTCTGAACTATTGGTTTCCCCTTTACCCCACTTAATCTTAAATTTACTTTGTTTATGGGACCTTTGGAAAATCCAATCGTTACAAAAATGGAAACAAAAATATGAATCCAATTGGAATGAACTACAAAACCAAATCGTTCAATTTGATTCAATTTTACCACTTCTTAACTTCGGATATTTGAATCCGGAAGCTAACTTTGCCAAAATTTCAAAAGAGGGGATACTTAGATCAGAATCTTTGGTCCACCCACTTTTATCTCAAACCAATCGAGTGATGAACTCTCTACCAGCCATGAAACCAGGCGATTTAATGATAATCACTGGCTCCAATATGAGTGGAAAAACAACATACTTACGGTCTATCGCCATGTCGTTGTTACTTGCTGGATCAGGTGCACCTGTAATAGGCAAAAACTTTGAGCTCCTAGATTTCCAAATTCATACTTTGATTCGTTCACAAGATTCAATGGAAGACGGAGTTTCCTTTTTTTATTCGGAAGTAAGAAGATTATCTTCCATCATCCAAAATGCAAATGTATCTAATAAAATTCCGATTTTATTTTTGGATGAAATCTTGAAAGGAACAAACTCAAAAGAAAGATACATTGCAACTCGTGAAATCTTATCTGTGTTACGTGAGAAAAACTGTATTGTTTTTTTAACGACTCACGACTTAAAACTAGCCGATATACCTTGGGCAAAACGATTCCACTTCACTGAACTTGAAATCAATGGACAAATGGATTTTGACTACAAATTGAGAGAAGGTGTCTCAAATACCACAAATGCACTTAAAATACTCAAAAAAGAAGGCATTCCGATTCGAAACGAAGAGGAGACATGAATGCAAAATGGAATTTGGTTAGATTCGGGAATTTGATGTTGCTAACGGCGACTAATTTAATTTGCCATCAAGAGATCCCGCTAATTTGAAAAAAACTAGTAGTTACTGAAAGTAAATTCAATGAAAGGAACGATGTTAACGAAAAAATAGTTAGAGATTTACTCTTTGGTTTTTTCTTCTTTGTTTTCATCCTCTTCTTTGCTACCAAAGATATTCCGAAATCCTTTCCAACTTTTTTGAACGCCCGATGTGACATTCTCTACAGCCCGATTTACATAATCAGACATTGCCGATCCAGCAATTCCACCGACGGCAGCTCCCGCTGGGCTTGCTAAAAAAATAGTCCCCGCATAAACAGAACCTAACCAGATTGGATCAATAAATGGAGATGACACTCCGTACGTTCCTCTGTATATGATTGGAAGTTTTAATGCTTTGCCTGCAACCCCTGGAAAGGCAATTGTAAACTTCATATCAATTGCTTTGTTAAAACCAATTTTTCCACCACCAGAACCAGCAATTCCATCTGCTTTTAAGGCAAAATTTTTGATTTCAATATTTTCTTTTGCATATTGAAAATCAAACTTAAGTTCATTATAAGGTGTTGCTCTACTAAAATCTATTTTTTTAAGATTGATCACACTTCCAATCGAACTGATTGGTTTTAAGATATTTGTGTAACTGAGTAACTCCCCATTTTTTGCATTGATGTTACCGATCACTTGTAAATTGGGAATAAATCCATCTTCTGTATCAGTAGGAGAAAAAATGACAAACTCAGAATCTAAACTCCCTGTTATCGGAGAGATTTTAAAAATATCAGACAATACTGGAGCAATTGATACATGTTTGATTTCTCCTTTTAACGTAAGTCCAACAGGATTTGTCCAACGATAATCACCAGAACCAATTACATCACCATCATAAACCTTTAATTCATATCGATTGATGTTTAGTTTTCTTTTTGCATAATGTACATTTAATTTTAATGAATCAGCTTTAAAATCTACAACTGTTAAATTGCGAAAATGAAAATTTAAATAAACATTCATTCGGTTTACATAACCAGTGTTTGGTAAGCCGCGAGTGAGAATTGATTTTTCAAAATCTGGATCAATCCAAATTTGTGCAACTTTTAAGAGACTTGGTACATCTAAATAATCGGAAGATCCCTCAAAAGATATGGTTGGAGATAAAGGTGGTTTTAGAAAATTAACATAACCTGATCCATAAAGTTTTGATTTACCTTTCCACTCGACTACAATATTTGAAAAGGAAAGTTTATCTTCATTTATATCATAATTGATAATTGTTGACACATGCCCATCGGCAAAAGTTTTTCCATCCTTTAGTGCCAAATCCTTGATATGCATTTGGTCAACCACAGCATATATTTTTGATTCATCACGTTTATAAAAAGGAATGGTTCCTGTCGTTTTAGCAAATCGTAAGTCACCTCTAGTAAAGATGATTAATATATCATGCAAATCAATACCTTTCAAATTTTGAAATTGTAATTCACCTTCCAATCTTAAAGATTCATAGGTCATTTTATCTTCCAAAAATTGGAAATCCGCACTCAACGTAATTGGTTCATGATTTAATTTTCCATATAGATAAAAATCAATATTCCGTAAGTCTTGGTCGAGATGAAGTGTTGTTTCCCAAAGGTATAAATTAATATTTCGTGAATACAATTTATCATCGAATAAAATGGTTATATTTTTAATTTCGATTTGGTTTACAAAGTTTACAAAAGTTTTCGAAAAATAAAGTTCAGCTGGAGATTCTTCATCTAACTTAGATTCAATTAAATTAGAAACACTTTTCGAATTTTGATCTGGATTTACGTTTGAATTTGTTGAAAGTTTATCAAATAAAGGAAATGATTCATCTTTTTCGCGTGTGATTTCAACAGTTCCTGTATTTAAATATATTTTTCTTAATTCTAACGATTTACCAATGAAAATTCCATAATAAATTTCAATTCTTAAATTGTTTACGTGAATGATTTCATCATCCAATTTTGAAACAGTAACTTCTTCTAACTCAATTCCTGGAAAAGGAAAAAACACGGGTTCTGAACTTTTATAATTAACATTAAGTCCAGTTAGTTTGTAAGTAGAATCCAGAATTAAATTTTTGTAATAATCAGGATCCGCAAGCAGCGGGTACAATATAAAAAACATTGTCATTGAGATGACAAAGATAAAAGATAAAAGTGTTTTTCCTATAACACCTTTGATTGTATCACGTAATGATAGTTTCACAGAAATTTCACAACAATGGGAAATGGCATTTCACTCGGCGCAGCTCTGAAGGATACGTTTCCAGCGGTTCTTGCGTTTTGCAAATCTCTTTTGCAATTGGACATCGTGTATGAAACTTACAACCTTTTGGTTGGTTGAGTATACTTGGGATTTCCCCAACAAGTGGTTGAGATACTTTCATTCGATCTTTTAAATCGAAACTTGCTGAAAATAGGGCTTTTGTATATGGATGGAGAGGTTTTTGGCTAATCTCATCTCGATTACCTTCTTCCACGATTTGACCTAAGTACATCACGGCAATACGATCTGATACATGTTTAACTATATTTAGATCATGCGAAATGAATAAATACGATAAACCATATTTTTCTCGGAGTAATAACAAATTATTTACTACCTGTGCTTGAGTGGAAATATCCAAAGCTGAAACTGCCTCATCACAAACGACTAAACTTGGTTCAAGGATCAATGCGCGTGCAATGGCAATCCTTTGCCTTTGGCCTCCACTAAATTCATGTGGGTATCGGTGCAAAATGTCCGCAGGAAGATTGACTTCCGATAAAGCTTTGATTGCTTTTGCTTTTTTCTCACTCAATGTCAGCTTAGGGAAATGAATTTGTAATCCTTCGGTGATGATTTCCTCTATCGTAAAACGTGGGTTTAACGAAGAATAAGGATCCTGGAAAACGACTTGGATTTTACGTCTAAGAAGTTTATGTTCTTCTTTGGATATTTTTGAAATATCTAAATCTTCGAATGTTATGGAACCTTGATCGATAGGCAATAAGGATAAAATAGCACGACCAATGGTTGATTTTCCGCAACCTGATTCCCCAACAAGTCCAAGTATCTTACCTTTAGGAATTGAAAATTGCACACCGTCTACTGCGACTAAACGTTTTGTAGAAAAGGAAAGAGATTGTGATTGTTTATACGATACAACCAAGTCTTTTACATTAAGCACTTTCTCTCCCTCCATACAAAAAACATTCTACAATTTGAGATTCTTTGACCAAAGAAGGATAAGGAATCTTGGAATCACAAATTTCCATTTTTTCTTTACAACGAGTATGAAATCGACAACCACTTGGATAGGATTTTGGAGAAGGAACAATCCCATCAATTGTTACTAATTTTTTGCCTATATTCTCATGTGTAGGATAGGCAGAAATCAATGCCTTGGTATAAGGATGTTTGGGTGAATCAATCACCAAATCCACATTCCCTTGCTCTACAATTTTACCAGCATACATTACAGCAATGCGATCCGCAATATGACTCACAAGACCTATATCATGTGAGATAAATAAAACGGACATTCCGTGTTCCTTTCTCAATTCCTTCAATAGTTCAATTAACTGGAGTTGGATGGTGACATCAATTGCACTTGTTGGTTCATCTGCGATTAAAATTTTGGGATCACACATAAGAGCCATTGCAATACAGACTCTTTGTAACATACCGCCGGAAAATTGGTTTGGGTATTGTTCCAATCGTTGTTTTGCATCTGTAATTCCAACACGTTCTAACAAATAAATCGCTTTGTTTTTTGCTTCTTCAATGGAACCAAGTCCGTGTAATAAAAAACTTTCCACCAACTGTTTTCCGATTTTATGTAATGGATTAAGGGATGAAAAAGGCTCTTGGAATACATAACTGATTTCTTTTCCACGAACTGATCTTAGGTGTTCACTGGAAGACTTCATCAAATCAAATCCATCAAAAAGGACAGATCCTGTTGGATATATGGTTGTATTGGAAGGTAATAACTTCGTTAAAGCTAAACTAGTGATGGATTTTCCACAACCCGATTCCCCTACTAATGCTAAAGTTTCTCCCTTATCTAGGTGAAAACTAATTTCACTTACAATTGGTAAAATTCCATCATCGGTTTTGATTTGTATGCTTAAGTCTTTTACATCAATGGCTTTTTCTTTGGAACTCATTCGTAAACCACCTTGTCTTTTGGATCAAAGGCATCTCGTAATCCTTCCCCAACAAATGCTGAAAACAATATCGTCAAAAATAAAGCAACGGATGGAAAAGTAATCAACCACCAAGCGGTCAATCGTTCCCTACCTTGCCCTATGAGCTCACCCCAAGATGGATTGGGAGCAGGAATCCCATATCCTAAAAAGTCCAATGCCGATAATACCGAAATCGCTGATATTAAAATAAAAGGTAAAAACGTAACAAGAGGTGTCAGGGAATTTGGCAATAGATGTCTCATGATGATCGAATACGAAGATGCACCCAAAGTTTTTGCAGCATCAACAAACTGTTGTTTGCGGAGTTTTAAAAACTCACCTCTCATATAATAACTGAGCCCGATCCAACTCAATGATCCATATGTCACAATAAGGACCGTAAACCCTCGTCCAAAAAAGGAACCCATAATCAAAATTAGATAAAGAAAAGGAATTGCTGATAAAATTTCGATGATCCTTTGTAAGAATAAATCCAATCTACCTACAAAATATCCTTGTACCCCTCCAATAAAGGATGCGAGAAGGATCTCGACAACGATGAGAATCAAACTAAAAGTCATCGCAAGACGATAACCATAAACAATTCGTGTAAAAACATCACGACCTCGGTCATCAGTTCCCATCCAATGGCGCAGAGATGGTTTACTAGGAGGATTTGTTCCTTCTTCTAAACTATCTAAATTGTCTTCATTCACGCCAAATGGGATGGGCGGAAATACCATCTTATTGCCTGAATCTTGGAATCTTAGCTCACGATTTAGTTTTTTATAATTTGGTTCCGTTAGATTGACACCACCAAATTTTGTTTCAGGATAAAATTGAAAGATAGGAAAAGAAACAGAGCCTTCATACAATACAAACAATGGTTTATTATTGATTAACAAAGGCGAAAACAAAGAAATAATATATGTATAAAAAAGAATGAGCAATGAATAATAAGCTCGTTTATTCTTTTTAAATTTTTCCCACTTACGAACGTTTGCCGGGTTTGATATAAACTTCATTCGAAATCAATCCTCGGATCAATAATGATATAACAAAAATCAGAGACTATTTTGCCAATGAGCCCTAAAAAACTTTGTGCAAGCAGAAGTCCCATCATAAGATCAGTATCTCTTTCTCTTACGGCTTCAAAACTTAGTAACCCCATTCCGTCGATATTAAATACCAATTCAATGAAAAGAGAACCAGAAAAAATTAAAGTTAAGTTACTCCCGAATCCCGTCGCTATCGGAATGAGTGAGTTTCGAAAAGCATGTTGGAAAATCGTATCTGAAAAACTAAGCCCTTTCGAGAGCGCAGTTCTTACGTATTCCTTTGCAATTTGGTCGAGTAAACTATTTTTCATAAGAAGAGTGAGAACGGCAAAACTACCGACCACATAACAGATCACAGGCAAAAACATATGCGCCAATCGATCTTTTACTTTTCCAATAAAACTTAAGTCTTCATAAAAATCGGATACTTCATGTCCAAGTGGGAAAAAGGAAAACACTTCACCAGATGCAAATAAATATAATAGTAACATCGCAAAGGCGAAAACAGGTAATGAATACGTAAAAAATATGATAAAACTAGTGATAAAATCAAAACGACTTCCTTCTTTTAGAGCCTTTTGGATCCCTAACGGAATACAAATGAGATAAGTCAGAAAAAAACCAGACAAACCAAAAAAAAGAGACACTGGTAATTTTTCGACAATGAGTTCCGATACCTTTCTCGAATGGAGTCTCGATTCTCCAAGGTCGAATTGCACAATTTGTTTTAACCAATAAAGATAAGCAACGGGAGCAGGTTTGTCTAAATGGAGTCTTTTTTTGATAAGTTCAATTTCTTCCTGTGATATTTGTTTTGTGGATGCTCCCGCCAGATTGCCCGAACCTTTTAGTTTGGCAATTTCACTATTGAGTGGTCCACCAGGCGCAAAATGTGAGATGAGAAATACTAAAAATGTAATCCCCAGTAAGGTAGGAAAAATTAACAAAAAACGTTTTAAAAAGTATTTCCACATGGTTTAGAACTCCCACCAGTCTCTTGACTTTTGATAACCTTTCAATTCTAAATATCCTTTGGCAGACTTTTTTTGACTTGGGTCCTCCGCCTTTACTGCCCCTTCCCAATAAATTGTTTTTGTAGATTCACTTCCATCAAACTCTTGTTCATTGAATACTGCTGACACAATCCATTCTCCACCAGGATACAAAATTTTCCAAGAGAGAGGGTATTCAATTTTTGTCATTTTACTTTTCCAAGTTTTTCCGATGGGGAACATTTGGACCTCACCGGTTTCTTTCCAATATGTAACATGTCCCATTGGATCGCGGTAAGTTCCAAAAATTTCAGGACTAACTTCCGGACTTTCTCTAAATCGAAAAAATACGTAATCACCACCCTTGTCATCCATCAGACAAATCCAATCCCAACCAGATTTGCCTTTGGCCAAAGTTGGAATGGTATTGGATGTTTTTTCACTCCATTCGTGGTCCATCCAAGAATCACCAGAATCGATGGTTTCTTTTTTGCCCTGTATCCACAGAAACCCTTTGGTTTTTAATCTCGGATAACTGTAGTAATACGAAAATATTTTTGGATTCCGTTTGGATTTGATTGAAATTCCATCCTTACCATGAGGTAATAGATTTCCGTTCCCTATTAATCTTAACTCCAGAGCAATTTCATTGGACTTTGGTTTTGCTTTAATGAAAAATTCATCTTTTGACAGAATTTCTAATTCATATTCACCACTATAGATTCGATTCTCTTTGTTTCCAGCTAGATCACCTAATTTTCGTTTGATGGTTTGTGCAGTGTAGTGTTGTTTTGTTGAAAGATCAGAAATTGCAAAATGAACAGGAAAAATTTCAGGATTCCAATTTTCTCCATCTGAAAATTTTAATCGGAAAAAGGAAAGTTCGTATCCGTATAAATTCCCTGACTCTGCTTTGATATGACCAACAAAGTAACACCATTCTAGGGCAAAATCAGAATGAAAGTTATGATCTTTTGGAAAACTAAAATGAAAAAAACAGAGTGAAACAAGGATTATTTTAATTCGATTCATTCGGTAAAGCTTCCCACTTTTTTTCCAGTGGAAGGATATGTAGATAACTGGCTTCAATGTGTTTCATCTTATCGATGACATCTTTCATTTTTTGTTTTTGATTCAACTTGCGATACAATTGTGCTAAATTGTATAAGTTAGATAAGTTGGAGTCGTTAATTGAATATGCTTTTTTCCATTCCACTTCTGCTTTTTCGTATTGTTCCATTCGGTAATAACAATAACCTAAAATTGAATGTGATTTAAAATGATTTGTCTTAAATTTGTTATAAGCTTCTAACATCTCGATGGCTTTTTCAAAATTTCCACTATAAGCCAAAGCCTTTCCGTAAGTTAGTTGTGTATTCAACTCTCTTGGCAAAATTTGGTGGGCTTTTTCATAGGATAAAACAGCAGCTTGGTAGTCTTTTGTCTGATACGCTTTGTCTCCATCAGATTTTATCACATTAAATTCTTCTAATTTTGGAGATAACTGTAATCCAAGCAAAGTTATGTCGTCCATTGGATCTGTTCCCATCGTAAATTCACGGTGATGGTTCATAATGAGTTCTACTGTTTCTTGGATGGTAGAATTTGCATTTTCTTCTATGAGTTTCATCAGTTTTGATTCACCAAATGCTTGCCCATGATCGTTCTCTGCTTCAATGAGTCCATCGGTATATAAAAACAGTTTATCTCCAGGTTCCAATTGTAGATGGAAGTCGCGATATGTGTCTCCAGCATCAGGAAACATCCCAAGAAAAGTCCCTTCTCCCATACAGATCTCAGCTTTACCAGTCTTATGGCGAAATAAAATTGGCCGCGGATGTCCAGCAATTGAATACACAACTTTATAATCTGAATGGATAAGAAGGTAAACACAAGTAGTGTAACCTTGTTGTTTCACAAGGTCGAGTAACTCTCGGTTGATCAGTTTGAATGTTTCCGTTGGTTTTGGTTTTTTAAAATTCGAAAATAACATTTTTGATAAGGCAGTGATAAATGCTGCAGGCACCCCATGCCCAGAAACATCACAAACAGCTACACCTAACTTATCAGAGTGATACGGAAAATAATCATAATAATCTCCACTCACTTCTTGCATGGGACTAAAGCTCGTCCAAAATTGAATTCCATTCCAATCTGGAATAATTTCAGGGATCAGTCCCTTTTGGATGTTCTTTGCCAAACGAAGGTCTTTGGCCATCGAGAGTTGTTTTTTTTCCAACTCTTGCTTGAATGACTTTAACACTTCTACTGCCGCTTCCAAATCTCGATTCTCAATTGCAAGTTCTCGAGATTTACCAACCACATCCCGAACATCTACGATTGACATTTCTTCCAATTCTGCTTCAGATCTTGAGGTTACCATCACCCGATGACGAGATGAAACATTTTCTTTTGTTAGATGAGACCTAGATAAATATAAAACATCATCCTTCCATTCCATTTCGTATTCGTTTGTATCAGAACCAAATTGAATTTCTTCACCTAATTCTTTATGCGATACATGTATACCAAACAGTTTGGTTTTTGTCATTTTGATCTGAAATTCTTTGAGTTCAAAGAGTACAGCGAGACCATTTAACATCCCTTGGAAAAATACAGCATCATACCACTTCTCTTGGTATTCGGGTAAATAAACAAAAATGAATTTAAAGTGATTTTCAGAAATTGGTTTTACATTTAGATACACTGCTCTTGTTAGTCGACCTATCAAAATAGGTAATCTGTGGATCATTTCCACTAGTTCAATTCTGGAATCATCCAATGGTAACAAATCATACGCATTTGTGATAAGAGCTTCTGTTCCGACATGATACAAAATTCCAGAGATGTCTATGGATAATGAGATTTGTTGGATGATTTTATCTTCGAGGGTTTGGGAAATCCAATAATTGGGATCCTTTAGAATCCGAGAATAAGTAGTATCATCTAAAATCTCAGGAAAAGGATTGGTTTGGATCGAAAGATTGTTTTCTCGCTCATACACTTGGATGAGGCCAGATACTCGTTTGGATGATATTTCTCTTGCAGAATGCAGTGGCTAAACCCTCCCGAAGATTCCCCTTCGGTAGGAGAAAAATAAATTTCAATCGATCCCTAGGCAATAGATTTTTCTATGGAGATATGATTTGGTATCTAAGAGTTTTTGGAATCTTTGTTTTTGTGTTTTTTTTCGCGGTCCTTGGCCAAAAGGAAAGTCATTTGGAGCGAACTTGGGAAGTGAAACTTAAACCCGACCAAACCCAAAAGATCTTATATGAATCCTTCCTTCCCAAATCTTACCGCTCTCCCACTGTGGGAGAAGAATGGGAATCTAAAAGTTTAGGGGAGACAGTGATCTGTAAGACGATTGCTGTCACAAATACACCGACAATTTCTTTCCAAATCCAATCCAAAGGATTCAAACATTACCAAGTGCTAAATGAGACCTACCAACTCGATACAACTGAGAACGGCGTTCGCATCTTTGCTAAATTAGATATCCAACCAGTTCCCAATTTCCTTTCGAAACTATTATTTTTATTCTTTAGCGATGCGGACTTAAATCATATCGTCTTATCCAAAGAAAAAAGATTCTAGTGGTGTTTTTTTGTGCTTTCAATCAGCACAGTTGCCATCACCATCACACCTTCACTTCTTCCTAATGCACCCATTCCTTCCGAAGTGGTTGCTTTGATTGAAACACAGTCTAACGGAAGTTTGGTGATATTCGCTAAAGATGCATTTAACTCATGCCGGATTGGATTAATTTTGGGATGGTCTCCAACATAGGTGCAGTCCACATTAACCAGTTTGAATTTTTTTTCTTCCAATAGTTCCAAACATTTTTCAACAATACGAGTGGATTTCATATTTTTGTATTGCGGGTCAGTGTCAGGGAAATGAACCCCAATATCTCCCAAAGCAAGTGCACCTAAAATCGCATCTGCCACTGCATGTAAAATCACATCTGCATCACTATGACCGAGAAAGGCAAATTCAGATTTTACCTCAACTCCTGCCAGTACCAAAGGACGAAAGGGTTCGTGGATTAATTTATGAAAATCGATTCCGTTTCCAATTTTAAACATATTATTTTTTATAACTCAACTCTAACATTCGATTCACTGATTTTTGGGCAAGGCGTATCACTTCTGCATCTAAAAAGATTTCAAATTGTTCTTTTAAAAGTGCATCCCTTACTTTTTCCAATGTAATCTTTTTCATATGTGGGCATGTTTGGCAAGTAGAGACAAATTCTTTTTCAGGGAATTCCGCGCGCAAATTATCACCCATCGAACACTCTGTCACAAGCATAATTTTATCTGTTTTGCTTTTGCGAATGAAATCTACCATTTGGGAAGTAGACCCAGAAAAATCGGCTTCTTTGACGACATCCTCATGGCATTCAGGGTGAGTGATGACAGTGACTCCACCAGGGAACAACCGTTTTGTGGAACGAATGTCTTCTGGAGTGTACATTTCGTGAACCATACATCTTCCTGGATGAGAGATGATCGTTTTTGAGGTTTGGTTGCGAACATTTCCTGCCAAATATTCATCAGGCAAAAAGATCACCGTATCCCCTTCCACTGCATTCACAATTTGTACGGCATTGGCAGAAGTACAACATACATCTGTTTCTGCTTTGACTTCCGCCGAACAGTTGACATAGGTTACAACAGGAACACCTGGATATTTTGCTTTGAGTGCTTTAACATCTTCCCGTGTGATGGATTCCGCAAGGGAACAACCGGCTTTTGGATCAGCAATCAAAACCTTTTTTTCAGGAGAAAGGATTTTGGCAGTTTCTGCCATAAAGTGAACCCCATTGAACAAAATGAGATCGGCAGTTGTTTCCTTTGCCATCTTGGAAAGATACAAAGAATCTCCAATGATATCTGACACCCCCCAAAACACATCAGGGGTCATATAGTTATGTCCAAGGATCACTGCATTTTTTTCTTTTTTCAGTCGATTGATCTCTTCTGCAAGTGGGAGAATTCGTTCCTCAATTTCATGTGGCAAATAGATGGGATTTAGTTTTTGGACCAATTGGTCTTTGGTTACGAGTGACATTTTTTTCTCCTATATCAGTTCATTGGAAGGGATCCGACCCAAGGATTGTGTCTGTTTCACGAAGCCCCGAATCCGCGGGTGGAACAGAGTTCTCAAGGGAACCACATTGGTTCATGGCTTCTTGCCACGATGTTTCAGCAGACGAAGTACCTGTACGTTGGACTCTTCTGTATTCTGAATTGGAAGCGAATGAATTTTGGTTACAGGCTTTTGCTACATTATAAGATAAATTGATTTTGGAAAAACAATCAAAATACAAAACCGCAACGGAATCCGTGCTCAGTTCTCTTGGTAAGATTTGGGCTTTTAATTTTGAGATGAGGCCTGGGCAGACATTCGTACTTACATCGGCAACTGCCACACAATTTGCTTCAGTTAGAATAAATCTTTGACAAGCTGATTGGACAGGGCTCCCTTGAGCGAGTAAGGCACTAAAAAGTTCCGAATTTGAATCTTCATTGGATTTTTTCGTACAGGCAAAGTCCAAACTCACAATGCCAATGAACAAAAAGAAAACCATTTCCATCCTTCTCATCTCGATTCTACTCTCCTTCGTTCTTGGTGGTCTTGTCTATTTCCTTTTTCTGAAAAAACACTACGGAAATACCAAAGAATCGTCTTATGATTCCCGTTCGGAAGTCTACTGGCAGAGGTTACAAAATCGACCAGAGGTTCTAAAAGGAGAAGGGTATCCAAACGATCTACGCGATTTTTTAGAAACATTACGAGGAAAAGAATCTTATCTTTGGAAAGGAGACCGGGACAAAACTTACCTCCACTTACTCGAAGAATATCCAGATGAACGAGGACATGTGCTCTATGCTGTATATGTCGCTTATATGAATTGGCGGGAAAAAAGTTTGGAAATTGAGTCTTCTCCTTCCTTATCAACTTACGAAAAACTAACAGCCGTAAACCGCCTAAAGGAAGAAATTTTTCCAGGTTTTTTAAATCTCCTCCTTTTTCCAAAACACCCCACCTCTCCACCTGTCTTATTATCCTCTTATCTAGAAGATTACATTCAGAGAAATCCCTATAGTTATGCCAGAGAACGCAAACGAATTTTCCTTCGAAAAAAAGAGGAACTTTACAAACAGGAAAAATGGGATATCCAAAGTTGGGAAAGCCCTTCGTTTTACCGACAAATCGTAAATCTCATTTACGAAAGAGAAATGAAGGAAATGACCGACGAGGAAAAAACTTTTTACCGTAGTTCTAAAATCGAGGAATTGAAATCGGATTTTTGGAATTGACAAGACATTTTTCCATCCCCCATATAAGTGGGGTTATGAAACAAATTCTATTCTCCTTTCTCTTAGTAGGATTCTTATTCCAGTGCAGCAGTAGTCCCAAAAGACTTGACAATGCTGATGATTATATCTCCGACTCAGGTGGACTGACTAGCCAAGAATTGGTGAAAGCGGCCGAAAAATTAGCAGGCCAAATTGGGGAGTACTTCAAAGAAAACCCACATGAAGAAGGTGTTTTTGTGGCACACTTCCCTACGCGTAACGATACATCGGAACAAATTCAAACGGAACTGTTTGACAATGCATTTGTTTCCAAACTCATTAAAAACAAAATTTACACAGTACGAACTAAAAACAGAGAACAATCTTTGAACGAAATCCAGTTCAGTTTGTCCGGACTCACTTCCAACCGGCTTTCCATCGGAAAACTCAAATCTCCTAACTTTTTTGTTCGTTGTGACATCAACGAAAACATGTTCACTTCCAATGGAGAAAAAATTGTGGAGCAATCCATCAATATTGAACTAGTCGAAGTAGAAACTACCATTGCAGTATGGTCAGAAAAAGTATCTTACCGAAAATTAGCAGTTCGAGGTAACAAAGGGGTTAGTTGGTAATCCCTTCCAACAATACATGAAAAAATCATTTCTCTTTCTTTTTCTTCTCATTCTCGGTTGTGCAAGTGATTACAACAAAATTATCCAAGCAACCGAATCGGCATACTATGGACAGAATTATGATTCTGCCATTCCTAAAATTAGAGAACTTTATGAAGGTTCTTCCAATAAGGACAAACTTCTTTTTTTAATGGAAGCCGGTATGATCTTCCATACCAAAGGTGACTACGAAACTTCGAACAAAGTTTTTAAAGAAGCTGAAGATATAGCAGACAATATCAAAGTCAGTATGACGCGGTCAGGACTTTCGTTTATTCTATCAGATAACGAATCCAATTATACTGGTGAAGATTTTGAAAGAGTCATGATCAAGTTCTACATTGCGAACAATTATCTTTTACTAGGAGATCCAAATAACGCAAAGATTTATTTCCGAAGATTGGATTTTGAACTTAAAGAAATGCGATTTTTGGCTGCTGAATACCGCCAAAACAATGCAGCTAGATTAATCGATGCATATGTTTCTGAGAAATTGGGTCGTTTCAATGACGCAAGAGTTCAATACAAAAATATGGAACAACTCATCGGGAAAAGCCAAAACTTAATCGCCGACAGATATATGTTAGCTTACAAAGAAGGAGACTCTTCTGACCAAGCAAAGTATAGTGCAGGTCGTTCTAGTTTACAAGCTTACAACCGTTCAATGCAAAGAACATCACCAGAAAATGAAAAACTTTCTGAAGTCATTATCATCCATGAAGCTGGGAAATCTGCGATCAAAATGTCCAGAGGCCGTCTCATTGAAGATGAATACTTTTCTGCAGCTCTCCGTGGAGCTGTCGAAGTGGGTCTCCGTGCAAAAGGTGCAGGTGCTTCCTTAGCAGGTGCCATTGCAGCACTTTCAGTTGCGGAAAACCCAATTCCCGTTTACAAAGAAAGAGATCCAAAAGGTTCCCTTCCTAAACGGTACTTCATCAATGGTGTGGATGTTGGTTATTCTGATATCATGAATAATTATTCAGAAACTGCGATGAACAATTTTAATGAGAATTACAAAGCACTCATTACAAAAAACCTTACTTCTTTATCCCTTAAGGTAGTCGCTGCAGTCATCGCATCGGAAGCAATGGCTAGGGCCATTGAATCTGGTGGCAAAAGTAAAAACAATGACTTAGTTTCTGGTCTCATTCGGGTGGCCGCAGGGGCAGCGGCGGGGCTTGCGGTTTCGCAAACCATCGCTCCTGACCTACGTTGTTGGAGGACGATTCCTGCCAATTTCCAAGTTAAACGAGTTTTCCTAGCTCCAGGTGAATATGATTTTAAAGTCGAATCCCCTGGTTCGGTTGTGACAAGTGCCCCTAAAAAGTTACTTGTTGAGGCAGGAAAACCATTATTTGTTTCGGTTCGTTCCTATTCCAACTAACAGACTTTTGCTGATTTAATCGTTTTTCTTTCTTAGAAAAGTGGGAATATCGTAATCCTCTCCGTATTTTTGAAAGGGGGAGGATTGTTTTTGTGTACCGCCAATGCTACGGCCTGTTTGGCGAATTCCTTTCACCACTTCTGATTCCCTAGAAAATCCAGAATCTTTTTCTTCTGGTTTTCGTAAGTACACCATAGGTGAGATGGTTTCTTCGGAACCCACAACCTTTTGTTCTCTTTGGTATTGTTTTCCTTTTTTGGAAAATCCAGTCGCAATGACAGTGACTCGGATTTGGTCCGTAAGGCTCTCGTCTTCATTCAAACCAATGATGATGTTGGCATTTGGATCCGCTTGTGCTGTGATGATTTGTGAAACTTCATTCCATTCATGGATGGTGAGGTCACTTCCACCTGTTACATTGATGAGAAGGGATTGTGCACCTTGAATACTCGAGTCTTCCAATAGAGAATTGTTGATGGCTTGTTCCACAGCTTCACTCACACGAGTCTCACCTCGTCCTTCACCCACACCTAAAATTGCATCCCCAGTATCTTTCATGATCGTTTTGACATCGGCAAAATCTACGTTGATGATTCCAGGGTGATTGATGATATCACTGATCCCGCGTACACCATTTAACAAGATATCGTCGATCACTCTAAACGCCATATCAAATGGTGTATTTTTATCTACCACTTGGAAGATAGAATCATTTCGAATCGTAATGAGTGTGTCTACATTGGCACGGAGTTGGTCGATCCCTTGTTTGGCAAGTTCAGCACGGCGTTTGCCTTCAAACGAAAATGGAACTGTTACCACTCCTACAACCAAACATTTGAGTTCCTTCGCAATCGCTGCAATGATGGGAGCAGCGCCAGTTCCAGTACCACCACCCATTCCTGCCGTAACAAATACCATGTCAGCACCCTTTAGTGCCGAAACAATTCGTTCTTTATCTTCAATGGCAGCTTTTTGTCCTAGTTCTGGATCACCACCAGCACCCATCCCACGAGTAACTTTGTTACCCAGTTGGATTTTGACTTCAACAGGAGATTTGAGTAATACTTGTTCGTCGGTGTTCATCACAATGAAGTCAACACCAGTCATTTTAGAATTTACCATTCTTGTGACGGCATTCATTCCGCCACCACCAACTCCAATGACTTTAATAATAGCTGGGCTCGTTTTTTCTTCTTCTAGGTATAACATATACTTTTCCTCAGAGATTATTCTCCATCCAACGACGAACCTTCTTCATCCATCCCTCTCCTTCGGAAACGGTATGCATGTTTTTCTGTTCTAAGTTTTGTATTTTTGAACTATATTTAATAAGACCAACAGCAGTTGCATATTCAGGACTTGCAATTCGCTCCACAAGTCCACTTAAACCCGCAGGTTTTGCACGACCCACTGATAATTGCAAAACTTCTTCAGCAGTGGACTCAATTCCTTGTAATAGTGAAGTTCCTCCGGTAAGGATCACTCCACCTGCCAAACTTGCTTTATAACCTGAACGAATGAGTTCATGGTCGATCATTTCTAAGATTTCACGAACTCTGGGTTCTAAAATTTCTACGAGTTCTTGGCGAAACACAGATCTGGCAGGCCTACCCGAAATGGATGGAATCTCAAATTTTTCTGTTGGATCAACCATATCAATTCTGGTATGACCATATCTTTTTTTAATGATCTCAGCTGTTTCAACAGTCGTTTTTAAACCGATGGATATATCACTGGTAATGTGGAATCCACCAAACGGTACAACAGAAGAAAATGCGATTCCCCCATCTACATAAATTATGATGTCACAAATCCCTGCGCCAATATCAACAACCGCAGTACCTAAATCTTTTTCACCAGCAGTTAAAATGGCTTCAGAGGAAGCCAAACTCGACAGTACTTTATCCATTTGTAGAAGACCTGATTGTTCCACACATCGATCAATATTGTTTAGTGCCGTATTGCCGCAAGATACAATATGAACTTCAGCTTCTAACCTAACGCCGGTCATACCAATCGGATCTTTGATGTTTACTTGGTCATCAACTTTGAATTCTTTAGTGAGGACATGGATGACTTGTTGGTCATTGGGAACATGTACAGCTTGAGCAGCTTCCACAACGCGCATGATATCCATTTCAGAAACTATCCGCTCACGATTTGTAACAGCAATGATTCCTTTTTCATTAAAACCATGAACAGATTTACCAGAAACATTTACGACAACGGAAGTGATCTCTTGGCCTGCCATAAGCTCCGCATCACCAAAAGCTTCAATGATCGACTTAGTAGTTGTTTCAATGTTCACGATGGATCCATTTTTGATCCCTGTTGATGGATAAACACCAGTTCCAATGATTTCGATTTCATGGTCTCCGAGAAGTCGCCCAATGACAACCTTCACGAGTGAAGAACCTAAATCCAATGCAGTTATGATGGGGGAATCATCTTCTATCATACTAATGGTAAACGGCGTCTTCTCCCCTCAAATCAATTGTTACAGCTTTGATAGATTCTGATTCCATGTAGGCAAGTGATGCATACAATTTGCGGAAGCTATTGAGTTCTAATTTATCACCTAAAAAAACTTTCATAGGTTTTGGTGATTTTAAAAACATAGTATAATTACCGTCACGTTCAGCGACAAGTTCGGAGATTCGAGTGGATAATGCTGGGTAAAGGGAAAGGGCGTATCGCATTTCTTTAGTTATATCAAAAATCTGTCGGCCTTCTAGTTTGTGTTCTCCTACAGTAAATGGTCCACTTACCACGATTAAGTGAGTATTCAGGACTTGGTCACGGGATAAAATTTCTAAACTTTCATCCACTTCATAAAGAGAACTTCCTACATGTATGACAAATTCTGCGACTTTCTCCTCTATATGAATCAATAAAAATCCATCTGGATCCCTTGTGATTCGAACTTTATTCACACGAGGATGGTTTGAGAGTTTTTTTTCCCAATCTTTCCACTCACCCATGTTTGGTGATTCTCTATCTGTCCCTAAGTAGTCCAAAAGATCTGGAGGAGAAAGGTATTGTAATCCTTCCCATTCCAAACGTTCCACAGGTTTGACAGGCCTTCCCCATCGAAAAATAAGTCCAAGAGCCAAAAGCCCTGAAAGGACAAGAAGGATCGGAATCACACGCCCAAATCGTTTTTCTTTGATTTCTTGGGGGGTGTCAACCATATATTGATTATGTCACATACTCAGGTTGTTTGGAAAGCATTTATCAAAAGGGCATAAAAAAAGGCCAGGCGAACCTGACCTTTCTCGCGAGACTCAAGTTAAAATTGAGTGCTTAGTTTTGTGCTACCTGCATGGACTCTGAATGAAGGTCCATAGAGACAGTTTGGTATTTTTTAGCTTCTTTTTCAAGAGCCTCAGCACGGCGAAGGAGTTCCTTCTTCTCGTTCATTTGGCTAAGAGCTTTACCACCACGAGTTGAACCAGCTCTTTCACGAAGGGCTTGGGCCAATTCTGTTTTTTCTTTTGCAACATTCGCAAGGTATTCTGAAACTGCAGATTTTTGCGCTGGAGTGGTTGCTTGTTCAATCATAGCAGACTCCAAAAGTTCCAATCTGTCGTTTGTGTCTAACGCATGAAGATTTGCTGTTGCAAGTCCCATTGCCAAGATCCCTGTTGCGATTATTTTTGTTGTTTTCATGTGATCCTCTCTAGATCTGGGAACCTCTGTTTCCGATTCCCTTTTTCTTTTATGACTATAGAATTCCGAAAATAGGGATTAAATTCAATCGGAAAAAGTGGAAAAAAACTTAGATTAGTCCTTAATATCGGAAATTTATTGCTTTTTAGATTAATTTTAATCATTCCTGGATTAATTTTAATCTTTTTTTCGGTTTTGATTATATTAATCTTTGTTAGTAGGTATTAGTTTTAAGAGGTAAACCAAGAAAGTTTGCCACAAGGAAATTGATTCATTCCGCCAAAAAGGGTTTTTCATATGTTTTGTCCAAATTCCAAATCAAAAACCCTCCGGAGAGGGTCTCTGTCTTGGAAAAGTCCAATGGGGCAATTGGACCCTAGAGCCAAATGGATTATGGTTAGTATTTGGTTTTGGTATAACTCAATTTTTTATTGAGGATGATTTCTACCGTTGTCACTTCCCCAGGTTTCACGACAATCTCCGAGTTTTCGAGTTTCATTTCTTCCATAAAACTCGCTCTGATTTCGTATTTCCCTGGTTTTAGGTTGGTAAACCAAAAGTATCCGTCTTTGTCAGTTGTGACCTTAAAGATTTGGTTTGTTGATACCACTGTTGGCATATAAATAGGGTGTTTTTCGATGGGGTTATCCAATGTTTTGAAAAACACTCGCCCACGAATCGCACCAAATCCATCCATCGAACTCATCGCATCGACGGTCACGGTTTGTTTTGGAATCACAGCGGTGGCTGTTTTGTAGATCGGATAATTGTCCGCACGAATCTCTATCTGGTGAACACCTGCTGGTAAATTGTCAATTTTGACATTGTAAATATCACCAGGGATTAACGTTCCATTTTTAGTGATAGAACCCCAAATTTTTGATTTTTCGGTTGTGACTTGCGCTTTGTATTCCTGGTCATCGACGAGGACTTTGATCGCACGCACTTTGTCTTCTGGAGTTGAGGATCTCAGTTTGCCTTGTTTGTTGAGGAGGTCATAAGGAGATTTTGTGGCAGCTCCTCCGTAAGATTTATCTCGGATGATCGACGTACGGATCAGGATATTCCCAGTCGAAACAGATGGTGGAGCCGGTGGTTCCACTTCTGTGATTGGTGGGATCACAACCGTTGTTTCGTTGGCCGGAGTTGGTTCCGGCTCTGGTGCCACAGGGGTTGTTGTTTGGTTGTTTGGTGTGGTTGTTTCTACAGGTGTGATGGGAACATTCACAACAACATTTGGTGGTTTGGGTGGAGGTGTTTGTGGCTTCGGTGCTCCAGAAAGGAAAATCCCAGCCGCATTCCCTGAGACTTGTGGGGTTTGTTCGTGGCTGAATTGGCGGGCCATCTTTACCGTTTCCTCTTTTGCCACAAAGAAGGCTTCCAAAGCAGTGACAACGCTGTCTTTGTTAAGGTCTGCTTTTTCCAATGCATTTCCAAAGTTATAAGTGAAGATACCATGGTTGATGGTGCCTCCGACTTCAATGGAAGTTTGGTCATCATCCGATGAAGAGATCACTGCTTTGTCTTGGAAAAAATAATCTTCAGCATTTTGACGGACAACCCCATCATTGCCTTGGGCAATTGGGATCTCTGCGGCACCACGAGTGTTTTTTCCTTTTTTAGCAATCCCCCCAGAATAACAACAATCCATCACAAGGACTGTTTTTGGAGATTTGATTTCGGTTAAAAATTCATTGAGTTCTTCATCAGAAATATGCGGGCGATCGTAACAAATTAAATAGTTACGCATTCCATTTTTGGCTTTCGCATCTTTCATGTACATTCCATGCCCTGAGAAATACAAAAAGACGGAATCTTCTTTCCCAACCACTTTTCCCAATTGAGAGATAGCGTTTTTGACATTGTCTCGAGTCACCATGGAACCTAACAGGACTTTGATATCCTTGAAGTTTCCTTTTTTTTGGATCTTCTCTTTTAAAAAATTCGCATCTGCTTCACAGAGATTCAACTCGGGGATCTTTGCCGTGTTCCCTTTGTAGTTCGTTCCTATGAACAACGCATAACGGTTCTGCGCAAACACCGGTAAACCGATGAGATAGGCAGTTAGAATACAAACAAATATGTTTCGTAACGAAAACATGATTGGGTTTCCTCTTGTCCGAATGGAGTGCCTCATTCTCCAGTACCAGAAATCGGAAATCAATTGGATTTTTGTTTGGAATCTAAAAAACGAAAGACCTGTGGGAGGACAAATTGGCGGAATTCTTCGTTTACCCGTTTTTCCCCTCGGCAATCGTAATGGATATTATCTACAAAACGCTCTGAAGGGTAGGAAAAATCAGGAAAGAAAAAGAGTTTGGTATCGGGGTGGTTTTGGAAAAAAATAATTAACTTGGATAGTAATGCCTTTGATTCAGGAGATTCTTGGCGTTCCTTCATCCAAGGCATATACACCATACCAAATGGAATTCCCTTTTCTTTGGTGTAGGCGATCAGATCTTCCAATACGACAAAATCTGGATTGGAATCAAAATTCAAATTGGGATGTTTTAATTCTTCATCCAATTCTTTTCGAATCAGTTGTTTTGAAAATAAAACCAACTCTGGTTTCAATCGATTAGAGATATTGTATTTTCCAAAATGTCGATTGATTTGGTCTTCGATTGTGAGATTGTCTTCCAATTGTGAAGCTGATGGTTTGCATAATCCAGCTTCAATGTTTTCACATGATTCACAGAAAATAGATTTTTCTTTGTATTGTTTGTCTACCTTCCAGTTCGAAAGGCTTAATGCATTTCGTATGGCACCATGGAACCTGTAAGAATCATATAAAAGTGGAGTTGCCTTAGATAAAATAAACAAACGTTCAATACCAGTATATTGTTTTGAAAGTTCTGAAAATGTAAATTGATGGAGATACCTATGGCCAAAAAATTCCCATAGGATTTGGTTAGCGTCTTCTTGTTTTCCACTATAACTGATGACATTCGGTTTTGAAGGTGTACGAAAAAAGTTTTTTTCAATTCCTTCGTTCCATCTTCTTTCTAAGTATGTTCCAATTGTTTCGTTTTCTTTGACAACTTTTGCATCTGGATCATACAAAGGAGGTCCGTATCCAGTTGCATATAACTTTGGCGAGGCGGCAAAAAGTACCATTTTTGGTTTTTTGTTTCCTTTTGATAAATATTTATCTAAAAAGAAACGATAGTATTTTGGTCCCATTGCTGGCAAACTATGGTTATAAACAGAATATTCTGTGTTTTGGTCCTTTGCATATCCAGAGAGGGCCATGGAACGAGAATCACCTAATACGAGTATGTCGGCGTCACCTTTACCTGATTCTACAAAGTTTTTTTTGAGATTTACAAAAAAGATTTCTGGTTGTTCAAGGTAGTGGATACCAGTCAATCGAACAACGATTTCTAATACCAAAAAGAATAATAGGGTTAGTCCAATGCCTAAAAATTTAGAACGCAAAGTAAATTACCTCTTTTCCAAATACACCTCTTGTGAGGATAAGAAACGCCATAAACGATAATACAAAAGTTTGGATAATGGGATGAGTCAAAAATATCCAATACCTTTCTTTTTTGAAATAAGTGATCCCATCTATGACTAGAAGAGGTAGGAATATTTTAAAATACTCTTCCCATAACCCAAACATATTTTTTACATTATTGTTCGGTGACAAATCCCAAGTCCAAAAAGAAAGAAATTTTTGGAGATAAACGACCATCATATTAGCATCATACGATCGGAAAGCAACGGCACTAAACGAAACAAGTGAATAGACTAAGATACGACTAAAAGTTCCAGAAAGAATTGCTGAAAACTTTGAAGTAATGGAAGAAGAAGATTCATTTGAATTCACACCCAAATCATCCTTCTTATTGGAAAAACCCACTAGGTAGATGATTGTATAAACACCTTGTAAACAACCCCAAGTGATGAATGTCCAATTGGCACCATGCCAAAGCCCTGATAAGAAAAATATGATACATAAATTTCTGTATTGAGCGAACTTTCCGTACTTACTGCCTCCAAGAGAGATATAAATATAATCACGAAACCATCGATTCAATGTTACATGCCACCGATTCCAAAACTCAGTCGGAGTTTTAGAAAACTCGGGGCTATCAAAATTGACTGTGAGTGTCACACCAAGTAATCTTGAAATTCCTAGTGCAATAAAGGAATAACCTGCAAAGTCACAATAGATTTGTGTCAAAAATAAAAACCCACCCACAAACACTTGTGAGCCATCCATTGCTTGGATGATTTCGGGATTTTGAACATAAAATGATTTCCCTGCAAAAAAAACTTGGTCAACATATGTTGCTAAATTATCAGCTACATATACTTTCATAAAGTAACCAAGTAAGATGTCGTACAAACCTTTTTGTACACCATCCATAGTCGGGAACTTTGGTCGTTTCAACTGAGGGAGTAAATCTTGTGCTCTTTCGATGGGCCCTGCCACAAGTTGTGGGAAAAAATTGACAAACAATGCAAAATCAAAAAAATCACGTTCTGCTTTGATTTGTTTTCTATACACATCGATCGTATACGACATGGTTTGGAAGGTATAAAAACTAATCCCAACAGGGAGTACAATGTTTTTCAAAAGGTATGTACTCGAATCGGTTGCGGGTGTGCTACCAAGCCATATGGCGATTTGGTTCCAGGAATCGATGAGATTCACTGCAAAAAAATCATAGTATTTCATTGTAAAAAGAAGGCCCAAATTAGCAAAAATGGAAACTGATAGATAAATCCTTCTTCGGAATTGGTGTTCGGAGGATTCAATGAATCTGGCTGCTACATAGTCGATGATCGTACTGACTAAGATAAGGGTTAGGAAGAACCACTCCCACCATCCGTAGAAAAAATAAGAAGCAAAAAGTAACCAAATGTTTTGCGCACGATATGCCCATTTCTGTTTTTTGGCAAACCATCCAAAGCCTAAAAAGACCGAATACACGACAATAAAGAATAGAAAAAAGACAAAGGTATTAAAAAGCATCGGTCTTCGTTACAATTTCTAGGTTAGTAGATTCTGTAAAATTCAAAAATGCAAGAAAAATGGAGAATCTTATCGTTGACCCGTTCCTATTTACCAAAAATCTAAGAGTTACTTTGGATCTACTCTCGGAACTCAAAACCAAATTCGGTTTTTCTGAATTTCGCCCAGGCCAAAGGGATGCCATTACATCTGTCTTGGATGGTCGGGACACTCTTGCAATTTTGCCTACAGGTGCGGGAAAATCCCTTATATACCAATTACCTGCAGCAATCCAAAAAGACAAACTAACGCTCGTTATTTCTCCGCTCATCGCACTGATGAAAGACCAAACCGAAAGTTTACTTGCCAAAGGAATTCCAGCTGCATTTTGTAATTCTACACAAGACGAAGTGGAACAAATGACCATCCTCTCCCAAGCGGTAAGAGGAGAGATTCGTGTTTTACTCGTTTCTCCCGAAAGAGCCCTATCCAACGGTTTTCTAAGAATTTTACGCGAAATGAATTTGTTCGCTTTGGTAGTGGATGAAGCCCATTGTGTTTCACAATGGGGTCATGATTTTCGGCCGGAATACCGCCAAATCCATGTTTTACGAGAAAAACATCCCAATCCCCATTTCCCAATTTTAGCACTGACTGCCACGGCAACGGAAAAAGTACAAACCGATGTACAAGCTTCTTTGGGAATGCGATCACCAAACGTTGTACTTTCGACATTTTTTCGACCCAATCTCAAATTCAGTGTGGAATACCCAAGCCAAGAAAGAGAGAAAGTCGACCGTCTCATGGAACTTCTAGAACCATGGAAAGATGGAACCAAGTTTCCTGGTCGAGCCATTGTTTATTGTGCCACACGAAAAAAAACGGACGAAGTGTACGAACTTTTAAAAGATTTTGGATTTTCAGTAGGGAAATACCATGCAGGCCGAACAGATGGCATTCGGGAACGTACACAAAATGCATACACTTCGGGGAAAGTTCCTATTCTTGTGGCAACAAATGCCTTTGGGATGGGAATGGATCAACCTGATGTACGTTTGGTGGTTCATTACCAAGTCCCAGCTTCATTAGAAGCATATTACCAAGAGGCTGGACGTGCTGGTCGTGATAACCAAAACTCTGAATGTGTATTATTTTACAAATCAGGTGATGTTGCAACCCAAATGTTTATGTTGTCAAAAGAAACAAACTTCAAAGGTGGGGATACTTTACTCAAATATATAAAAGAGTATGCTAACAATGAAATTTGTAGGCAGGTACAACTATGTTCCTATTTTGGGGAAACCATTTCGCCTTGTGGGAAATGTGATATCTGTACAGAAACAGGCGTTAGTGTTAATCGAAACAAATTCATAACTTCGGAAAAAGTAAAACTCCAGAAAAAAAATGAAAAAAGAGAACACCCACTTTCAGAATGGGAAGAAGAAACCATTCAAAATTTTTTAAAGGAACACCCTGCAGTTTTTGGTAAAAACATCATTGCAAAAACATTAGTTGGCAAACGAACAAAAGATGTCCTTCGTTATCGAATGGAACGAAATCCATTCCATGGAAAATTGGAAGGGATCCCAGAAGAAGCAGTTGTTGCCAAATTAGAAACCTGGGTAGAAGAAAAAAAAGTTTTGGTCGCAGGAGCTAAGTATCCAAAGTTATATTTACCAAATTTTTCAAAAACAAAAGTAAAACTTTCTGCTTCATCTAACTCAAATGAGGCGGATAGCAAAAATTCTAAACCTAAAAAAGTTCCATCATTAAATTCACAAATTTTAAAAGAACTGATGAATTATAGGGATCGGAAAGCACGACAACTCAAATGGAAAAAGTTTATGGTCTTTCAGAATCCTGTCCTCAAACGAATTGCCGAAAGAAAACCAAAAAATTTATCCGAATTGGAAGCCACCAAAGGAGTGGGCCCTGCAAAAGTGGAAAGGTTTGGAAATGATATCATTGAAATTTTGGCAAAATGGGACTAAACTAGAAAACAACTTTTGTATCAATCAACAATAATGTCTTTGAGAATTCCTTTGTTATTTTTGCAGATCCAATAGGATGATCTGAAAAGAATTCACTTTAAATTCCCTTGAAACTTTCCTTCCCTCTTAGAATCTGCTGAATGAAGGGGACAAAATGGAATCAATTGCAGGAAAAATCGTAACTCATGAAAGAGAATTTTTAGGTACCATTGGATTTGATCCAACCACAGGACACATCACTTACGTAAAAGAAGGCTTGGATCCAAGTGCTCGCCAATTCTCAGAAGATTGTGTGATTTTTCCAGGGTTTGGAGACATCCATATCCATGCAAGAGAAGACGTATCAGGCAAACATACATATAAAGAAGATTTTTTATCGGCAAGTGCCGCAGCGATTAATGGTGGAGTGATCCATGTAGCTGATATGCCAAACAATCCTGTCCCTCCCATTGATGATGAAACATACGCCGCAAAACAAGCGCTAACCGAAAAAGCGCCGATTCATATCACATTATATGCAGGTATAGGTCCTCATACAAAACCTTTATCCAAAAAAGTTCCTTATAAAGTGTTTATGGGTCCTTCCATTGGGGAACTTTTTTTCCATGACAACCCTTCACTCGAAGAGGTGATCAAACACTACCAAGGCCAAGATGTAAGTTTTCATTGTGAAGACCCAGAGATTCTCATTGCCAATAAAGACCAACCCACACATGAAACAAGGCGTCCCAAAGAAGCCGAAACTGTTGCCACAGATTTTGCATTGTATCTAATCGAGAAGTACAACCTCAAAGGGAAACTATGCCATTATTCGACAAAAGACGGTCTTTCGAAGATCATTGCTGCAAAACAACGCGGTGTGAAAGTCACATGCGAAGTGACTCCAACCCATTTGATGTTTGATACCGATATGTTAACCGAAACCAATCACAAATGGTTTCAAATGAACCCACCACTTCGAGGACGTGAAGATCGAGAAGCGATGGTAAAAGGCATACTTGATGGGCATATTGATTATTTAGCGACCGATCATGCACCCCATTCGATCGAAGAAAAACAAAAAGGTACAAGTGGCATTTCACAATTGGATACGTATGGACTTTTTGTCACATATATGATACTAAATTTAAACATTCCAATGACCCTTATTGCTAAAATTTGCTCTAAAAATCCTGGTGAGTTTGTAGCAGCCTATTTACCAAAAAAATTTGGAAAAGGCGTTGGAATAATTAACGAAGGTTATGCGGCAAATTTTTCTGTCCTAAATTTAAAAAAACCAGTTGAATTTAAAAAATCAATGATTAAAAGTAAGTCCGGATGGTCGCCATTCGAAGGGTTCAAATTTCCGGGATCTATCGAAGCGGTCTATTATTTAGGCAAAGAAATACATGCGAAATGAGCCTTTAGGCAGTAAAATTCTCTCTGGTCTCACTGTTAAATCCCTTCTGACCGAATACCCAAACAGTTTCCAAGTCTTAGATTGGGAAGGGCATTTTATTTCGGTCACAGATCGATTTGCACGTTTTTTAGAATTTGAACCAAAGGAATTGGTGGGACAATCCATCCTTAAATTCACACAAGAAGACGATAAAGAAAATACGGAGAACACATTTAATAGTTTGGGTGAAAATCCGAATATTGTGAATTTCGAAAATCGTCTTGTAACCAAATCCAAAGAAGAAGTTTGGATCATTTGGTTGCTGATCCCTCTTCGTGAATCCAAAATCATTTTGGGATTTGACCGGGATGTAACGATCCAAAAAGATATTTCCTTTGAATTTTTATTACAACAACAGAAGTACAAGTCTATCTTTGATAACCTTCCAATGGGCATCGCCATCACTGATGAAAAAGGAAAAATCATTGAAACCAATAAAACAGCAAGGACTTACTTCGATATCCAAGATGGAGAACTTCTCAATCGTACATTAAACATTCGGAAGTACACTCTCATCCAACCGAATGGAACCAAAATTTACCCACGAAAATCCAGTTTGATGCGGGCCCTTCGGCACAAAGAAGTGATCCGTAATTTGGAAATTGGAATGATCAAAGAAGATAAAATCACTTGGTTTGATATTTTAGCAACACCCATTCCGATTGAAAACTTTGGCCTAGCCGTTGCCTTTCTTGATATCACCCAAAGAAGGCATGCAGAAGAAAAAATTGCCTATATGGCATTTTTTGACCAACTCACAAACCTTCCGAATCGGAACTCACTCATCGACAAACTCTTTCCTATTTTTGAAGAAGCAAGGCGTCATGGAAATTTGGTGGGTATCCTTGCAATTGACTTGGATAATTTTAAAATCATCAATGATTCCCGAGGCCATGACTTTGGTGACAAAATCATCAAACTCGTTGCCTACCGCATTCGCGAAAGCATTCGTGTGTATGATCTTATCAGCCGACAAGGTGGGGATGAGTTTAATGTAGTCTTACCAGATTTATCCAACGAAAGGGATGCCGCAGTGATTTCTGAGGCAATTTTAGATGCCATGACCCATCCCTTTATCATTGATGGTGAACGAATCTTTGTAAACATTTCAATCGGGATCGCCTTATACCCAACAGATGGAAAAGATACCAATACACTTCTTAAAAACGCAGACAGTGCCCTCAATTTAGCCAAGTCACAAGGTAAAAACTGTTACGTGTTTTTCACTGAAGAACTACAAACCGTGGTTGCCGAACGTTTGGAAATTGAAAACCGAATGCGGATTGCCATCATCGAAAACCAATTCACTTTGATGTACCAACCCAAAATTGATTTGTATACTAAAAAACCTGTGGGTGTTGAAGCATTAATCCGATGGCGCCATCCGGAACGAGGACTTATCTCGCCAAATGTATTTATACCGATTTCGGAAGAAACGGGTATGATCCTTGCGATTGGAGAATGGGTGATCAAGTCAGCCATCAAAACTATGCGAGAATGGAAAGATTCTGGGATCAAAGAAATTACCATGGCAGTGAATATCTCCACCAAACAATTCAAACACGAAAGACTCATTTCAACAATCGCCGAAAATCTAAAATTATTCAAAGTGGATCCACATGATTTAGAAGTGGAACTTACTGAAAGTTCTGTCATGGAAAATGCAGATGCCGCTGTTCGTACGATGCAAGAAATCCGTAAACTTGGTGCTAAAATTGCTATCGATGATTTTGGAACTGGTTACAGTAGTTTGGGATACTTAAAAAAGCTCCCAATCTCATCATTAAAAATTGACCGCTCTTTTGTTTCCGAAATCACAACCGACAAGGATTCCAAAACCATTATTCACGCTGTTTCCAACCTTGCACATAACCTTGGTTTGAGCGTTGTGGCAGAGGGAGCAGAAACCGAAGAACAAGTGCAATTACTTGCTGAAAGTGGTGTCGACCAAATCCAAGGATTTTATTTTGCCAGACCAATGACCTCTGAGGACTGCCTGCATTTTCTAAAAACTGAACTTGGAATTTCCGATTGACCCGTTCGCTTTCCTGCCATTTTTAACAAATAAGGATTTCACTTGAAACTTTCAGTTGATTGGCTAAACGATTTTACCCCGCTCTCCCAGATTCCGTTCGAAACAGTTCTGGAAAAAATTAATACATCGATTTGTGAAATTGACGATGTGGAAGAATTCAAAGCCCACCTATCATCCGTTATCACTGTCAAAATCAAATCCCTCGAAAAACACCCCAATGCGGAAAAATTACAAACGACCATCGCCACTGACGGGACAAAAGAATACCAAATTGTCACAGCTGCAACCAATGTATCAGCAGGTGACATTGTTCCTTTGGCACTCCCAGGTACCAAGTTGGATGGAAAAGAAATTTTAGATTCTGAACTACGTGGTGTTCGCTCCCAGGGGATGTATTGTTCTGAAAAAGAATTGGGCATGGCATTAGAATCTTCAGGTGTCCTCATCCTTCCCAAAGACACAACTCTTGGCATTTCAGTTCGCAAACTCTTTCTATGGGAAGATACCATTCTCACCATCGACAATAAGTCTATCACACATAGACCTGACCTTTGGAACCATTTTGGATTTGCAAGGGAACTCGCAAGCCAACTACAAATTCCCCTCAATACGTTTCCACTCGAATCAAATACAAAATGGGAATCGGATAACCAAGGTTTAACGGTTGAGAAATCAGATCATGCACATGCATATTATGTTTGTGCGATTCAAAATGTAAATATCACAAATTCTATTCCAAAAATCAAATCCCGATTAGAAAAATGTGGAATACGTTCCATCAATAATGTAGTAGATGTCTCCAATTATTTGTTATTAGAACTCGGCCAACCCACTCATTTTTTCGATCGTTCCAAATTAAAGTCCACAATCTTTACTGTATCCAAATCCAAGGAAGGGCAAAGTTTTGCACTTCTTGATGATACCTCTCCTACTCTTCCAAAGGGTATCGCACTTATCCAAAATGGAGAAACTCCTGTCGCTTTAGCAGGAGTTATGGGAGGAAAAGATTCAGCTGTCACCGATTCCACAAAAGATATCGTAATGGAATCCGCAGTCTTTAAAAGAGAAGATGTACGTTTCACCATTCGAAAAACCAATATACGTACAGAATCAGCGGTTCGATATGAAAAAGGATTGGACTCTTACACTTGTTTGCCGGTGATCAAACGTGCTGTACAACTACTCATAGAAAACGGAAATCCAAATGTAAAGGTATTTGAACCTCAAGGTTTCAACGATACCGAGACCAAATCTGTTACAATCAATACCAATTTAAGTTTCCTTCGAAACAAACTTGGAAAAAAGATTAGTCTCAATGAAGTAACAGACATTTTACAACGATTAGGTTTTATTGTTACAGTAAAGGATGAATCGTTATCTGTCGTTGTCCCTAAATATAGACAAAATTATGATGTTACGATACCAGAAGACCTCGTTGAAGAAATTGGTAGGACCATTGGTTACGCTTCAATCCGAACGGAAGCACTTTCTATGGCAGTGGAAACTCCGATCCGGAACCCACTCCGTGAATTGGAACGAAGAGTAAAACAATTTTTATCATTGGAAGTCGGATTCAACGAAGTATACAATTATTCGTTTGCTTCTTCGGCTGATGCAAAACTTGAAGTGGCTTATACAGAAACTTCTTTAAAAATTGCCAATGAAATGCCGGAAGAACATGCCTTCCTCCGCACAAGTTTGTATCCAGGGCTTATCAAACAAGCGAAGTTAAACCAAGATCGTTTTGATTCTGTGAATTTGTTTGAATTAGGCAGAACCTATCATAAAGAAGGAAAAGGTACTGAATTAGCAGAAGAAAAACGTTGGCTTTCCATTCTCTCTTTATCCAAACACAAACCAACAGAACTATCTTTGGTGGAAGGTGAATTCCTCCAAGTCAGAGAAACCATTTCAGAACTCTTTTTGTTTTTAAACTTACCTAAGTTTGAATGGTCAAAACAACTACGAAATCATTTTCACCCTAATGCTAGTTTGGTTTTAACCTATGATGGAAAGGAAATTGTTGAACTAGGAATCCTTCACACTCGTTTTGCCGATATTTATGATCTTAAACGTCGGGTTATCCTTTCCAAAATCAATATGGAAGTTTTGGTTGAAGTTTGGGAAACTTATGCTAGAAATTCCCATTTTATTCCGCCATCTCATTTCCCACAGGGTCAACTTGATCTTTCCCTCCTTTTGAATGATTCCGAACCAACAGAATCCTTTGTTAACTTAGTAAAGGAATTAAGAATTCCAGAATTAGAATCTGTTTATGTGCAAACGATCTTCCGTGGGGAATCTGTTGGTGATGGGAAAAAATCAGTTACCTATCGTTTTCGACTTATGTCCTATGATAAAACTTTTACCCAAGAACGATTCAAAGAACTATCTGACAATTTAGTGGAAACAGCAAAAACTAACGGTTATTCTTTGCGATAAATTTGCTTTGACAAATTCCAATTTTTATTGGGAAATCATTCGAGTTTATGCGGATTTTATATCTCATCATTCTATCGGGAAGTTTGTTTGCTTGTTCCCGATGGGAGATCCAAAAGTCAATAAGCGACGAAAGTTTTGTCCCTCAAAAAATTGATTATGCGATCCATTCTGGAAATGATGTTAATCTTGCGAAACTGAGATGGACACCTATCTTTAAGAATAATTTAAGTTTAGGTTTTCAATCTGAACATGTATATCTCAAAATCAAAGCCACTAACTTAACTTCAGTTAACAAACTTATTTTAGATTTAGGGAATCCTCATTTGGATTTTATCAGAGTGTTTGAAGAAGGAAATCCAGAACCTATCAAGGAAGGTGGGGATTTTATAGCTCATTCTCATTGGGATGCATTTTCAAAATCCATTGCTTTTGAACTCAATTGGCCTGTTGGCGAAACAAAAACTCTGATTTTGGAAACTAAATCGTCTTCAAACATCAGTTATCTAATCAGATTTTATTCTAAAGAAACGTTCTATCTAAAAGAGAATTTAGAAAACACAATCCTTGGATTTTTTTACGGCACCATTTTTATCATGGTGATATATAATTTATTTATTTATTTTATTTTAAAAGAAAAAGCTTATATCACGTATTCTATTTCAATTTTTTGTAATCTGATGTTGCAAATGTATCTGAATGGTATTCTGAACCAAGTATTTACTTTGGATCATCCAGAGATTCACAATCGAATTGGAAGTATCATCGTAACTTGTTCTGCAATTACTGGTTGGACATTTGCGCAACAAACCTTGAATTTGCGAGACTTTAATCCATGGTCACATCGTCTCATCCAATCCTTAAAATACCTTGTATTGTTTTATATTCTCATTCCATACGCATATTTACCTATTGACATTGCAGTTAGGATTGGAAACTTCATTGCTCAACTATTTGTTGTATCAGTACTTGTTGTCGCTCTTGTCAATTATAGTACAGGCAATAAACAGGCTAGATTGTTTTTGTTCGGTTGGATAACATTACTCTTTGGAATTTTAATGTATACTTTAATGCAGAATGGTATTCTACCAGTCAATGTATTCACAATATACGGAAACCAAATTGGTTCCACATTGGAAGCAGGCATTTTATCACTCGCTCTTGCAAATAAAATTAATGAACTCAAAGAGGAGAAGGCAAATACACAAGCAGAAGCCCTTGTTACCCTTGAAGAAAAAGTAAGAGAACGCACAAAAACTTTAGATGAATCATTAAACCTCATCAAAAAAGATTTGAACGTTGCCAAAAAAATCCAAAAAACTTTATTCTCTGATATCAAAACGAGTGATCCTCGAATCCATTTTCACTCTTATTACCAATCGATGTCTGAAGTAGGCGGTGACTTTTATGACCTCACACAAGTGAAAACCGACTATTATAGAATCTTTGTTGCTGATGCAACAGGTCATGGTATCCAAGCCGCTCTCATTACGATGGCAATCAAGGCAGAATACGAATCCTTAAAAATGATTTATGACCATCCCGATGATTTGGTATTCCATATGAATCAAATCTTTATCAATAAGTATAGTAACATTCAGACTATTTTTACATGTTCGGTTTGCGATATTGATTTAAAAAACAAACAATTGTTCTATGCATCTGCTGGTCACCCTGATCAAATCCACCAAAGGATTTATGATATCAAACTTTTACCAAGAACAGGCAAAATCATTGGCCTTATGGACCATACACAATACCGACTTATCGAACACCAAATCGAAGAAGGAGATCGAATTTTTTTATTCACAGATGGAATCTTCGAACAATTTAATGCTGAAAAGGAACTCTTTGGCGAAGACAGGTTGTATGAAATTCTTAAAGATAACTTAAAACTAAGTTTGGACCATTCGATGGCAAAAGTGTTAAGTGAACTCTCTTTGTTCACTGATGGACAAGCAAAACAGGATGACATTACATTTATCGGTTGCGAAATTCAAAGTCTAAGTTGACTTTGATACATGGCTTATAATCAAATTCCCCATTTTTCAAAACCATTCATCCATCCGAATGCCACAGCTTTCGGAATGATTGAATTTGGAACGTCAGTTTCCATTTGGCCAGGAGCCGTGGTACGCGCAGATATGAACCAAATCAAATTGGGTAGTTTTGTGAATATCCAGGATAATTCCACTTTGCATACGGACTCCACAAGTCCTATCACTATCGGTGAATGGACATTAGTTGGTCATAATGTGATGATCCATGGTTGTAAAATTGGACGAGGAGTTCTTGTTGGTATTGGTTCGATTGTCCTCGACAATGCAGAGATTGGGGATGGATCTCAAATTGCAGCAGGTTGTATGATCCGAGGTGGAAAAAAAATCCCACCAAGATCTCTAGTTGTGCCTGATGGTTCTGATATTAAAATTTTTCCAGGAAAAGCCAAACCTGAACTTACTGTTGCGGGATGTATTGAGTATGCTCATTTATCCGTACGATTTGAACAAAATGTATTTGTACCCTTCCAAAAAGAAGAAGAAGTTCATTTTGTCTCCCAAGCAAAAGAAATCATCGCAAAACTTGGGATTTAGACAGATCCTATCCGAAAGAATCTGTCTAAATTAGAACATAATTATAAATAGAAAATATAAACTTGGATACAACCATCTGATCTATGAACCATTTCTTTAATAAAGTAAAAGTCCTTGGAATTTTTTCTATCACTCAAACTGTCTTCCAAATTGGCACGGTGATGATTATGGCAGTTTCTGCCCTTGCTGGCCAAACAATCGCTCCTTCCCCTGAATCAGCTTCCCTTCCAGTTTCCTTTGTGATTTTGGGAACACTCATTGGACTTGTACCAGCTTCTAAGTTTATGAAATGGTATGGTAGTAAATATGGTTTACTGCTTGGTACGATCATTGGAATTTTTGGAGCCATCCTCGCAACATATGCGATGTGGGAAAAAAGTTTTATTCTATTTACCTTAGCACACTTGTTATTTGGTCTTCACCAATCTTTTATCCAATATCTTCGTTTTGTAGCAATGGAATCTGTAGCAACTCATGACCGAGCAAGTGCTCTTTCATGGATTTTAATTGCAGGGATACCAGCTGCCTTTTTAGGACCACTTGCTGGTTTACAAGGTAAGGACCTGTTCCCTTCCTCTATGTTTTTGGGATGTTATTTGATTTTGGTGGCTTCTTTATCCTTGCAATTTGCATTGATCACCTTCCTTCCATCACCTAACAAACGCAAAGCAATAGAAGAAAGTACAATGGAACTGATTTCACCAAGAGATGTGACTCGTCCCCTATCATTTCATTTTAAAAACTTAGGACTTTGGGTTTCGATCCTTGCTACTGCATTTAGTTTTGGTTTAATGGCAATGCTTATGACAGCTGTTCCAGTTGCGATGAAATCACATGGCCATGCCATGCATGCATCTACACTTGTTTTGCAATGGCATGTGTTAGGGATGTACATTCCTTCATTTTTCTCTGGATTTTTGGTTCGGAAAATGACGGCACCTTTTTTGATTCTATTAGGTGTTTTTGTAATGGGACTCGAATGTATTTCTGCCTTACAAGGAACAGAATTTTTGCCTTTTGCAGTAGCTCTTATCTTCCTTGGTATTGGATGGAATTTTATGTATGTTGGTGGTACAAACTTACTTGTAGAACAGTACCATCCTTCTGAAAAAAATTCAATCCAAGCTATCAACGATACAATTGTTTATTCGTTTGCAATCCTATCCACTTATAGTGCAGGTTATCTCGAACATAAAATTGGTTGGTTATCTTTAAATTTAGTGAGTATACCTTTTTTGATTTTTGTTTCAATCGTTACATTGTATTACATCCAAAAAAGAGGTAGGTTGAATTTTTATCATGGATCATAAATCACACTGGGAAACAATTGTTGGTTTGCAGGTAAAAGATGAAAATCTATATGCAGAATATCGAAAGGCAATGAAAAGTATTTTGGAACTTTATGAAGGTGGTTTTCGTTATGATTTCAAAATCCAAGAAACTTTAAAATCAGAAACAGAAAACCCTATCAATCGAGTATTTCTCATTTACTTCAAAAACAAAGAAAGAAAACAGAGTTTTTTTGCAGATCCCGAATACAAAAAAATTAGGGAAAAATATTTTGTTCCATCGGTAGAAAGTACAACTCAAATTGCCGAGTACGAACATATTATAAATTAAATGATTTTGCGGCTCGCTTTGATTTTTGCTGCAAATTCTTTTGCCATTTCGATCCGCATTTTCCCTTCCGCATAACGGCGTTTTTCAAGTTCCGTTTCTAATTTCAGTGGAGGAACTGGAGCTGGTTTTTTGTTTTCATCTAACGCAACAAACGAAAGATAGGCGGTTGTTGCCCGAACCATCTGACCAGTATAAGGATTTTCACGGTTCACCTGCACTCCCACTTCCATCGAAGTAGTACCCACATAATTGACCATTGCCTTCAAATTGACATGATCCCCTATCTGGATTGGTGTGATAAAGTTGATACGATCAATGCTTACTGTGACAGCTTCCCTTCCGGAATGTCTTTGTGCTGACATCGCTGCAATTAAGTCGATCCAACTCATTATGGCGCCACCAAACGCAGTTCCATAATGGTTGGCATCATTGGGCAAAACAATATGTCTGGTTTCGACGGCTGACTCTTGCGGTGACTTTGGTGATAATTCATTAGGAGAGGGCACAATGAGGATAACTTAGTCTTGACGTTTTGTTTCGAAAAGACTTTTTTAAACATGCCGACCTTAGACAAATTTTGGAAGTAGCGGACAAATGATCACTGACAAACGAAACTATGTCTATTGGCTAAAATTTCGAAAAGACACAGGTCCACTGCTTCGAAGTTTTTTAATCGCAGCTTCCGGGCTTTTTTTAGTTGCAGCAACTTTACACCTAACGCCGTATTTTACGAAATCTGGCGAAATTGATTTTATTTTTTTCATCGTTAACTTAGGAATTTCAGTTTTATTTTTACTTGAGTATCTCCTAAAAAACAAAGTCCCACTTATTTTTCGGGTATTCACTTTGATTGGCACTGCGATATTTATTTCTGTATTATCATTTTTTAGAAGTGGACTACTGGGAACTGGAGAAATCTCTCTTGCCTTCATCATCATCTCCTTTTTTGTATTTCTGCCACCAATCCCTAGTTTAATTTCAGCTATTCTTATATCAATTGTCCCCGCTGTTTTCGGAATCTGTGTTTACTTTTCTCTTTTATTTTTTCCAGAAGAATTAGGGATTAGAAACCAAAGCCCAAGAGAGTGGTATTTTAAATCTGTTAGTTTGATCATATTTTCCATCCTTTCAGGTTTTTTGATCCAAAGGTTAAGAGCCAAATTAATCAAAAACATTATATATCTAAAAGAATCCAGAGCGAAAATTTTAAAATCTAATCAACATATCGACAAACTAGCATTTTACGATTCATTAACTCAGTTACCAAATCGATATTTATTTGAAACCTCCATTCACAACCGAATTTCAAAAGGTCAAAAAGACGCATTTGTTTTACTCATCAATATTAAAGGGATCAAAGTGATCAATGCATTGCATGGCATTGGATTTGGTGATCAGATTTTGGCTCTTATTGGAAATATATTAAAACAATACTCATCAGAGAGACCAGATATTTTGATTGCGAGTTTAGGTGGAGATGAATTTATACTTTGGATAGAAAACTCTTCAAGACCAAGAATTGAAGATGCCATCATCAAATTCGATTTGAACAACAATCAAACTCTTACACCCGATAGATTAGGACATCGATTGCAATACCGAGTATCTGGAATTCATTTTCCAACCGAGGCTAATGACTTGGATGAGGTCATTCGCAAACTTTCCATTGCCATGAATGTTGCTAGAGAAAACTCAATTAATCACCTTGTTTGGTTTGAACCAGAAATGGAGAAAAAAATTGAAAGAGAACAAAAATTAAAAAACCAATTAGAAAAAGCGATAGAATCGAATGAATTTAAAATCGCTTACCAAGAAAAGGTAGATATCAAAACACAAACAGTAGTTGGACTGGAAGCACTCGCAAGATGGAGTGTGAATGACTATGGAGATATTTCACCAGAGGAATTCATTCCAATCATCACAAAATCAGAGCTCATTGTACCCTTTGGTAAAAATATTTTTCAAAAAGTAGTCAATCAGATCCCTAAACTTTTAACGTCTTACGGCAATGAAATTAAAATTTCAATCAATATCTCCCCTATCTTCTTTTTATACCCAAATTTTAATGAATATGTAATTGAATATTTAAAAGAACAATCGATTGATCCTAAAGTTCTCATTTTTGAAATAACTGAAGATGTATTTATTGATGAAATAGAAACTATCCAGAAGATTGTGTCTTCCCTTCGATCAAATGGAATCTCGGTTTCCTTAGATGATTTTGGAAAAGGTTACTCTTCATTACATTATATGCAAAAAATACAGTTCGATGAACTAAAAATCGACAAATCATTCTTGGATGACATTGCTATATCAGATAGAAACTTTTTATTATTGGAATCTATTTGCCATTTAGCTGATTCTCTTGGTTTAAAAACAATAGCAGAAGGCATTGAACGAGAGGAACAAATCCATCGACTTAAAAAAACTTCCTGCCATATTGTACAAGGTTATCTATATTCAAAACCAATGATTCTATTCGAATGAAATTGAATTGCATCTTTTAAACTAAACGAGTGTTTGATAGATTTCTCTTTCCTAGTTGCATCCAATCATTACATTTTTCATTCTATCCACATGGGACATGGCCACGATCATTCAGATCACCAAACAAAACACAAAAACCATTCACACCATCACACATCTGCTTCCAAAAATTTAGCATGGGCATTCATTTTAAATTTAATCTTTTCTATTTTTGAATTGGTTGGTGGCATTTATTCTAATAGCATCGCCATCATTTCGGATGCATTCCATGACTTCGGTGATGCCCTTTCACTAGCTTTTGTTTGGTATCTGCAAAAAGTTTCTACAAAACCGAAAGATCGCCATTTTGATTATGGATACAAAAGATTTTCAATATTAGGTGCATTAATCATATCAGTTTTATTATCCGTTGGTTCCATTTTTATGATCATTGAATCAATCAAACGATTCATCACTCCTGCAGAATCCAAGGCTGATGTTATGTTTGGACTTGCAATTGTTGGTGTTGTCGTGAATGGAATCGCCATGATTCGTTTGCATCATGGGACTAGTTTTTCAGAAAAAGCTGTTTTTTTACATTTTTTAGAGGATATACTTGGATGGGTCGCAGTTCTTATCGGCAGTGTGTTTATGTACTTTTGGGATCTTCCTTGGTTTGATCCATTATTATCTCTGTGTATTGCTATATGGATTTTATATAATGCATATGGTAACACTAAACAGGTGATGCGAATTTTCTTACAAGCAGTACCAGTATCTCTCAATCGATCAGATTTAATTGTTCAATGGGAGCATATCAAAGGTGTCAGATCAGTACATGACATCAAAATTTGGAGTTTGGATGGCAATAATCATGTTGCTTCTCTCCATGTTTTGATCGACAAAAAAACAAAACCAAATCAATTCCAAAACATCAAAGAACAAATTAGAAAAATTGCATCCAACTTCGATATCGTACACACAACGATAGAATTAGAAACAGACGAAGAAAAGTGTAATCTCCATCTAAATTGAATTCATAGGAAGAAATAATTTTTGATTTTGGATCCTTTGGATCCATTCTTTAATTTTTGGATATTGTGATAAATCAAATCCACCTTCATGAGAAACATGCGTATATGCAAATAAACTAATGTCTGCCAAAGTCATCGAATCTCCGACCAAATAGGGTGTTTTCTCTAATTGAATTTCCATTACCTTGAGAGCTTTATGACCACCAACTTGTTTTGATTCATACTCGACTCTTCTATCTTCTGGAATTCCCAAATAATGTTGGATGAATCTTGCAACAGCAATATAAGGTTCATGACTGTATTGTTCGAAAAACTGCCATTGTAATACTTTTGCTTTTTCAAATGGATCCTTTGGTAACAATTCACTTCCTTCTGCCAAAAAATTCAAAATTGCGTTTGATTCAGATAAAACCCTTCCATCATCGAAAACAAGGATGGGAATTTTACCATTTGGATTTAATTTGAGAAATGATTCAGTTTTGGTATCTCCATTTTTGATATCTAACTCAATCCACTCATAAGGTATCTTTAAGAACGAAGCGACTAACTTTAGTTTGTAACAATTACCCGATTGACTATCACCGTAAATTTTCATTTTCTTTCCTATAGAGATCAGGCAAAAAATTTTGAAACTGACCAACTTCTTCTATATTATGTTTGATCCAAGCATATCCATGTTTTTTGTCAAAGAATAGAAACTCAAAAATTGGTCTTAAAAATCGAAATGAAAATCCTTTCCATCCGACAATTAGACAATTCTCATAATATGTTCCGTCATCGGTTTGTTGGAAACGGTATTCCATTCTTGCTAAAGGTAATAATCCATATAATTTAGGATTATGAATGAATCCATCCTCATCCAATTTTTCAATCGGACTAATTACATTGACTAAATACTTTTTTTGTCGGCCAAGGTATTCTACGATTCGTAATACAGCGCCAGGTCCGATCGAACCATCTTCTTTCCGTTTTTCATAACTCACATGAACATGGTCTTCTGGATGCCATACATGGTATCGATTGTAATGTTTTCCTTTGTATTCGATGTCTCCTTCCAGATTTTGAAACCACCAAACCAACATTTTAGGCGCTACTTCCTTTAGAATTTCATGTTGGATCCAATATTTCACTCGCCCATCGGGTAAAATTTCCCTTCCAGATTTAGCCGAATCCACAGATTTCCGAAGCCATTCAATTTCAAGTATGGGTAACAACCCTAATTTGACTCGTTTCATAAAACCCCTCATGTATAGTATACACTATACTCAATTAAAACCATTGTAAAGTAAATACTATACAAAAAATCAATCGAAAAAAATAACCATTGGAGAAAAATGATATATTACGAGCTAGATGTAACCCATGAAACTTACCTTAAAACTGCTACAAAATGAATTTGAATCCTATCAAAATCCTTACTCAGAGAAGGAAAAAGACATAGTAAATGCGGCTGAGCAAGTTTTTGCAGAACAAGGATTCAGTGGGGCAACTACCGCAGAACTAGCAAAACAAGCAGGGGTTACAGAACGAACTTTGTTTAAATATTTCCCTACAAAAAATGATCTTTACAAGCGAGTGTTAGCTGGTTTACTTTTTCAGACAATTTTGCCAGGACATATGACGGATTTAAAACATAGACTTCAAACCTTAAATCCAAATTTTAAGGATTGGTATATTGCGATAATAAAAGCAAGGTATGAAGCTGTTGCCAAAGAACCACAAAAATTAAAACTTTTACTTGGCGCCCTTCTATTTTCAAAAGAATTTGCAGAGATATTTGGACAATTGTGGAAAATTAATTTGTATGATACCTCATTGGAAGCTTTTCGTTATTTTCAGGAAAAAGGTGATATTCGCAAAGACTTAGATCCAAATCAAATCGTCCGAGCTTCGTTTAGTTTGGGTGCCAGTTTTTTGATAACTAAGTTTGTATTAGCACCTAAGTATCCAATCGAAGTAAATGCAGAAATCGAATCTATATTCTCAATTTTTTACCTAGGTATATCGAATCAAAAATGAATTGAAGGCCATCCATTCATTAATTCTATGAAACAGGAAACAAATAGGAAATACTTTAATGAGATACGATCCAATCAATGATGGCATTCATAAAAAGTATCATGCTGTTTCCTTCAAGGTAATCAAGGCACCTAAAGAATTACAGTCCATTGTCCATTCTTACTGGGAAATGAAAACAGTTCAGATGTTAGAGGAAGATTTTATCCTACATGTGATTCCAGATGCCTGTGTGAATTTGCTACTTAATTTATTGGATACAAAAATTGCCGCAATCACGATGAGAAAAACAGAATACGTAACACTCAATTTAGGTAAAAAGTTTCATTATACAGGCATTCAATTTTTGCCGGGAATGTGGCAAGGGAATCCAAAAGAAATCGTTTCTGGGTTTGTGGACCAACCTTATCAAGGGAACTTACCTCTCGTGGCAACGGCAATCCGTCTGTTGCATTTAGAGTTTGAAAATTTTTCTGATATCTTTTCAGAACTTGTGCAAACATTATTGAAAGAAGGAATTGTAAAGAACAATGAATTAATCAGTATAATCTTAGAAAATTTGGATGAGATTGAGTCGGTGGAGGATATGGCAGTTTATGGAAACTTATCTCCAAGACAGTTACAACGTAAACTCAAACAGGCAACAGGATTTTCTCCTCACGATTTTTTAAAAATAATCAGATTACAAAAGGCATTAAAAGGCCATTATCTCGATTTTTATACAGACCAATCTCATTTCATCCACTCCTTTCGTAAAATCACAGGTTACACACCAAAAGAATATTTTAAACACTTCGATGTCTGATTTATACAATCCTAACTTACATTTTTGAAGTAAGATCAATCATCATGAAAACAATACCTTTCATGATGGAGGATAATGATATGACAAAAACAAATGCCATTGGTTGGTTTGATCTCTACGTGAATCAATTGGATAGAGCCGCGAAATTTTATGAAAATATATGCCAACAAACCTTAGAAGATCTAATCGACCCAACTGGTGAAACAAAAATGAAAGTTTTTTCTTCTGATATGGCTATTTATGGTTCTTCTGGTGCACTTGTGGAATCAAAATACCAAAAGCCTGGGTTAGGTGGAACATTGGTTTATTTTAGTGTTGAAGATTGTTTATTGGATGAAAATAAATTAAAATCTTATGGTGGAAAATTAGTTCGGCAAAAGTTTTCTATCGGCAAGTTTGGATTTGTATCCATTTGTGAAGATTCTGAAGGAAACCAAATTGGACTCAGTTCTATGAAATAAGTACCATACGATCCTTAAATATAAAAATCATTTAGACTAAGATTTTTATATTAGGATCATTCCATTGATTTTGATTGCCGACGGTTACATTCTTTAGAGTAAACAGTTTGGCAGTCATTTTTTCGTGGAACAAGTAATACTACTTTTCCTTTGGTTAACAGTTGGTTTGCAACCTCATCAATTCCAAATCCATTGCCTAAATAAAAATCAACTCTTCCTTCGCCTTGGATGGCATTCCCACGATCGTGAACAAATGCCAGATGGTCATGATATGTCTGTTTGGTGGAAGGAAAACTCAAAAGGACTGGAAATCCAAGGGGAATTTGTTTGTCCATCGCCACTGATCGACCTTCGACAAGCCTTATGCCACCACTTCCCAATGGTCCGATGGGAAACGAATTGGATTTACGATTATGAATGGCTTCTTTTTCAAAAAAAATATACCTTGGATTTTTCCAGATAGCATCTGTTACTTCGATTGGATTTGTTTCCATACAATTGGAAAGATGATATGGCTTTAAACTTGGACAAACAGAAACAAAGGAAGTTTTTCGGATCAATTATTCTTCTGACAATGGGTTGGATTATATCAGTCCATCAATCCATTTAACAGGTGTTTGTCCAAGTTTAAAGCCATATCATCTTTCCAATTGTATGGAAACAAATCCAATCGAAGTAACAGATGCTAT
>NZ_RQFT01000016.1 GCF_004769525.1 Leptospira bouyouniensis | reverse complement strand
GCGAGTGACAGGAGGACAATTTGCCGTAGGCCGAGCGAGGCCTTGTGCCGAAGCGTAGCGGTAAGTCGCTGTTATGCGTCGTGATTATCATTTATAATATATAAACTTTTCTAAAATATCATTAAATTTTAAATATCCAAAAATGATTCCAGTAATAGCTCCGCCAATGCAGAGAGATAGGATCTCTTTTTGGTTAGTTTCTAAGCAAATGATAGAAATAGATATTAACCATATGATAGAATACATTTTAGGATTTACAAATATAGTAATTATTGGCGGAAGCCATTGAAGTCTATTTTTGAAAAATATAGTAAATGTATCGAGAGAAAAGTAAGCAGAATACAAGGCAATTAAACTAGATACAGCTGGAAGGTTTCCCGATAAGGATTGAATTTTAATTTGCCTGGAAATAAAAAGGAATCCGAGGTACTGAGACAAAAATATCATCGCAATAAATTCTACTGGTTTAAAAATTTTTCTTAATAAATAAGTAAATGTTAGAAAAAAGAAAGATGTATATAATAGATTTAGAAAGCTCGTATGATAGAAAAAGCCTTTTAATGGTAAATACCTATAACTCCTACGATTTCCTCCGCTTCTGCTTATCAAAGATTGGAAAGAATCGATAGGATTTTGAGAGTTTAGTAGAAATATAAGCAAGGTTGCTATAATCAAAATAGAAGCAATAGTTATGATATTGTAAATATTGAAAGAACTGGATTTGATGAGAATTTTTCGATTTCTATCATTTATTTTTGTTTGAATGCTTTTAATAAGTTCTTTCTCAAAATTTTGATTCAATTCAAATTTTTTATTAGAATTTAGACTTGGGTCGAGGTAGCCTCCGATTTTCTCTTTTAATGTTAAGAAATATTTTTCTTCATAATCAAGCCATAGACATTCACAGTTGTTGCAGTAATCTAAAATTAGATTATTTTCATTGAAAGGGTAAGAAAACTGAAGAAATGGCTTATTACAATTACTACATTTAAGATTAAGTCTATTCGCAGTATTATTTTTAATTTCATCGATTTTTAAGTATAATGAATTGAATTTAATTCTATCTAATTGTTTTGTATTTATAAAAATTCCATCACAACTCATACAATGGTGAGTTTTCATTTCTGAATTTTTTAATAAGTGTAAATTATTTAGGCATCGTGGGCATTTCATATTATATCCATTCTAATCATGACGCATAACGAACTAGGCTTACCGACGTTTCGTGTAGCTGAGCCTCCGGAGGAGGCGTTAGCGGCACACGGAATGTGCCTTTAGGCCGAGCGAGGTCGCAAGTGCCGAAGCGAAGCGGTAAGTCGCTGTTATGCGTAGTCCTGCTACCATACATTAAGTCCAGTTCCAAAACGGATATTGACTTCATTAATTGACCATCTGATAGTTTGGCCACCGCCGCTCCCAAAGAAACTGTTTGCATTATAAACTGCATCCGACTTGTTGAATTGTAGATCGCTCAAAATATAGAAATTGTCAGATAGAAAATATCTGGAACCTATTGAAATACCATATTGTAGAATAGTAGGTTGAGAATTAGATTTATTTCCATATCCTCCATGAATTCTAACATATGGGTCAAAATTTGATGATTTTAGAAAATGATAAGAAACATTAATTGAAGCAGTATTTAGAATCAGGAAATTTCGAATGTCAATTTGTAGGTAAGGAGAAAGAATTTCTAAATTAGTTCTATCTTGAATGGATAAAGCTCGTTCTGGATACAAGTTACTGAGTACATTTAAAATTAAATTTCCTTCAAATTTATCAATAGAAAGATTTTCTAAATTGTATTTATTTTGATTTAAACTAAATCCCAATCCGAAATTAGATTTAAAGACATATTCAAATAGAATTGAATAATTTTCACCAGATAATTTAGGTTTTTCAGCATTTCTAAAAGCATAAGTACTGTATAAATATTCATTTTCAGTACCATAAGTTCTAACAAAATAGCCCAAGGTGTCTACAGTCCCTTTTCTATTGGAATAAAGCTCACCAGAAACGTTATTTGGGTTAGTGTGTGGAAAGGAAATCGGCTTTCCGTAGATCGCCTCAAGAAATAGTCCGTATCTATTTGTATCTCCAACAATTCCTGAGAAAGGGATGATAGTTGAAACTAGTAGAATTAAAAATTTTTTATTCATTTTTTCCTTTATTAAAATTTTTTGCAGGATTACGCATAACGAACTAGACTTACCGAAGTTTCCCGACCCTGAGTCCCGGAACGGGACGTTAGGGACTGGCATGTAGCTTGCGTAAGCAAGGCGAATGCCAGAAGGGGAATTTGGCGCAGCCCGAGCGAGGGCGAAGTCCCGAAGCGTAGCGGTAAGTCGCTGTTATGCGAAGTGTTTTTTTTTAAGTTTATAGTTTTAATAAATCATTTAAAAGAGATTTCAGTATATTTTCTTTTATTATTTCTTTGTCATTTAAATCTTGAAATGGTAAAGCTAAAATTAAGATCGTTTGTCGGATCGTTAAATAAGTTTCGTTGTATTCAAAGGTTTTAACAATTTCACCGTTGTTTTTTTTAACAATGGCAGTTAAATGAATATTCTCATTGTTATAAGTAGGTATAAATAAAAGTGAAATTACGGAAATAGATACAGTAGCGAAGTAATGGGGACTCTCTTTATCTTTCCAATACAGATCGATTACAAAATCCGAACTTTTCAAATTATTTGCGTCTCCGTTGATTTGTGAAATCATGTTTGATTTTGCAAATATGATATTGAGGAGTTCATAATTTTCTCTTAAATACTTGCAATTTATAAGATCTTCGGGATAGCAACCTTGCATCAAAATAGTAAGATTAAGTTTCTTTAAATTTGATTTTTGTGATATTGACTGAGTTTCATTATTTCGTAAAACTAGACAGTTTGTAATAAATATTAAATATAAGAAAAAATAGAATTTATAGATTTTTTTCAATTTTATTAACCAACTTTATTATATTTATTCGTTAACTTCTGCAATATCTTGTAAAAGTAAATCAATCATATTAGATTTTATTGTTTCGTTTTTATCTTCATTGTTAAACCACCATTTGTATGCCAGAAATAGATGTCGAACTTCTAGAAAAGATTCTGAAAACTCGATAGTTTTTAAAATTCTACCAGTATTACTTTTTATGATGGCAACTAAGGTTATTTTATAATTTCTATATGTCGGTATTAGTCCTATTGAAAAAACAGATACCATTTCAGTTAAGATATCATGAAAACTCCGGATATTTTCTTTCCAGTAAAAATCAATAATATAATCTGATTTTTTCAAATCCTTTGAGCTACCGTTAATATCAGAAATCATACTAGATTTAATCAAATGTTTAATTAAAAGAGCATAATTTTTTGTTGAATAGTTGCACGGAGTTAAATCATCGGGAAAACATCCATTTAAAGTTAAAGTAATACCTATTTTATTGGAATCTATAAGGTTTTTTAAGCTTGGTTCATTTATCTTATTATTTCGTATAATTATACATTCACTTAAAATAAATAAACTACAAATAAGAATTATATAAATCGGCAATTTCAATTTCATGATTTTGATTTAATCTTTTTTTCCAAAATTTTTTTAAAACATTTCGCATAACGAACTAGACTTACCGAAGTTCCCCGACCCTGAGTCCCGGAAGGGACGTTAGGGACTGGCATGTAGCTTGCGAACGCAAGGCGAATGCCAGAAGGGGAATTTGGCGTAGCCCGAGCGAGGCCTTGTGCCGAAGCGTAGCGGTAAGTCGCTGTTATACGACGGTTTTAAAGATATGGAACTTTGAATTGGGTAATTTCAGTATCAATTTTTATTTCTACTGTTGGTTTCAATGACTTGAATATGTCTTGTACATGTTCAAGAACATCATTTTTTATTTGAAGTGTAATTTTTTTTAAATTATCCATTTCACTAATTATTTCTATATCAATATCCTTGTTATAATCTGGGAAAGAATATCCAATAATAAATAGTTCCTTTGCATTTTTGGCAAATTCTTTTGCGATTATAACTCCATTTTCCGCCATTGCATTTTTCTCCCAAGCGAATGTGAAAATAGGTTGAGTCGACTTCGTATTGTAACTATATTGATAGTAAACAGATAGACCATTGATTACACTATTTTTATCGAATGTTTTAAAGGTATTAGTAAGTAACGAGTAGACTTCCCCTGTTGAAATTAGAAGACCTGCGGAACCGTTTAATTTAATAATCGAAGTATTTTCAGAATTTAATGAATTCGAGTCATATCTGCCTGTTTTTGGGTAGATACCCCATTTTTCGAAAACTGGGACATTTAAATCAATTTGGCTAATTGATTCTAAGGCTTTTTCAATTTGAATGTCATAATTCCAGCTTATAACCTTGAAATTCCTTTTTAAGAATGGTATTCCTTCCTCTCTATCGCGTTCGGTAATTTTTGTGAGCCAGTGTTCGTATCTATGATCAAGAGAAGAATATTGAGTATCTGATATTGTTTGTTCTAGTAGAATATAACAAGCTAATGTAGCTTTCAATATTCTTAATTCCTTTAATTTGTTTGCATCCCATAACTTTCGAGCGAACGTGTCTATGGAATTTCTTCCTGACATCTCAATTAGCCAATCAATGTTATTTAGAAATTCATCTCTAATTTCTATTAATGTTCTTTCTATTCCACTATCTTTAGGAAAAGTTTGATTTTCTAAATTAACAGAATTAATCAAATAGCCTTTAAAAGCAGACATTCTATTTGATAGAGCACCTACCACTGGTATTGAATTTGCACTAGATCCTGCGCCTAAATAATATAAAATGTAATCTTTCATATAGTTTTTTAAAACTGTCGTATAACGAACTAGTGGAGACGACGTTTCTCGTAGCTGAGCCTCTGAAGGAGGCGTTAGCGTCGGCACGTCTTCTTGCGTAGCGAGAAGCGTGACGGAGAGAAATGTGCCGCAGGCCAAGCGAGGCCGCAAGTGCCGAAGCGCAGCGTTTCCACGCTGTTATACGCAGTTTTAATATTTATAAGTAATAGATGCGAAGGTGGAACCGAAATATTCATACTTAGCAGTATATTCAATATTTGATCTAATTAAAATCGTAGAAAAAGAATCACTAGTGATGATTTGACTTCTATTTTGAACAACTTTTGCAGATTGATCAATAAAACCTAAAGATAATAGGATGGAGTCAGTTAATTCGTAACCAATTAAAAGTTTTGTTTCTGTAGCATAGTATTTAGTGAATGGATTGTCTTTAATATGGGCAAATTCAAAATTTCTAGCTGAAGTAACAATTGAGTGGTTAATTTCGGTAAAACCACTTAGGATAGAATATCTGTAACCTGCTGATATATAGAGGCCATAGAATCTTGGAGATTCAAGTAGCAGTCCAGCCGTTAATCCATTTAAATTTTGGGAAAAATTATAGTTATAAAATGCAAATCTCCCATCGCTCAAATCACTTTGTAGTCTTTGTATTCCGAGGTTAAAAATTATTCTATTTTCAATAAGATGGTAATTTAAGAATAAGTTCTGTTCTGATCTATAATAAGTACCAAGATTTCCTCTGCTAATTTGATCTGTATAAGGATTTATTCTATCAAAAGAGGAATTGGTCTTTTTATACTCAAAAAAGTTTCCTTCAATACTAAACTTAGAATCACCTATAAATCTAACAAATCCGAACGTGTTATATTGGATAGAAGGTATTTCATATGCGAAGGATATCGGAAAAAGACTGTTATACATATTAAATTCATTCGGTGCAGCATATCCGTTATTTCTTCTGATATAAATTTGGTTTGCTCTTCTTTCTTTGGCATTATTTTCAACTTCTTCCGAATTAATACTGAGGCTTGAGATTGCTAATATAATTAGAGTTAATATTTTTCTTTTTTTCATAAATTTTATTAAAATTGCGTATAACGAATTAGACTTACCGACGTTCCTCGTAGCTGAGCCTTCGGAGAAGGCGTTAGCGTCGGCGCGGCTTCTTGCAACGCAAGAAGCGTGACGGAGAGGAATGTGGCGTAGCCCTAGCGAGGGCGTCAGTCCCGAAGCGCAGCGGTAAGTCGTTGTTATCTGCTGTGCCGCGTCTAAATAAACCGAGCGAAGCCACGGAGGGCGGAGCCGGATAAGTATTACCAGTAAAATTGTGTATTAAACTCTGATAGAAAACTATCTGGTCACTTGTTAAATCACTTGCTTCAACTTTTATATTCAGTAATATACTTACACGAACTTCATATTCGCATTAATCCATATTTTTCCTAGTAGGGTTTTTTCTTTTTAATTTACTTACAACAGGCTAGGTTTTTAAATCGATAACGAGAGTCCGAACAGAAATTGCTGAGAAGTATTAATGAAGTATATAGAATCCGTCTGCAAAACATACGTGTGGATGTAATCTAGCCGTATCCGAGAATAAATATATATAGGATTTGAGCTCATTTACGTCTTTTTACCTCAGTATACTTTTTCTTAAGAAATCGATTTTCTTTCGTATAAGAGGCTCTTTTATAGTTTTCGATATTAAAACCTAGTTTATTTGTTTGTTCGATCGCTTCTAGTATGTCTCTATTTAATGTTAGTATGTATTGAAAATCATTTAAATTATTTTTTTCTTGATTATGCAGAAAAATTAAACTTTTTTCAAGAGAATCTTGATCTATATCAAATATATTGTCATGAACCAAAAATTTAGGGTGTCGTTTTGATGTTTGTTCATTAAATAGTAATGCAATATCATAAATAAGAACTTTGACTCGATCCGTACTATGGCTTCCATCATCATCGGTTCTAAGATCAAAATACAAAAAATCTTTGACATTTGCTTTATTAACGGTCTGTATTTCAAAATGGGCCTTTCGATTGTCCATTATTCTCTCGTGAACTAGTAAGATTGTTTGCTCAAAACTCTTTATAACTTCTTGCTTTTCCAGGATTTTATCTCGAAATTCATGTAATTTATTATTTTTTAGTATCTTTAACTCTTCTTTCTCGTTTTCGGCTATATCGAATCGATTAATCAAAGCTTTTAAATTATTAAGTTCTTCATTTTTATTATTAAAAATATTTAAAGAAGTTTTTAAGTCTTTTAATAGTTCTCCTTTTTCGATCAAGGAAAGCTTTTCAGTGTAGCTTTCATCTAGAACTCTTAGCTCTGAATTCAAAGTAAATAGCCCTTCTTTAAGAATTGCTAGACGCTCACCAACCAAATAATTTCTAAAACCATCTATCTTATTCTTAAAAACTTTAACTTCTTCAATTGATTTGGAAACAATATCTCCTAGTCCTTCTTTGAAATTATTAAATAAAATCTTGATTTCTTGTTCGCTTATATCTTCCGGAATTGGCAATGATTCAATTTGCTTAATTTCAAATTGAGTTGCTTTCTGTATTGTTCTCAGTTCGGAAACCTTAGTTTCAAGTGCGATAATTTCTGTTTGAATTAAATCGTATGAATCTTTGTTTCTCAATTTTTCAATTGAATTGTTTATTGATGCTACTTCATGGTCTAATTCATTTAACCTTGCCTTTGCTTCGCTAATTTTAATTTGTTGATTATTGGTTAAAAGTTTTTTGGTTTCAGATGCGTATTTTGTTTTCTTTTCAAGTGAGTCAATTATTTTTCGAATTTCTGAATATAGATCTAAATTCAATCCTAAAAAGAATAAATGTGGTTTGTAATCTCTTGGAATATTCTTATCAGTATCGTAACATTTTATTATATCTTTAAATTCGGATTTTTCATCTCGAATAATTGGAGCTAAAAGATTTCTTAAACTAATCTTGACCTTGTAGTCTAGAAATCCTTCAAAATACAGATTTCCAAGATATTCAGATGCATCTTCTAAACTATCGAATGTCTTCTCTAAATCATTTATCAATATCGCTACTTTATCAGGATCTCCAATATTTCGAATTATTGTTAAGTGATGACTATGAATATACAGTTCTAATTTAATATTCGTAGATGGATCAATTAGTTCGGTAGGTATGTTTAATACCCTGCTATCACTTGCCTTTTTTAATAGGCAGTAGTTTAAAAATTCTATCGAGATAGATTTTCCAACTCCATTTGTTTTATTGCTGCTTTCTGACTTTTCCCCGAGAATCAAGTTCAATCCAGACTTGAAAATGATCGGATTAAATATTTCAGGATCGCTAAATAGTTTTATTAATTTAATCATTTATAATCCGAATATAAGGTTCTTCAAAATCTATGATTCCGACTGAATACAAAAACATAAGTCCAAATAATATTTGGCGATAATGTGTTATGTTTTCTTTTTTTAATTCTTTCGAAATATCAAATATAGATATGCGCTGTTTGTTGCTGTTGTGAAACATCTTAAGAATTCGCGAAGCTACGAACACAGAAGAGGTCTTAATTTTTTCATCCTTTGAAATTAGCATATTCAGCGTCTATCCTCCGAAAAGATATTGCAACCAATTACTTCATTCAAAAGATAAAATCTAATAGCGCTCACATCCGCTTTTATCGCATTTAAATTTACTTTATCTTCAAAAAAATCGGTAAGTGTATCCAATGCTAATATCGGATTATTGGAAGCCTCCGCTAGATGCCGATTGCTTATGTATATTAGAAAACTTGATATCTTTTCCGCCCGCACTCCATCCAATCCGAACATGTTTCTAGATTCAGTTATTGAGTTTAGATAAATTGGGTATAAACGCATGTACTCATCTTTAAATTCAGTGGCATGTTCACGAAAGCGATTGTTTATTTTTTGATTTGGATCGCATTCGTAATCCTTGTCGATCTTCTTATAGTTTGCATCATTGCTTAGATATTCCAATAGTTTCATGATAGTTTCGACTTCATTTGATTCACATTTTGACCTAGGTATATTTACCTCTTTTTCCAGAAAATCCGCAATTTTGCTTATTTCATCAATCGACTTATTGCTTATTTCTATTAACAACCGGGGGACGTCTATTATGTCCTTTGTATGATCAAACTTATATTTCCCATCGAATGTGAAATCCGATCTATAATCTTTCGCATCTTTGGATATTAAGATGATCTTTAATGAAAAGTCTTCAAATTCTTTATCGGATAGAAATCCATCAATTGATTCCTTTAATTTTGTACTATCATTTTGTGCTGTTACTTGGTATGCAACTTTCCTGTGTTTATTAATTAAATCGATATGGGCTGCATTTTTCTTATGAGCATTGGTGTTTTCTAAATTAGTGCCGAATACTAATCCAAATAAGTCTTTATAGAAATTCTCTGCGTGAATATTTAAATCTGTTAAATTTAATGAATTTTTATTTGTTATTAGAAACTGTAAAAAAGTCAATGTGGATGAGATCCGGTTGATCATTTCTTCTCTGTTAATCATTTTATTATACCTAAAAAAATCCTAAATAGCCTGCCACGGATGGCAGGCGCAAAAAAAAAGCGTGCGGCATTGCAGATAACGAACTAGACTTACCGAAGTTCCCCGCCCCTGAGTCCCAACGGGACGTTAGGGACTGGCATGTAGCTTGCGAAAGCAAGGCGAATGCCAGAAGGGGAATTTGGCGCAGCCCGAGCGAGGGCTCGTCCCGAAGCGTAGCGGTAAGTCGCTGTTATGCGCCGTACGGCGATCATAGCTAAGACTTGTCTCTGGGGCGGCTAAGAATCTGAATGGCTTGTTTTGCTTTATTCAGCAAATCGAGCCTGTCCTCCAGAGTTTCAAGCTCCTTGCCTCGAAGGCATTCGTCTAACCAAACTGAAAAATAGGGCGCCATCAAATTATCAATGTGCTCAAATCCCTCCCCAGGATTTTTAGCTGATAGGCTCGATTTCCATAACTGTCGCTTAGGTATTTCATTGGTTTTCCACGAAATATTATAGATGAATCCGAATCTTCGCGTTTCTAGGTTTTCTTTTAAGAGTTGCACGTGGGGCGCAACAATGGCGTAAAACGTCTCATAAAAAGTGCTGTCATTATGCTTTGAAATTTCAAAGTCAAGTATTGGAGGCCCTATCGAAATACTGCCTTCTTTGTGATTTGAGAAGTCCTGCATCTGGTAATCATCGTCAAATGCGATTGTAATTTCCGAGATGTCTTTCGTTACAGCAATATATTCAGACAACTTCGCAGTGGAGTACAGTTGTATAGAGAAATTTAAGCGATCAACTATACCGTACATTAGCGGCAGATCCAAAGACAATAACCAAGGTATTGCATCTTTGGAATATTGAACGGTTGAAATGCTTTTGGATTTAAGCTGAAGGTAAAAAGAGTTTCCAGCTGTATAGTTTCGGTTATCAAGATTTTTTAACAATGTAACTATTGCGTCAATCCCAACATCTTCGGTTCGAGGAACTTGAGAAATTACAGTGTATGGCTTCAGGAGATATAGGCCGAATTCTTCACCTAAATCTCCAGATCGTAAGTTCTTGCTCTTGTTTGCGGGCATAATTATATTGAACGAGTAATCTAGCTGTATGGCGCATAACGAACTAGACTTACCGAAGTTCCCCGCCCCTGAGTCCCGGAAACGGGACGTTAGGGACTGGCATGTAGCTTGCGTAAGCAAGGCGAATGCCAGAAGGGGAATTTGCCGTAGGCCGAGCGAGGCCTTGTGCCGAAGCGTAGCGGTAAGTCGCAGTTATACGACGTCTGAAACTAAGCCGAAAGTTTTCTGTTTTTAATTGATATTTCTAAATCTAACGCATGACATACTTTTAAAAAAGTAGATAAATTGCAATTTACTCCATTTTCAATTTTCGATAATTGCTGCTGTGTGACATGTGCTTTTTTCGCTAGATCAGATTGGGATAGTCCTTTTTTTTCTCTCAAAGATTGCAGTTCAATAGAGATATTAACAAGTTCTTTCTCTTCTTCAAATTTTTCCTTAAAAGATTTACTTTTTAACTTATTATCTAAATGATTCTTTAACGATCTCATAAATTTAACTCCTTTAAGATTTTTTCTGTATATTTTTGTAAGAAAGATTCTCTTCTTTTAATGGCTTTATTAATTTCTGCTTTAGGAACTTTATCCGTATTTTTAATAAATTGATTCGTAAGTATTATATAATCTTTATAACAAAAGAAATATAGAATTCTAATTTGTGATCCTGAAAGTTTAATTCTTAATTCATGAATTCCGTCAATTAACAGGTCAGCGTATGGTCTAGGGAGATTTGGCCCTAACTCTGCCAGTTTATCTAACCAAGCGAATATTTTTGCCTGATTCCTTTCATCCTTAGAATTGATAAAAATCTCTATTTCGGAGGGTTGATTCTCTTTTTCAGTAAAATAAAGAATTTTCCATTTCGTTGACACAGTTCACATTACATCATAAATGACGTAATGTCAATCCTTATTTATGATGCAGAATATATTTTTTCAGATGTCGTATAACGAACTAGACTTACCGAAGTTCCCCGACCCTGAGTCCCTGCGGGACGTTAGGGACTGGCATGTAGCTTGCGAATGCAAGGCGAATGCCAGAAGGGGAATTTGCCGCAGGCCGAGCGAGGCCTTGTGCCGAAGCGTAGCGGTAAGTCGCTGTTATTTGCAGTGTGACTAATTATCATTGAGTTCGGATTCGAAAATTTTATTGTTTTGGATTTCTAAATTCCATATTTTAAATTTATCAATTAGGTTTAGATTATACATAGAATTAGTTTTATCTAGTGCTTGATTTTTAATTAAGTTTAATAAAATTAGAATTTCTTTTCCTAAGAACGAAGCCATACCATAATAGATTAGTTTATTTTGATGGCGTGATTTTTCAGATATGAAATTATTTTTAAAGTTTAAACTAGTAAATGACGTATGTATAAAATTAGAAAAGTGTGAATACCAAAACGAAGCCAAAATGCTAAGGTTAGCTTTTGAGTTAGGAAATAAAAAGCCATTGTGAAATTTCGCCCAATTACCCTTTTTAATTGCAATTTTAGATTCTCTCGATATTTTTTGGTATTCAACATTTGATTTTATTAATGAATAAATTTTTTCTAAGTTTTCATCTTGAATTTTTTCCTGCTTAAAATTTATTAATTGCTTCTTCGAACTTTTGATGTCGCAATATTTCCAAATGTTAAATCTAAATTGAGTGATGTTTATGTTATTATTTAGATTTTCGAAAATAAAAAAAATTTTTAATTTAATTTCTAGCATAATTCTTAGAATTGCAGCGATAGAATTATCATCAAGAGTAAGTTTATTTCCGTAAATTTGAGTTTTAAAATTTCCGATTAAATTAATTGTATTGTAGCTTAAATAAAATTTAAATACCAATTCTCTTAAATGATTTTCAATTTCATCCTCTAGTTCAATTTCACTATATATTTCCATAAAAAATGTGAATGTAGTTTTAATTTCTAAATATTCATTGTGGAAATAATCTAATAAGTCATCTAAATTATTTGGATTTTCAGTTAGAGATGTAATGAATTCATCCAATTCTTTTTTAGATTTAATGAATATATTTACTTTGTTCATTTATATTTATTAGCTATTGATTTGTCACATTGCAAATAACGAACTAGGCTTACCGACGTAGGCTGACCCTGAGTCCCGGAACGGGACGTTAGGGACTGGCACGCAGCTTGCGTATGCAAGCGAGTGACAGAAAGCCTATGTGTCGCAGACCGAGCGAGGGCTAGTCCCGAAGCGAAGCGGTAAGCCGCTGTTATACGCCGTAGTCATAGTATAATGAATATATTTTTAGTTAAAATTATCAGAAAGGAATGATAACTATTATCAAGAATATTTTATTTAGTTAAATAGTTCCATTTTGCAAAAATTTATCTTTTCATTAATTAAAGAATAGTTAACTTTTCTCAAAGAGTCATTTAAATCATTTAGAAAAGGAGAATTCTCTTCAAGAACAAATTTTGATAAAAATTCATTTGAAAATGTATTCGCAATTACTTTTTTTTGGCAATAAGCAAGTTCATTTCCAGATCTATCAAAGATAGAAAATCTCAAAAATATCTTCAATCCAACTCCGTTAAAAGATGTTCTACCTTGTAAGATTTTACCTTGTTCAATCATGTAGATTATGGTAGGAAGATATTTTTCTTTAGAATCGCCGTTTAATTTGTATCTTAGATCAATGGATACATTGTAATATTGATCTAAGATATTGGAATGTTGAAATCCAGTTTCATCTAGTTTTTTAAAAAGCGTCGAATCGTATGTTGCAATCATTTTAAATTCTTCTTGCAAATCATTAATAACAATATTTTGGTCACTAGCTTCAATGTAAGGTAAAAATCTGAATCGAAAATTAAATACTTTTACATTCAAATTTAATTTATAATCCGATTTTTCTATTCTTGTCATTTCATTTTTTGAGAGATTTATATGCCTATCCTTACGGTTTTCATACTCACGTTCACTGTTAATACAATGAATTAATAGATATAGAAAAAGGATAAGTTTTTTAAAATCTTTTGATTTGTTCATGATTTAATTTATTTTTGACTATGGCGTATAACGAACTAGACTAACCGACGTAGGCTGGCCCTGAGTCCCAACGGGACGTTAGGGACTGGCACGACACTTGCGAAGGCAAGGGGAGTGCCAGAAGCCTATGTGGCGCAGCCCAAGCGAGGGCTCGTCCCGAAGCGAAGCGGTTAGTTGCTGTTATGCGAAGTATCGAATGTAATCTGTAACAAAAGCTTATTTGTGATATTTTTGTTTTTGTAAAATATTTGAATTTAATTTAAGCTTCATTATTTGTATTCTTTGAGTTCAAATTCATACTCAGATGCTATGTAATCTAATTCAAGTAAGAATATTTTATATTTTTTCCCCTTATAATTATAATTCCAACTATATCCTGCGCTTATGTTTTTTATTGTGAAAGGATAATCGTTTGGAGGTGATAAAGTTATAGTCCCTTCTCTTGAATAATTTATATATGTAACACAAAAGCTTATATTTGTTTTAGGATCTAAATATGCGACTCCAACTTTCTTTCTTTTTTTTACAGAATATTCTGAGTCTTTAATATCAGTATTTTCATTGTTTATTTTATTTTCCTGCGTTTCTCGTTTGAAATTATAAATTTGGTCAGATAATTCTTTGTTTTTGTTAATTAAAAACGGTATAGCATTTGGGATTTCATTTAATAGACGCCTTAAATAATCATTTTCCTTTCTGATGCTATCTGATTCTCGTTCCAGAAATGAAATTTTAGATTGAAGAATTTCAACTTTCTGTTGATCAATAATAAAGTAAGTTGCAGAAATTGACGATGCTGCGATTAAAAGAGTATAAGCAATTATGCTTTTCGTTTGATTGTGTTCAAACCAATTATTCATGTTTTAATTTCCTTATTATTCTATTTTTCGATATTTCGCATAACGAACTAGACTTACCGAAGTTCCCCGACCCTGAGTCCCGACGGGACGTTAGGGACTGGCATGTAGCTTGCGAACGCAAGGCGAATGCCAGGAGGACAATTTGCCGTAGGCCGAGCGAGGGCTAGTCCCGAAGCGAAGCGGTAAGTCGCTGTTATACGCTGTGGTTTTTGTTACGATAATTTAAGTTTTGTTCCTAAGGCAAAGTATAGTTATTTAACTAAAATAAAGTTAATTATTTTAAATTTTATTCATTTAGATCAATTTAGCTATTTAAGTTAAATTAAACATTTTGTTATATAATTTAAATTGAGC
>NZ_RQFT01000015.1 GCF_004769525.1 Leptospira bouyouniensis | reverse complement strand
CATCATAGCTAAAATACAATAAACCTATACGAATTAAAGAAAATAAAAGAAAAAGACTATTTTCTATATATATAATATATTTAATTTCAGTCCTTGATTCAAAAAAATATCTTGGCACAGATAAAAATCTAAACAATAAAGAAAAAGCTAATATCAAACCTATATTAAATGTCGTGGTGTCTTCAAACTTCAAGACATATAACAAAAAAATGGATGCTATAAAAAATACGATACCAGATAAGAAATGTAAATAGAAAGAGAAAGATAAAAGTTCCTCATTTTTATTATAATCTTTAACTAATTCTCTTATCAAAATCGCTTCTGTACCGAGAGGTAAAACGGTACCAAATAAAACTACTATCGAATTGGCAAAATTGTATTTACCAAATATTTCAGGCCCAAAATATCTCGCGATACCGATACCTATTATCAAACCAAATGACAATTTAATAATTTTGTCAAAAACTAACCAAAACGAATTGATAATTATCTTTTTCAAAGAAGTTAAAATGATTACCGAAAAGTAAATCTAAATATTATTTCTGTTTAATTTAATTTTCATAATAGTAAAAATACTAAGTATGTACCCAGCAAGCATTGGTCCAGTAAATGCTGCTTGAAAAAGACTATATATTGACATAAACATAAATCCTGTTAATAACAATGTTGATGAAAAGACACTCATAGGAAGGCGATATGCCAAACCTTGGACAAAAAAACCTAGCAGGAAACTTCCTAAGACTACACCAAAAATTGCCCCATCTCGATATAAAACAAATAAACTGGAGGCATAAGCATTATACCATTTAATATTTCCAAAATGGTCAATTCCAAGATTTCTGGCAGGATGCAAGAAACCTCCAATAATATCTACTTCAGGAATCTTAGAAGTTAACTTTATTAAATTAGGTAATAAAAGGAGATAACGTTCTATGCCAGAAAAAGTTGAGAAACCTAAAGTGAAGTCATGAATAATTGAATCTGGCTGATTCAATTCGTAATCTAGAATATGAAACGACTCGGTATGGTAATCGATCACAAAGTTTTCAAATAAATTTTTTATGTTTGACTGACCATTAATTGAACGTGTTTCGCTTATAAAGTAAACAGAATAAGTTGCAACCAAAATAAAAGCACATATTACTGTCATTAAACGTAAACTAACTTTAAAGTAATTTACATTCGCTTTGAACACAAACAATAAAATTCCACTAAAAAAAATATAGTGAAAGCCAAATCTTCCGGCCATCATAACAGAATCCAAGGCCATCAACACGAGCGAAACTAAAAGCAGTCCGAACTTTTTAAATCGTAACAAATAACCAAAACCTACAAATACACCAAAAAACAAAACTGGCAAAATAAAATAAAAGTATAGTAATGAAAAACTTGATATATTAAAAAATAATGTGGATGAGCCACTGATTAATCCAAACACATCTGATCTATACTGGCTTAATGAAAATCTAGTATTCATTAAATATATGGCCCTTGATGTGAAAAAAATATAAATTGGGGTGAGAAAAAATAAAAAGAATTTTTACAATATTTGATAATTTTTCAAATACTCAGTCCTAGAAATTTTTTTACCAAATCTAAATTGACTCCATTTTCTTCTAAAAGGATAAACAAATAACGTACCTGCTATAAAGCTAAAAAAGAAAGAGTCTATAACATTTTTTCCTTTTGCACTTAAAGGATTAAAGCCTGTTAAATTAAGAGAATCTATGAAATACCAAAAAAAAAACCAAATTAGAATAACAAAGTTAAAAATTGCTTTTTTACCAAACATTTTAAAAAATAAAAATGCAGCACTTAAAAATATGGAAAAGATAATGAATTTGGTTAGCATATTTATCTATCTAGCGCCAAAGCCTGTAAAGATCGTTTTTATCGTTTTAAAGGTAATGAGCAAATCCAACCAAAAGGAAAAGTTCTTTATATAGTAAAAATCGTATTCTAATTTAATCTTCATTCCGTCGACCTCAGCAGCATATCCTTGTTCCACTTGCGCCCAACCACTTATACCGGGTCTAACTACATGCCGATATGCAAAAAAAGGAACATCCTTCTCATACCATTGAGATAATTCAAAGGATTCCGGTCTCGGCCCAATAAACGACATTTGACCAATTAAAATGTTAAATAATTGAGGCAGTTCATCAATGCGAAATTTGCGGATAATTTTACCGATACGAGTAATCCGTGGATCATCATTTGGATTGGTAAATCTACCACCTTCCTTATTGGTATACATACTTCTAAATTTAAGCATCGGAAATACTTTTCCACGAAAACCCATTCTCGGTTGGATGAATAATGCAGGACCTTTGGATTCTAATTTAATGAGGATCGCGATGATAATAAAAAATGGTAAAAAAATTGGAATGAGGAATAAAGCGGAAAGGAAATCAATCCAACGTTTGATCGACTCATAAATTTCCGATGGTAAAAGAGAACCAAAAACATTTTCAGAAAGGTGTTTGATTTTTACTCTTCCCGTTACAAACTCTCTAATTTTTTTCTCTGAATAAACTGGAATTCTCGCAAGTGTACATTGTGCTAAAAATTTTTCCCATTCTGGTGTTAACATCGGACTATCAAAATCAGCAACAATTGCATTGAAACGTTGTCCTTCTAAATCAGGAGTTTTTAAAATTGAAAAAAGTGCACCATGAGATTTTACCAAATCAATGCTGGATGAAGATGGTAAAATCGCATAACGTATTAAACGATACCGTCTACCTAGAAAAAAACCCGCAAAACACCATAGTAAAGTAACGACAAAACTTATAACAAATATTTGTAAGGAATAAGAAGCACGGAAAATCAAAATAAATAAAATAGGAATCGCAAAACATATTATAGTTACAGGAAATATATAAGATACGGATTCTGATGCTGGTAATCGGAACAGTTTCCTTAAACTAAAAGTTGCAATTAAAAAAGAAATGATACTTGCTGATAAAGATGTGATTAAATTGGGATCATTTGCCTTCCAAAATTGTATCCCCCAGATAGGAATCGCTGAGGAAATGATAAGTACCATTCCTCCCGATAAAAATTGAAATAGGTAACTCAGGAGTATACGTTCAAACCAACGAGAATGTCTACGTGTTAAAGGAGTATTTTGAGCCATATTTACAATTGATTCAATGCCTTGATTATTGTTTCCGCAGATTTTGAAGTAGAAAAGTAATCTTCTATTAGTCTTAATGAATTCTTCGACATATTTTTTCGAAGAGTTACATCCAAAAACAATTTTGCGTTCTGAAGTAAGGTATCCGAATCACCTGCAATCGAGATCTTTCCAGAACCACTCCCTTCGATTACTTGAATGATATCATTTCCTGGATTAACTGCACCTAAAATTGGCAAACCTAATTGGCAATACGATAAAATTTTTCCTGGAAAATTGTGAGTTGAATGCTCTGGATTCAGTGAAAATAATCCAACATCAACTTCTGATAAAATATATATATATTCTGCTTGGGATACACTCTCTAAATAAAGAGTATTTTTTAATTTCCGATTTTGGATTGTTTCTTTTACAAGAGTGACCTCATCCCCACTCCCTAAAAATACAAAAAATGCTTCCTCTTCCACTAACATTTGTTCTGCTAATCTAAGCAAATTCTTCATATCCTGGGCATGTCCAATATTGCCACCATAAAAGAATATGAGTTTCGACTGAAGGTTGTACTTAGCTCTAAACTGATTTAATGATTTGTCCTTTGATACAAGGTATGTGTCGGAAGGTGTAACCCAATTGTATAATAATTCGGATTTTAAATTTAACTTTTGGTATTTTTCCTGAAACCATATTAAATTCTTTGGAGATTGAATTCCAATTGTATCAAAAGCAAGATAATTTCTTTTTTCGTGCCATCGTAAAAATTTTGCGATGAATGAACTTTCCTTAATGATTCCGCTATCGATCACCCATTGTGGGAAAAAATCCCTCAAAACAAGATAGGATTTTGTTTTAAATTGAAATCGAAAAAAATATACCAATGGATACCAAAAAATCGAAGGTGAATAGGTGATCACAAACTTATACTTTCGAGAATAAAAATGTTTTAAAAAGGAAAAAAAAGCTCGGTATGGCATAAGTAATTCATTCACTAACCTTACAACTTTTGAAGCTTCTTTGATTTCACCTGAATTAAAAGAAAGAACATTTATATGATCAATAACTAGTTTTTCCGTATTTTCAAATGAACTTTTCCCTTTGTGAATGATTGGTGTGATAACATCGATATTATAACCCTTTGAATGTAACTCAATCGCTAATTCATGCATCATTTTCGATGCAACTTTTGTACTATTAGGCAAATAATCATCGATTAAAATTGCTAAATTCTGATTTCCCTCATTCTCCATTTAAATATTTTTTTTCCATACCACTCGATTTACATATCCCGTATAACTTTGTACCAATTGCACAATTTTCATTGATACATTTTCTGCTAAATAATCATCCACAGTCCCGTTGCCTGTTGCTCTAGATGTATTGCCCATAATAGAAATTTTTATGGAATCGAGAACATCAGAAGTTTTTAGTCCAGACATAATTAAAACTCCCGCATCCATACCTTCAGGACGTTCATGCGTATTCCTAATTGTAATTGCAGGAAATTTGAGAATGGCAGATTCTTCAGTGATCGTACCAGAATCCGATACAACACATTTTGAGTTTTGTTGTAAAAAAATATAATCTAAGAATCCAAATGGTTTTAGAAATTTAATTTTCTCATTCAATTCAATTCCCAATGATTCCAATCGTTTTCTAGTTCTAGGATGAGTAGATACAATTACAGGAAGGTTATAATGATTTACGATTCCTTCTAGAGATTTTAACATCTCCTTTAAGTTTTGCTCACTGTCTACATTTTCTTCACGATGGATGCTGACTAAAAAATAATTTTGAGGTTTGAGATTCAATTCATTCAAAATATTCGAATTTTGAATTTTGTGCTGATAATAATCTAAAACCTCCTTCATATGGGAACCTGATTTGAAAATTGTTTCAGGTTTAATACCTTCACTCAGGAGATACTTCCTCGCATGTTCGGTTAAAACAATATTGATATCACTTAAGTGGTCGACAATCTTACGATTTAGTTCCTCAGGTACTCTTTGATCAAAACAACGATTACCAGCTTCCATATGAAAAACTGGAATTTTTCTACGTTTTGCGGAAATGACCGCCAAACAAGTATTAGTATCTCCATATAAAAGTAGCGCATCAGGTTTTTCTTTCTCGAATACTTCATCAATTTTGACTAAGATGGAAGCAATCGTTTTAGATACAGTATCCTCCGCAACATTCAGAAAATAATCTGGTTTTCTAATTTCGAGATCATCAAAAAAAACTTGGTTCAATTCATAGTCGTAATTTTGTCCAGAGTGAACCAAAACATGTTCAAAGCACTTATCCATAGCTGAGATCACCCGAGACATTTTGATTAACTCGGGACGTGTTCCAATTAATGTTAGAACTTTAAGCATTTAACTCTTCCCGAATATAATCTAATTTAAATAAAAGTTCTTTAATTTCTGAGATTCCTAATCGGTGGGTATTGTGAGAAGTATAATCATCAAGTTCAGATACTTTTTCCTCTCCTTCCACAAAATATTTCTTATAATTTAGATCTCGATTATCAGCAGGGATACGATAATAACGTCCCATATCAATTGCCTTCGCCATTTCTTCTCTTGAGACCAATGATTCATAAAGTTTTTCACCATGACGAGTTCCAATCACTCTTATTGTATTTTGTTTCTTAAAGAGTTCTTTTAATGCTTCCGCTAAATTCCCTACCGTTGAGGCGGGAGCCTTCTGAATGAATATATCACCCTGGTTTGCATGTTCAAAAGCATGTAAAACTAAATCCACCGAATCTTCTAACGACATCAAAAATCGAGTCATATTTGGATCAGTGATTGTTAATGACTCACCCTTTTTTAATTGTTCTACAAATAATGGAATGACAGATCCTCTAGAAGCCATTACATTCCCGTATCTGGTTGCACAGAAAACAGTCCCACCTTCGGGAACTTGTCTAGATTTTGCAACCATCACTTTTTCAGCCATGGCCTTCGAAATTCCCATAGCATTAATTGGATATACTGCCTTATCTGTACTCAAAACAACAACACGTTTTACATTGCGAGCAATAGCAGCATTTAAAACATTTTCCGTACCAATAACATTAGTTTTTAATGCTTCCATTGGATAAAATTCACAAGATGGCACTTGTTTTAAAGCAGCCGCATGAAATACATAATCGACACCTACTAATGCGGAAGAAATGCTATCATAATCCCTTACATCGCCAATGTAAAATTTCAACTTATCATTATTAAGAGATATTCGCATATCCTCTTGTTTTTTTTCGTCACGGCTAAATACTCGGATTTCCTTAACAGACGTATTCAAAAAACGTTTTAAAACTGTGTTACCAAATGAGCCGGTTCCGCCCGTGATGAGTAAAATCTTATCTTTGAACATTGATTAATTCCTTAAATAACGGTTCTTATATTCATATAAACTTTTAATTAACTCTTTCCAAGTTGGAGGAACATAACCTGTTTCACTCTTAAACTTATCTGAGTTGAGTGAACGATTTATTTTCACCTCATCAGAAGGTATGATATCAATATCCTTTGAATAAATTTCCTTTACTAGTGTAAGCAAATTGTATTTAGCAATGGGATCAACAGATACATGATACAATCCTTTTAGTTTTTGATTAGGAATCACTAATTTCCCAATGACTTTTGCTAATTCGTTTGTTGGCAAACCAGAAAAAATTGCATGTTTGTAACCCTTTACAGAAGAATTAGAATTCAAAAACCAATCTAGTAAAGACCTACTGGAATTAATTTCATGTCCAATGATAGATGTACGAATTGTTACAACATGTTCTTGGTCCTTAATTTCCCCGAGCGCTTTGGAAACTCCATATAAATCAACTGCGTTCGTTACGTCTGATTCAAGATAATTTCCATCTTCACCATTAAATACACAATCTGTACTAATTAGTATCAGCCGAGCTCCTACCAAAAAACTTAAATTCGAAAGTTTATGAGGTAATAACGAATTAATGGGAATTACTACTAACGGCTCTTTTGCAGATGACTTTTGTTTAATAACTCCAACACAGTTGATGACAACTGAAGGTTTCACTTCACCAAACAAAGAAACTAAGTCATCTTGATTTTGAACATCTACATTGGAGATAATTTTCTTTAATTCGGATTCATTGAAAAAATTTAGAGAATTTGAGGATCTGACAGTACCAAAAACTTCATAATCTAATTCACTTAGAATCTTAAACAAGGCACTTCCCAACATGCCTGATACACCAAGTATCAAAATCCTTTCTTTTTCCCTTATTTGTAACATATAAACCTAATCAAACTTCCGAAGTGTAGCGATTGTTTTTTCCAGTCCTTTTGCTAAATCAAATTGAGGGACCCAATTTAGTTCCTTCTTAGCCAAACTGATATCAGCAATAACATCCATAATTTCATTCTTACGTACAACCTGAGACGAAATAACAGGCAATTTTGTATTACAGATCTTCTGAATTCGGTCTATGATTTCAGAAACAGAAAATGAAGTTCCAGAGCCTATATTGTACAATTGAAACTTATTCACATTCTTGATACTCAATAAAATTGCATTTAATACATCTTCAATGTAAATATAATCTCGTCTAGGTTCCAAATCCAAAACTTCGATTTTGTCATTTTTTAAACATTGATTCACAATGGTTGGTATTAAAAAACTAGAACGTTGGCCTGGTCCATAAACATTAAATAACCTTAATATTGTGATATCCTGATCAAAATACTGCGAATGAAATCGACAGACTTCCTCAGATAAAACTTTAGACAAGGCATAGGGGTTGTTGGGAAGGAGTGGATGGGCTTCCTTGATAGGCAGAATTTCAGGTTTTCCATAAAGGTATGCGCTCACAAATATAACTTTCGAATCATGTTCTTTTGCATATTCGAGCATTCTGCTCGTTCCAATTACATTTGATTCCAAAAAATCAGAACTTTCTTTCCAACTATCAGGAACAAAATTTCTAGCAGCTAAATGGACTACATAGTTTACTTTCGCTATCGATTTCCAAATCTCTTTTTGGGTGATATCACCTTTTTCCCGTGGAAATTCTAAAATCTCAAATCCATTTGATTTTAAATAATCGACCAAAGTTTTTCCAATAAAGCCAGTCGACCCAGTAATCAGAATTTTATTCATGTAAAAAGTTATGTTTTAAAAGTTCAAATTCGTCAATTGCCCTTTCATAATCGTCTGGCCTTCCAATATCTAACCAATACCCTTTATGAGGTAAAACTGATACATTCTCTTTTACTTCCAAAAGTTTTAACATCAAATTATCAAAACCAAACACAGTATGATCTGGTACATAAGATAATGCCTTACGACTTAATAAATAAACACCCATACTTACTTGGAAAACTTGTCGTGGTTTTTCACGAAAACCAATTAATAAATTTTTCTCATTGGTATCCAAAACACCAAAGTCAATGAGTTGTTCTCGATGCATCGAAGAAATAGTAAAGATGGAACCAGAAGAAATATGACTTTCGAAAAAATTTGAATAATTGATATCTGTTAGCACATCTCCATTCATCACCAAAAAATTTTCTGGTAGATCATGAATCAATTTTAACGGACCCATCGTTCCGAGTGGCTGATCTTCTAAGGAATAATCAATTTTGACATTCCATTTTTTCCCATCTTGGAAAAAAGCTTCTATTAAATGAGCTTGGTGATTAACTGCAATCGTGATGTGGTTAAATCCAAAATATGCCAGTTGCCGCACAATGACTTCCAAAATTGGATATTCTCCAATTGGCATCAAGGGTTTTGGCAAAACAGTAGTATAAGGGCGAAGTCTCGTTCCCTTTCCACCCGCTAAAATCACTGCGCGTTTAGACATTATAAATGTCCGCCTTATAACTTTTTAAATTGTTTTCATCCTTAAACCAATTGATTGTTTTTTCTAATCCTGATTTAAAACCTGGGAGGCCTTTATATTCTGGTTCCCAATTTAAAATCTCTTTTGCTTTTTGATTGGATGCCCACAAACGTTCTACTTCACTCTTTTCTGGCCTGAATCTGACTTCATCACCTTCAATTTCCACGTCTACACCAATCAAATCGGCAATTGCTTTTGCAGTATCACCCATTGAAATTTCAAAACCATTTCCAATATTAAATACTTCTCCAAAACCAACTTTGGACTCCAGTGCTTTAATGAATCCCCTCACTGTATCTCCAACATAATTAAAGTCGCGAGTTGGATGCAAAGAACCTAACTTAATCTTTTTTTTGCCTGCTAGTAATTGAGTGATAATCGTTGGAATGATGGCACGAGCTGATTGTCTAGGACCATACGTATTAAATGGCCTCACGACAATCACTGGTTGCTTAAAGGATGCAAAAAATGAATACGCTAATTGGTCAGCACCGATTTTCGAAGCGGAATAAGGTGACTGTCCCTTCACTGGATGTTCCTCTGTTATTGGAACAAATTGTGCCGTGCCATATACTTCACTAGTGGAAGTATGAATGATTTTTTGAATATTTAAATCACGGGCTGCTTGCAAAACATTCAAAGTACCTTTAATATTCGTATCAATATAAGTATCCGGAGAATGATAAGAAAACGGAATTCCAATCAAAGCTGCTAAATGCAACACTCCATCCATTCCTTTCATAGCCGTACGAACTCCGTTAGGATCACGAACATCACCTGAAAAAACTTCAAATTTTCCAGCAACTTCCTTATCGCAGTGGTCTAACCAACCCCATGAATTAAATGAATTATAATACACAAATGCTTTTACTTCATAACCATTTCTCACCAATGTTTCCGTTAAGTGAGAACCGATAAAACCATCTGCACCAGTAACTAATATCTTTTTCATTTTAATACCATATTAAAAATTCTAATTAACACCCAAAACGTTCTTAATTTTTTTAATGTATATTTCTTCTTTATATACATTTTTTGCTTTTTCTAAATTGAACTTTGCTATCTGCTTTAGTTTATCAAAATTCTGACTTTCTTTAATAAATAGTAAATTCTCTACAATTGAATCAATGGATCCAGGTATCATTTCAAAACCATTGGTGTTATTTTCAAATACATCTAATATACCACTTTGACCAGTTGTCAATACAACACATCCAGAAGCATAACCTTCTAAAATGGAAACAGGCTGGCCTTCAAAAAACATGGTTGGCAAAATAAATATATGAGCTGACTGAAATAGTTCCTTTTTTTTGTCATCGCTCACTACACCATGGTATTGTATTGTTGTTTCACCTTTGATTGAATGCTGAAAAAAATCAGCTTCCTCTTTTGAATCAAATCTACCTGCAAAATTGAGTATGAATTTAACTTTAATCTCTTTTTCTAATTTCTGAAATGCTTCCAACAGTAAAAGATAACCTTTTTGTGGAATCATATTACTAAGGAAAAGAATGTTTATTTTTTCAGGAAAATCCTTAAATTTTCGCTCAAATTCTGAATCAGAAATAAACATATAACTAGGAGCAAAATTCGGGATTGTATGAATTCTTTCAGACTTTACATATCCCTCAAAAATCTCTAAATGAGATTTTCCAGAAATAATCACACCTCCCATTTTTTGGATAAAAAACCGGTTGATAGCATATAACAAAGAAAAATGATCAAATAATAATTTCTTAATACTTCCGCCATGTAAATGGATGTAAAACTTAGGTAGTAATGAATAACAGATGATGTAAAGTAACAAATCCTTCAAATTTCCGGCTAAAGATTCTGAAATTGTTAGATACACAACATCTGCGTTTTTTTTCTTCTTCCATGTTTCTACAAAAACTCGAAAAATTTCAGATAGTCGATTCATCGAAATCTTTCCATCCTTTAGCCCTTGTTTTTTCAAATCAACAATTGCCATTGAATTTTGAGATTTTAATCCATCGTATAACACCTGGCATACTAATGAATGACCATTTATTGGAGGTGGCAATGGAGCTATAAATAGAATTTTCATTTTGGCTCTATTGTTTTTTTCCATGATATACATCAACTTTCCCAATTCCCTTGGGAAAAAGATAACGTATAAAATTTCTTAGTTTACCATCAAAATAGGAATACATCCTTCTTATTTTTTGATTTGGCCGACCATTAAAACTTGTAACATTAAAATAAGGCTCCCCTATAGGAGAATCAGCAGAGAAATAATAATTCGATACACAAACCCTTTGTTTTTCTACAACGACTGGGCTTACGGAATGCCAGGACCAAGGATTTGTTTCCATAATCACCAAACGATTAAACTTACTAACAATGGTTACATTTTTGTTAACTTTTTTATCCCAAAGCTCAAGGTTTCCACCATAATCTAACTTCCAATCTGGAGTCACATAGTATAACAAATTGAGTGTTCGATAATACATCCTAGTTTGTTCGTGAGAATTATCGATATGTGGATTTAAAAAATTGTCCTTTTCCATCAAACTCAATCCACCCGCATATAAAGTAGAATCAGGAATTTGATTTTTAATTCCTGTAATTTCTTCTACTATCGAAATCACTTTTGGATCTTGGATGGCAAATGTAATATCTGCTAAAATAGGATTAAATTGATCAAAGTTTTTTGAAGTATACTTTTCTTCCCTAAAACTTGACATTTTTCTCATTTCTTCTTTTTTAGGGAATGATTCGAATATTTCATAAGCAGTTTTTTCAGGTAGGAGTTGGTCTAAATAACAATACCTAACTCCTACTTCTAAACTTGATTCCATAAATTGTTTCTTAAGTGTATCCTTGTTTTTTTCTAAGGAATTCACAATGGTCTTTGCCAAATCTTTTAAATTCTCATTCATATATAACCTATTGATCAGTAAACTATTGATACAGATTCGTTTTTAATTCCCGATTCGGATAATTGATAAGAACAGCTTTCAGTTTCCCTTTATAGATAAATAAACTTCCTGCTGCAACCCCAATAACACCAAACTTCGATATGACTGATTTTAAATCCTCTATGCTCCCTGCACCACCGAGAGCCGTAATCGGAACTGTTAACTTCTTTTTAACATTATCAATTAAATCCAAATCATAACCAGTCATCATACCATCTAAATCGATGGAGTTGATGAGAATTTCACCCGCTCCCAGGGAAGTTGCCATTTCAATGACTTCATCTAAATATTTTCCAGTTTTGGTTCGACCATTATGAATACAGAACTCATACTTTTTGGTAAATGTAGTTTTCTTTACATCTAAACAAACTACTACACTTTGACTTCCTAAGTAATTTACCATTTCGGTAATTTTTTCTGGGTTTTCAATTAAGAGAGAACTCACAATTACCTTTTCAACACCGAATCCTAAAATCTTATTTGCTTGTTCTAATGATTTTATACCGCCACCAACACTGAGTGGCATTCTGCATTCATTTGCAATACGTTCAATCAATCGATAGTCTGGTTCTTTTCCTAGTCGACTCGCATCGATATCGATTAATACCAATTCGTCTGCTTCTTTTTCATTAAAAATTTTGACTGCATTAATAGGATCACCTATATAACGAGGGTGATCAAATTTAGTTGTTTTAACTAATCCACCATCTTGTAGGAGCAATGTAGGTATGATTCTTGGTTTTAACATAAATTATAAAGTCGCAAAATTTTTAAGTAACTGAATGCCATTATGATGGCTTTTTTCAGGATGGAACTGGGTCCCGTATATATTCTCATGATTCACAGCACTACAAAATTCAAATCCATAGTCAGTTGCTGCTATTACATTCGCTTGGTTTTCACATTCAAAATAGTAAGAGTGTAAAAAATAGAAATGTGGATTCGTATCAAGGTTCTTGAGTAAATTACAGTTTTGTTTTTTGATCAAAACTTCGTTCCATCCTATTTGAGGAATCATTGGTTTTGTCTCTAAATTTAAAAAGTTAAACTTTTTCACTTTTCCTTTGATCCAACCTAATCCTCTTTTTTGACCTTCTTCACTTGAATCGGCTAATATTTGCATACCGACACAAACACCTAAAATCGGACGTTTTTCTTTCAATGCAAAACTAGAGAGTTCATCCATCACATTGGCATGTTCCAATTTTTCCATCACACTATCAAAAGAACCAACACCAGGTAAAATCAGCCTATCTACGCTTAAAATTTCTTCTCCACTTTCAATCACCTTAAAATCAAATCCGAGACTTTTTAAAATATTTGAAAATGCTTTTATATTACCAACTCCGTAATTTAAAATGCCTATCATTTATTGAATCACCCGTTTTTCGATTCCTAACTTTTGAAGGATTTTTGTAGCGAAAGCGATAATGTCACTTGCTGATTTATAATCACGATAGGATTTATTTTCTGATGTTTCGTAACCTCTTAACTCTTCTACCGAGATATCCAGTTTTGATGCAATGTATTCAAAATCTTTTTTAGCTGTGTCATCATCAAAAGGTGGTTTTGCAATTTCTTTTAATGCATCCTCTCTGCTTTTTTGGCCTGTTAAAATCAAACTGGAATAATGAGCCTTACGTTTATCATAACCAAACTTTTTGGGCAACCAATACCCTTCATAAAACTTTGTGAATCTGGATTCATAATGTTTGTGGCTATACCTTTGCCATTTGAATTTTGTTTCTAATTCTTGTATTGCACCTTCTTTGGTATATGGAATGTAATTTAAAGGTTGGACTACTTTAAGTCCTTTGAAAAATCGATAATAAAGTTTATACTTAAAAATTCCTGCTAATGGAAATGTTTTTAATTTCCTTGTTCCAAACTTTTTATGAATGTCTTTTAACTGCCTTAAATCCGATGCATGGTAATGCCAGTCCAGAGGTTCACGGATACATTCTGTAGAATAGTTTCCACCGTTTAGAATGTACTTAAATCCATGTTTTGCACAGTAGTTATATAGGGAGGCAAAAAATACATGGTCTTGTGGAGTATCCAAATGAGGAACACCCGCTTTAAAGAACGAAAGTTGTAAATCTTTCATTTCTTCCCAATTAACAACTTCGGTTATTAAATCTAACTTTAGACCATCCACAATTCTTTCTATATTATTTACAGCTTCTTGTGAATTCCAACCAGCATCGACATGGAACAAAAGTGGTCTTAATCCAAACTTTTCTTTAGCCAAGTATGCTAGATAAGAGCTATCAACTCCTCCACTGATACCAAGAATACAATCGTAATCTTTTCCCTTACCAGCTTTTTTGATGTCCTCAATCATTTTGTTTAATAATTGAGAGTTGTTTAATTTATTATCCCATTCGGGTTTGATATTCTTATAAAAATTCAAACAATGATTACAAACTCCGTTTGAATCAAACGTGATATTAGGATCAGTAGTATCCATAGCACAATTAGTGCAAACTTGATAATTTTGTTGTGTTTTCAAACCCAACTCCTTGTATTAGAATCAATTAATTTTAAGAGCATTGAAAAGTATCTTAATCAGTATGAATAGTTTGTGTTTCAGATTCAGTTTTGACCACATAACTTGAATGTCTTCAGTCCGAATCTGTTTGGTCTCAATTTGAGCGGTTAAAATTCCATAGTATATCCAACTTGGATACAAATTACGTTTTCCAAAATCAATGAATTGAGACTGAAAACGTAAATGAATTTCTTTCAAAATCGTCAGAGTTTTGTTTGGATTGCTGACATTGCCACCACCTACCCAATAGTAACCTAAACAATCTTTGATTCTGATAAATTTTTCTGTGATAGTAGAAATCCGTAACCAATATTCAAAATCTTCCCAGGCAATATCTGATTTTTTTTCTGAGATTAATCCAATTTTTTCAACGATGGCTTTTCTTACAACTACGCTCGAATTGATGATCCCATTTCCGTTCAGAAGTAAATCCGTGAAAATAGGAGTTTTTAAGTCCCTCGTTTTGACTTTCCTCTTGATCCTTCTCATCGTATGGGACTTTGTTTCCCACAAATCGTGGTAAACAAGATCCATTCCCGTATTCAAAGCGGAAATAGATTCCTTCAATTTTTGAGGTTCCCACCAATCATCCGAATCTAAAAATGCAATGAACTCACCTGTAACCTGTTTGATCCCATAATTTCTAGATTTCGCAATGACACCCTCATTTTGGATTGTGAAATACCGTAAATTGACCTTATTTGCATACCCCTCTAATAATTCTAAAGTATGATCAGTGGATGTATTATCAACGACTATGATTTCCCAATTCCTATAAGTTTGGCCGATGATGGAATCAATAGCATAACCAATTAAATGACCATTATTGTAGGTTGGAATGATGACAGAAACGAGTGGATCTTTTGATTCCATTTAGATTGTAGATTTACCAAAATGATTCTGACAATACAGTAATAGTGAATCTAATTCGCCTTCTAAATTTACATTGTCTAAGAGATGGAAAGATTTAAGACGATCAACATTGTACTCTAAAAAATTTCCATTAGAGTTTTTTACGTTTGGATTTGTTATAATCGCAGGACTAAAATGAAACAAATGATTGGTTCTCGATTGGATTATTTTTGCCATTTCAAATAAAGTGAAACTACTACCAGAACCAAGATTGAATGTATTATGATTCAGCGGATTTTTTTGATTGATGATCATTTCAATTGTTTTTGTAATATTTCTTATAGGAATAAAATCTCTTTGTTGTTCTTCATTCGTATGGATTGTAAGTTCCCTTTTCGTAATGGCTTGTTTACAAAGATCATTAACAAATAACTTCCAACAGTTCACATATTCCAAGATGGGAGCCCCAAATCCATTGGACAATCTAAGATTGTACCCTTCTGTATCACCTTTTGCGTTCGCATAATTGACACCAAATTCGCCTGCCAAATGAGAAGTGGCATAAGGATGATTATTTCTAGGTATTGAATCTTCAGATAGTTTACCAACCAATGGGCTTCCATAAACATGAGCGGTTGACAAATAAATAAATTTTTTTCGTTCATTGGATTTACATGCTTTTAGTAACTTCATAGTACCAATACAATTAAACTCAAAAGAAGCTATCGGATCTTTTGCACAATCTTCTGCACTCATCCCCGCTGTATGGATGATCACATCTTGATCAGAACAAACATCTCTTAGTTCATTGGTATCATCCCAATTTGTGATAACAGATTTACAATTGTTGAAACCGCTGGGAACTAACTTACTTGTCCTTGAACCCAAAGAAACCTCAAATCCTTGATTGCCAAGATGATCTGCAATTCTACCACCTAAGAATCCAAATCCGCCTGTGATTAAAACTTTTCTCAATCTATATTACCCAAGGGGCTCCTTTTGCCCAGAGAGATTCCAATAATTCATGATCTCTTTTTGTATCCATACAATGCCAAAATCCTTCATGATGATATGCCATAAGTTGCCCTGCCTTTGTGGCACGCTCCAATGGCTCACGCTCTAACAAGGTTGCATCACCTTCGATAAAATCAAAAAAAGAAGGTTCAAATATAAAAAACCCTCCATTGATCCATCCTTGGTGCAACTGTGGTTTTTCTTGGAAACTTTTCACGAGGGAACCTTCCATTTCTAATTCACCAAAACGTGCAGAAGGCCGTACGGCAGACACAGTAATCATTTTACCATGACTTTTATGGAAACTTAATAGTTTGTCTAAATCTATATTGGAAACTCCATCTCCATATGTTAACATACAAGTTTCATTCCCAATAAATTTTTGCATACGTTTGACACGCCCACCGGTCATCGATAGATCACCAGTATTCACCAAAGTAACTTTCCAATCGACAGTATCATGTTGATGGGGGTTGATATTACCAGATGATAGATCGATCGTAAAATCAGAATTTAAGGATCGATAGTTCAAAAAATAATCTTTTACAACTTCTGCTTTGTATCCAAGTGCCAGATAAAAATCTTTATGATTAAATTTTGCATAATGATTCATAATATGCCATAAAATCGGTTTTCCACCAATTGGAACCATGGGTTTAGGAATTACATCAGTATATTCTGATAACCTTGTTCCAAATCCACCTGCTAAAATGATTACTTTCATACCACTCCCCAATCATACTTTATCATTGATAGTTCTAATCTGTCGGCTTCATTCGGATCATGCAGAATACTGGAAATATTCAAGATCAAGTTTTTGGGAGAGTTCATTCCCTGAAATCCAAACCACAATCCACTTGGTACAGTGATCCTAGAATAATTGGATTCTCCGATTATGAATTCTGAAAATAAATTATGTTCAGAATCAAAGAAAACGAATTTAACATTCCCCACTGGTACAATTAAATTCATCACCATTTTGTTATGTTTTTTCCAAGCTTTGATATAACCAGATTCAATCCATGAAAAATAAGCTTCCCCAAAACCTTGAAAAGAATCTTCACTGCCTTTTAAAGCGTGAAGTACATTCCCACCTGGAGTCGGGATCTCTCTTATTTGTGTGACTTTAATAGCAGAAAGACTCACGATGCCCATTCCAATCCTTTATTCTTTGCAAATGATTGGTAGTGTTTGATTTGATCCAAAGTTGTCTGTAAAATATCATTTGGATGACTATAATACGATTTGTACCATTCCGAAGTAAGTTTTACTGTTTCTTCAAATCCCAATACTGCGGTCCACTTCAATAGAGCTAATGCTTTGTCACAGTTTAGTTTGAGTAATCCTGACTCATAGGGACCTGTTTTTTCCTTGGATATATCTCGCCATTTAACCAAATCCCAATATTCAGACATCTTCTCCACAAGTTCTAATACACTATGGTTTTGATTGGCAAGAGGACCAAAATTAAAAGGTTCTCCATGTAAATCTGGATTCTCCACTAACTTAACAGCTAATGTTAGATACCCACTTAGTGGTTCTAATACATGTTGCCAAGGCCGAGTTGCATTTGGATTTCTTAAATCTACAGATTGATTGCTGGACCAAGCTTTTACGCAGTCAGGTATGATCCTATCCTCTGACCAATCCCCTCCACCAATCACATTCCCAGCTCTTGCCGATACTATGCGTACCTGACTTGAGTGTTTAGGAAAAAAAGATTTTATATGTGATTTAATTGCAAGTTCCGCAGCACCTTTCGAAGCACTATAAGGATCTGGTCCACCTAGTACATCATTCTCTCTATATCCCCAAATCCATTCCACATTGTCATAACATTTGTCACTTGTAATGATCACACACGAACAAGGTGAATCATATTTCCTCAATGCTTCTAATACATTCAGGGTACCCATAACATTTGTTTCCCAAGTTTCCAATGGATTGAGATAGGATTTTCGAACAAGTGCCTGTGCTGCTAAATGAAAAACAAAATCAGGTTTGATTTCGAGTATAGCTTTCTCAATGGAAACACTATCCCGGATATCGATTCGTAAATCCCGAATCGACTTTTTCATATTTCCTACTTCAAAATGCGAAGGAGACGATAAAGGATCTAAACTTATCCCAGAAACTTCGGCTCCCATTAACTTTAACCAAGTGATTAACCAAGAACCCTTAAATCCAGTATGTCCAGTCACCAAAACTTTTTTATTTTTAAAGTAAGAATCTAAACTCATTTCTTAAAACTATTTCCTAAATCATATTTCCAAAATAAAATAATACAATTGATACATTTAAGATTTTTTTCCATTTTTCCAAATTGGAATTTGTAAAAAAAACAGGATTTCGTTTGGATCGAATCCCATCTTTTTCTATCGTTTCGATTGATTTTTTAAGTTCCTCTTTTGAGGAAACAAAATGTACATCCTTTACACCAAACAGAGGACTCAAATTAACTTCTTTTGGATCTCGTGCCGAAATTACAGGAAGTCCAAGGTAATATGCCTCAAGAGCTGCTGAAGTAACATTACTAGTAAACACAATGGATGCAGTTTTTAATAAAGTTTCAGAATGTTCCATCGTGATTTCAAAATTTAAATTTGGAAAATTGTATTTATCTATGGGGCAAGCAGGATGAGGTTTTACGATTACTCTGTATGGTAAATGCAATGATTCCAAAAGTTCCAACTGAAATTTGCTCACTGAAAATAAATAATCAGTAAAAACCAAAAAGATTGGATTTTGTTTGGATTGAATCTTGTTTTTGCGAAGTGTTTCTAATCCCAAAAACCGTAGTGCTTCACCAGGAACCAAATCTTCTTCTTTATAACCAAAATCCAATAGCCCTTTTTTTGAAAGTGGACCATTGTAAACAATCTTCTCTGGTTTACACTCGTTCTGTCTGAATCCAGATAAATTCATTCGAAAGGAATAACGAAGGTCCCAAAATCGAACGGTAGCATGTGTGACTGCATATATTTTTTTGCTAATGACTTTTTTCCAATGATAAACCAATACCTTTTCCCAATTTTGGTTTTCCAATAAGTATACTAAAATAGCATTTTTTGTGGCAGTTTCTACTCGGCTTTTAATCGTAAAATACGTGAATAAATTCTGAACTGCGATCGAACCCAACATGGAATCTTTTAATTCATTCCATAAATACAAACTAGGTCGCAATTCCTTCTTATCTAACAAAGGTTTGAATCGAAAGGAAACACAAAAAAGATAAATTAAACTAAATTTGATGTAATGGTATATAACTTGCCATAAGACGGAGATTGTTATTTGCTCCACAAGCTTATGTTTAACTTTGGAATCGATGCTTTGATTGAACTCATCTATCTTCTTTTTTGCAACCTTGATTGTTGGGTAAGTTTTACTCGGAACATAGATATGCGAATAAGTCACTTCTATTTGATTTCGATTGATTAAATTGGGAAGTGTGCCCCAATATGCTGATTTAAATTCACTCTCATTTTCTTCTGTCAAGAGATGGAAAAAATAATCATAGATATAAAGTTTTTCTGCAAGATCCTGGCTATGATTGGAACGGAAGTTGATTCCTCCACAAAATTTCACATAACGGAAAATAGAAATAAGTCCCAATACAAAATAAGGTAGAATAGATTTGATCTTTCTTAGACCAAGGATATGTTTAAACCTGTTGTTGTAATCGATGTAAGTTAGATTTAAAAATGAAACTTTTTTAAATCTTAGAGTTAGATACTTAACCAATTCCTTTGTTGCTGGTTGGGAAAGCTTTACTAAGGAACATTCAATTTCCTCTAGATAATATTCTAATACAACTAGTTTAATCGAGTTGCTAAATAAATCTGATTTCCCGTAATTTTTTTCAAAACTTAAATTCATCCACCATAAACTAAAAGTATCATCAATACGAAAGTAGGAATCTATATCTTTCTTGTGGATCTGAATGTTACTAACTTTATCGATTAAGTTTAAATACCTCTCTCTAAAAAAAAATGCATTTACTTCTAATTCATAGGGTACAGAGATAATCTCTTTTGTACTTTTTTGGTATAAATTCCATAAAAATACGAGACCATCAAATTTCGGTGGATTAGAACTCTCAGTCCAAATCAGAATTTGATTTGTTCTAGATTTTTCTTTGGTTTTCAAGTTCTTCGTCTGGGACAGGATTTAAAAGAGGTTCTCCTTTAAAGAATCGAACCACTTCGGAAGCAGCACCAAATTCCATCAGATAACGACAATCAAATGAACAAGAACCCATATGTTCCGTTAATATAATATTTTCTAATTCAATCAAATTCCCTTTGTATGGTTCTTTTTCAAATACGTCGATCGCAGCACCTGCGATTTGTTCCGATTTAACAGCATGAAACAAATCAGACTCATTAACAATTCCACCTCTTGCTGTATTGATGACAAATGTAGATTCGTTCATTAAACCGAATTCTGTTTTTCCAATCATATTCCGTGTCAGATTGGTTAAAGGAACATGGAGAGAGATGATATCGGCATTTTTATAAATTTCTTCTTTGTCTACTTGTCTTACTTTTAATCCCGTATCTTGCATGATTTCTTGGATTTCTTTTGATTTATTTTTTAGATCATTAACCAAAATTTCCTTTGGCCTAAATTCTTTCAGAATCCTTAGAACATTACTTCCCACCCTTCCTAAACCAATGAGCCCAATGACAGATTCACCAAGACGTTTTCCAGTGAACCTAGACCAACCACCTCTCCTTAATTCAAAGTTAGCCAAATGGACTTTCCTTGTAAGACTTACCATAAGTCCAATAGTTAACTCCACAACAGCCATGGTCACTGCATCTGGAGTGTATGCCACTGTTATGTTTTTATCTCTACACAATTGTAAAGGTACGGAATCCAATCCAATTCCGACTCTGGATATGATTTTTAAACCTGGATTTTTTTGAATCAAGGGAGTTAAATCTTCTGTACCTGCAATAATAGCATCTACATCTTTTGCATATTCTGCTACTTCTTCCGAAGTTAACTTCCTCTTGGTTGGATTTAAAACAACTTCCCAACCTTCTTTCCGAAGGATTGAGATCGGTTCTTCATTGTACTGGCCAAATGGATATGTAGAAACAAAAATTCTTTTCATTCATTATACTCTTGCAAAAACCCAGACATGGGAACTTAATTTATACTTTTTCAAAAATTCCTGGAATTCCTTGATAGCAGATTCCCCTCTCATTTTCAAAACATTGGTAAACTCGAAATTCGGTTCATTTGAGATGACAATATCAACATCTAACTCACCTGGAGTGATAACTTCAATATCCGAAAAACCGAGTCTTCCAAATAACTCTTCAAATCCTTTCACACTCATAAAATTGATATGGTGAGGTGGGAATATACTATTTGATTTTTCCTGTAACGTTAGAATATCAAATCCTTCATACCCAAGTCCTGTTAACAGAACATAACCACCAGGTTTAGCTAAATTACGAACCGAACTTAAAAAATCCATAGGAGAGTAAACATGTTCAATCACTTCAGAAGAAATTACTAAGTCAAATTTCCCTGACCACTCATTCGAATGTTCTGCCATAGCCACAAGAGTTGTGATTCCCCTCTCTTCAGAAATACGGGCCATACTCTCTGAAGGTTCAATTCCAAACAAACTTGCATTTGGATAAAACTGTTTTAACTCCTCTAAAAAGATTCCATAACCAGAACCTACATCACAGATTAAGTTAGGTGAAAAACCTTTGTTCGATAAAAAATCTGAGATTTTTTTTGCCTTTGGTCTGAATAAAACTTCTCTCCGTTTTTCAGCAACTGCAGGAAAAAAAGATTCGGACCAATATTTTGAAGATTCACCTATGCTGTAAAATTCATCTAACATACCATTGGTGGGCCTTGGATTACAGAATACTGTCCCGCAAGTTTTACATTTATCGTACTGGTATTCTGCTTTTGTTAGATGCAAATTTGTAACGTTACTACCACAACCAGGACAAGGAATCCTTTCAAATTTATTTTTATCTAACTTTTTTGCATCTTTAGCAACTAAATCAAGATAGGTTTTTAATAATTCTTTAGGACGTATTTCGCTTTCTTTCATTTCCGTTTTGAACCTTTTTTTGTTGTTTCGAGATTACGAATTACCTTTGCAGGAATTCCGCCAGCCACAACATTCTCAGGAATCGATTTTGAAACAATACTACCCGCAGCGATCACCGAGTTTTTTCCAATACGAACACCTTTTAAAATGGTGCATCTTGTTCCAATCCATACATTTTCCCCAATTTCAATACCAGCATCAAATTCATATCCTGGATTTGTTAAACGTCCTTCTGGCGGGAATACAACATGGAAATCGGAATCCATGATTGTCACATTAGCAGCAATCATTACATGATCACCGATTTTGATGGTCTTGGACCTTGCCGTAATGGAAGTACCATTCAAGCCAACTCCATTCCCAATCAATATCTTTGATGAATCAGATAATGTTTTGATACAAGTAGGTGAAAAAATGGATGTAGCCATCGCTCTGGAAGAAAGGGAAATGGATGTAAAGTTGTTACCGATGTTAATTTTACTACCAGGGTATTTAAAAAAGAGGAACTTCCCTGTTACCTTACTGTTTGTGCCAATTTGGATATTCCAAAATATAACTTTCAATCGAAAGAAAAAAGTGCCAATCCATTGTAAACAGATCAGGTATACACTATAAAGTGCATAAGAAATTAATTCTACAATGGAATACTTTCTTACAATTTTATTTATTTTTCCAATCATATTAAGGTTTTGTGATTTCCAATCGGATTCCAATTCCATCTAATTGCACAAGTCTGGAAAATCTCGAAACCTCATTAACCAATACTTTTGCTTTTTTGTTCCAAGGATAAAGATGGAATCGATTAGGTAGATCATTTTGTTCTGTTGTAAAAGCGATGTCACTAACTGGAATTTTTTCGATACGATTTGCAGTGAAAAAATGTCCTCCTTTCTTAATCACTCGTTCAATCAATTTGAAATAATTCGTTATTTGTGCATTTGGCATTTCTTGAAAGGAATGACAATTGATCACTAAATCAACTGAACTATCTTGGATCAATTTGATTTGATCCGTTGTTAACAAAAGAATGTCAAAGTCTTTTGGATTATTTCTAGTTATTTCATTCGGAAGGATGATTTTGGCATCTGGAAATACAGAAGATAAATAACTAAAGGAAACAGGTATCATTTCTGGTAAATCAACTAGGATTAAAGAAATACCAGGAAAGTTTTTAAATAGAATCGAAGTTAGATTGCCATTCCCCGCTCCAATTTCCAAAACCGTTTTTACTTTTTTACCTTTTAAGTAAGACTTAAGGATATTAAAATAATAATAATGTAAATAGATGTGTTCTGAAATTTTACGTTTTGACCAACTTTCAAAATCAGATTTGACAGAATCCGAACTTAAAAATAGATCCCTATCCTTCTTCCATAACAAATGATTGATACGGTAAGGTGACAAATCAGGATCAGTGACCACAGCATGATTTAATACCAAATCAAATGCCGTTTTATACTGAAATAATTTAGGCAATGTAAAATAACGAGTCTTTACTCTCTGTAACAATTTTGTTGGAGACTTTAGAATCTTTGTGATTTTAGAAAAAAATCCTAGGATCGGCTGTTTTTCAGGAGGAATGTAAAAACCAGAATCACCTGAAACCACCATTTGGTCCTTCGTTACTTCTGACTTCAGCAATTTGGAATGCTCCTTCCAATAAGAACTTTTGGATTGGGAATTCGTTGATAAAAAGTAATCACTATTTTTAAAATGATCTAATCTTTTGATGTTTTCTGAATTTAAATTTAGCTTATACATTCCGAGGATACCTAGTTTAAAATTTAATTTGTCCGTTTGTGGCTTTTACAATGTATGAAAATTTATTTTTGTTGGATTTTTCATACGTAATCTTACCACCAGCTGCTTGGACGAGAGCAATACCAGCAGCAAAATCCCAAAGTTGAATATGGTCTTCTGCATACACGTCCCCATTTCCAGAAGCCACAAAACACAAAGACAGAGAAGCAGAACCAATCATTCTTACTTTACGAAATTCTTCAAAATAACCAAACCATTGTTTGATAACCGAATCATCCAATTGAGCCAAAATGGGTTTACCAGTGAATAAAATAGAATCAGATTTTTTTTGATTCTGACTCACCGCTATTCTTTTTCCATTCCGAAATGCACCAACACCGATGATACCTGAATATAAAATATCATGATTAAAATCATAAACAATTCCAAGCAGTGGTTGTCCATTCTCCCATAAAGCAATTGAAACAGAAGAGATCGGAATTCCTCGAGAAAAATTCACAGTCCCATCAATGGGATCAACAATCCAAACCTTGCCATTCAGAAATTCAGTTTCTTGGTGATTTTCTTCCCCCAAAATAGGGATCTCAGTTTTTTTCCGAAGGTAATTTACAATGAGGTTTTCTGACTCTTCATCTTCTATCAACTTGATATCATGTTTATCTATCGATTTGGTTCTTACCTTTCCGTTTGCTTGTTTGGCTAATTTTTTACCAACCTTCTTCGCAATCTTAGAAGCTATGTCCAATAATTGTTGATTTGATAGATTCAAATTCTTTTATTACTCGACTTTAATGTTATATTTATTTCGCCATTCAGCATCTTCAAAATATATTCGATACACTAATTTTAATGTCTCATATGCATCTGAACTTGAACCTGTTTGTACGGGTATATATTCATTTACACATTTAGCAAATTCATTGATTTCATCGCGCCACGAGTTATCTTCTAAATAATTTACCGTTTCAGTTTTTGGATTTCCACCTGATTGGATATCTTGTGGGAAAATGGTAAGTGTTTCTTGGCCATAGGATTTCGATCCAGAAAGGATTCCTGATAAAACAAGTGTACCTTTTTCTAGATTGATTTGTAAATTAAATCGATGTCTCCATTCCGTTGCAGTTGATTGGAATTGAATGATTACTCCTGAGTTTGATTTCATGAGCGCAAAAGCATTGTCTTCTACTTCCAAATTCCAATAACTATTGGAAACATAACTTTTAATTTCGTCAATCTCGCCTGCAAATAAACGGATTAGATCCACCATATGGATCCCTTGGTCGAGTAAAATTCCACCACCTGCAATTTCACGATTAGCTCGCCAACCGTTCTCTACACTAACAATTGTCGATTTACCATATACCCCTCGGATATTGATGATTTTTCCATATTCACCAGACTTTACAATTTTTAAAGCTTCTCGGACGGAATCATGGTAACGGTGATTAAAGCCATATTTTAGTTTTAAATTAGGGTTTAACTTTTCAGTTTTTATAACTTCACTAACTTCTTGTAAATTTCTACCTGGAGGTTTTTCACAAAAAACATGGCATCCGTTTTTTAGTCCAAGTATGGTTGCATGAGCTGCAACATCATTCGTAAGGCATACAAAGAGAATGTCTAATTTTTCTTCTCTTATCATTTTTTGATAATCGGTATAAACCCTTACATCTTCCCTCTCTAATTTTCCTTCTGCCATGGTCACATCACAAACGGAAACTACATTTAAGAGAGAATTTTGGTTGATGAATTGATGCCTACGCCTTCCAACAACACCGTAACCGGCAATACCTACCCTGTATTGCTTCATTTACTTTAAATACTCCTTTAGTATTTCATCAGATTCGAATACTTTCTCTACACGTCCGACATCACCAGGTACATCCACACCTATCATCTGTCCTTCTGTTAAAACCATTCGAACTTTATACCCATGTTCAATGGCTCTATTGATATCCACTGATTCAATGAGTTCATAAGGAGTGGCCGGTAATTTTGCAAACACATCCAAAAAGGATTTTCGAAATCCAATTAAACCCAATTGTTTTAATTTTAAAAAATCAGAGTTCGGGGCTTTTTTCACAGATGGAATTGGTTCCCTAGATGCATATAATAGGTCCCAGTTTTTATCGACCACAACCTTTGGAGCATTCGGACTTAGAAACTCTTCCTCATCAATTATCTTGGTCACTAAGTTCGTACAATATATACTTTCATCATGTAACATAGGATTAACTAAATCATCAATCATTTTAGGCAAAATCAATGGTTCATCTCCTTGGATGACCAAAATCAAATCCCCATCCACAATTTGTGAAGCTTCAGCAACACGATCGATACAACCTCTATGTAAATCAGAAGTCATCACAGCCTTTCCACCATAAGCTTCTACTGTATCTTTAATGATTTCGTCACAAGTTGCGACTACAACTTCATGAACGGACTTTGATAACAAGGTACGCCTTCTGACATGTTCAATCATTTCTAATCCAACAATTTTTGCTAAGGGTTTATTCGGAAACCGAGAAGATGCCATCCTAGCTGGTAATACAGCAACTATTTTCATATGATTAATTTTTCCCAATTTAGATTCGATTTATGATTTAACATCACTGCATCGGTTGAATAAGCAATGAAGGTTTTACCATTTTTGATTTCAGATTTTAATTGTTCTTCATCTGGATTGATGATGTGAATCCCCAGTGGTAGTTTGGCCTTTTCAGCTGCTTTCTGAAACTTTTGGATCACGGCCAAAAACTCTGGATGTGTAAATTGTCCTGTTAGATTCATCGATCCAGATAGGTCATAAGGCCCAATCATTGCAGCATCAATTCCTTCCACTGAAAAAATAGATTCTATTTGGTCCAAAGCACGAATATTCTCAATTTGAATGACTCGCACTAACTCAGAATTAATGGATTTAGAATAAGTTTCAAAATGTTTTCCAAATAAATTTGCATTCGAAAAACCAACACCCCTAGTGCCCATCGGAGGATAACTACTCCATTTCAAAAAATCTCGTGTTTGTTCAACTGTTTCAACCATAGGAACAATAATTCCTTTTGCCCCTGCATCTAACGCTTGCTTGATATCTTTTGGATGATTTTCAGCAACACGAATGAAAGGAACAGATCCTCTCATTTCAATGGCTCTTATAATATCAGGAAGAAGATTTAAACTAAATGCACCGTGTTCCAAGTCAAGGGTGACCCAATCATATCCATTCGAAGCTAAAATTTCAGCTATATTGGAATTTGGAATTTGCATCCAAGTTCCAATTGTAGGTATGCCAGTTTTTAATTTCTCTTTAATGGAAGTCATACAGATTTTTCCAACAGGATCGCATATTCATATAACAAATGGTGGATCACTTCATGAACTCCTTCGACAACTCCATATTTACCTTTTTCTGTAGGAACAAACAAAACTTCATCGGCAATCTTTAACGCTTTGCCCCCATCAAACCCAACCATTGCGATTGTCTTACAACCTTTTTCTTTTGCAAAAAGTAATCCGTTGATAACATTTTGGCTATTCCCACTACTAGAGATTCCAAACGCAATGTCACCCTCACCAATAAAATTTTCCATTTGTCCGACAAACACACCATCATAACCGTGATTGTATTCACCAGGGTACTTTCCTTCCGTAAAGGGTTCCTTCCCGTCGTTTGCTTGAGCCGTCAACCAAGCTGGATTGTCTAAACCATACACTCGGTAGAACTTTTGGCCAGCCTTCCCATTGATTTTTGTGCCTTTACCAAAATCGCAAGCCAGATGTGATGCAATCCCATGACTACCACCATTACCAAAGAAAAATATGTTTTTTCCTTTTTCTTTCGCTTCATATAACAATACAGCTACCTTAGCAATCGAATCAATATCCAATTCGTTTATTGATTTCTGAATTTCTGCTAAAAACTCTTTTGAAAATTTCTTTGCGCTATCAATGTTAGGCATGTCTAGATTCCTTTTTATTTCTCTTTTAAATGATTCATTCTCATTATCTTAAATAAAATAATTGCAACGATTCTTTCGGATTTAATTCCGCTATCGGATATCCCACCGTCTGGTCCATGATAGAATTCACAATTTTCTCTTTTCCTTTCACTTGGGTGAATATCAATTGAGTTTTTGCTTCGTTTAACCTTTCTAAGGTGAGTGTGATTCGATTCGACGGTTTTTTGGGTGCATTTTTCACAATGGCAACCGAATTCCCAAACATTTCAATATCAGATTGTTTACCTGGAAATAAACTGGCAATGTGCCCATCATCCCCAAGTCCAAAAAGGACCAAATCAAATGTTGGTGTATTCAAAATTTGATTTTCGTAATCCAGTGCCGAATTTTTTAAATCTAAATCTGTGTTGAATTTAAACACTTTTTTTGGATCATATTTAATTTTAGAAAAAAAATAATCATTGGCTAGATTAAAATTGAGTTCTTCACTCTCTTTATCTACATAACGTTCATCACCGAAAAAAAATTCACAACGATTCCAATCGATCCTCTCATTTACCAATGTTTCGTAAATTTTTTTGATCGTATTTCCGCCCGTTAACACAAAACGAAACACTCCAGAATGCTCGATATTTTTCTTTGCTATCTTCGAAATTAGACCACAAATCCCCTGAATAAAATCAACTTCTGAATCAAAGGCAACCGATTCAATGGGAAACAAAAGAACTCACCTCAATCGATTTGCTAAGTTCGGTGATAAAGTCATTCGATTTTTTTGCATATTGGTTTAGAAACTTTGTCACTCTCGATTGCCTTTTTTTGTCATACCACCAAGTTTCTACATCATTCCAAATATGATTCACTTCATTCGCACATTCCAAAGAAGTCTCAAAAAAAATTCCCACTTCTTTAAGTAAATCAAAGTATGGTTTTGCATCTTCTCTGATTTCCCAATGACGTGGATTCCAAAAGATCAGTGTTGGAATGTCTAAACTCATCGATTCCAAAAACGTTGTGGCGTTATAGGTAGAAATAAACAACCTAGTCGTTTTTAGAATTTGTTTCATATTGCTTTTTCGGTCTAAAATCTGAATTTTCGGAAATGATTCTCTCCACCTACGTTCATGTTCCCATCCATAATCTTGTGGATACAACTTTACATTACTTTTGACTTGGATCTCTGAGTTTAATGTTCTATAAAAAGAAAATTGATCGTTTAGATAAGCTAATACTTGTGATGATTGAGAAGAACTGTACAACCAATAGGAATACCTAGGCATAGAATTTTGGACTAATAATAAGTCACCATCTCGATCCCATTTGATTTTTTTCTGATTCCCATATTTAACACAAACAGAAGGGGTAACATTTTTATGTTGGCGGTCCTTCCAACCCCAAGTTAAGTATCGATTCGATGTTGTTACTTCATGGTCTTCATGAAATGAAAACTTACCAATCCCATAATGCCCTCCATGTTGCGAAAGAATCAACTGAGATCCATTCTGTTGTTTACGAGCCATCCAAATTTTAAATAGGTCATAACCAATATGGCTATTGCTTGTGAAGATGATTTTAGGTTGGAGTGGCCAACGTTTCACTGATGGGTGATCTTTTAAACTCTTGTAACCTTCTATATATGATCTTGGGATTTGTTTAGGAATCAGTTTCGAAACAATTTTCTCGAAACTAGACTCTCCTAAATCAATTGCCAATTTCTTACGGAGCTCCTGATTGGTTTCAAATTCAGGGATATCTTCTTCCATAAAACGTTTTGGAAATTGTCCCAGTTTTAACTGAAGGAGAAAAGAATATTTGATACCCAGATAATCTGAAATCAAAAAATACGAATCGCACTTTGCATTGGACCCAAAAATCCAGTAAATAAATTGTTTTATCACTTCTTTTGGAGAAACTTTATTACCATTTAGATTTTTCTTTGGAAAAACAAAGGATTCCTCTTTCTTTATGGTTTTGTTTGAATGCGAAAAACTGATGATGTTTTGGTATAAATTTTGGTTCCAAAGATCAGATACAAAAAACCGATAAAAATCATTCATATCATTGGGAACCAAACTTTCCTCATCGATGGATACAAGAGTTACAGATGTGATTGGATAATTGGTAAAGGCTATCCTGAGAGATTCATACCGATCCCAAAGCATATGGAGGAAATAACCTAACCAAGGGCCTATAATGATCCTCCAATAAGCGACTGTTTGGTTTTCTCCATGGATCAAATTCAAATGAGTTGTTAATTCGATTAATAACTTCTCATAAACCACCTTTAATGATTGGTAATCCTTGTAGAGTTTACCATTTTCATCCCAGTGATAGGGTAAAGTGATCGAATTGTAGTTAGACCAAAAATCCTTTTTCGAATGGAGTTTACACCACTCCCCTAAAAAAAGGACATTCGTTCCTTCTTTAGGCCAAGTGGATTCTAAAGCTGTTGTTATTAAATGATAGTTCAATTAACGATAAACTGAAAACAAAAGAGTATCACACATCCCAATAGATGCCAAACTCGCTTCATATGCCCGATTTAATTCTTCGGAATTTAAAACACTCCAATGGATATGACCACCAGGTTTTCCTTTAGATAACCAAAACAAATGATTGGACAATGGATACCTTTGCACTTGTTTAATCCAATGAATTTTTAAACCTGCTTTATCAACTAATTTAACAAGATTATTTGCATTAAATAAATACAAATGTTGACTCCAATAGGTAAACTCAGAGAACTCTTTTGACTCATACAAACGTAACAATACATCCGTTGCACTTGGAATTTCAAAAATCATTTTTCCATTTGGCTTCAATAAAAGAGCCAACTTTACCATGATATCACTTGGATCACTTAAATGTTCCAAAACATGAAACGAAGTAATGACATCAAACTTTTGTCCTGATTGTAAAGCATTCTCCAAATCCGAATACACTTTCAAACTATTGGATGTGAAATGGTCCTGTAATCTTCTCTCTAATTCAACACCATAACAGTTAGATGAAACTCCCTTTGCTTTAATTAAAAAACCACCATTACCACAACCAAAGTCTAAAACATCTTTCCCTCGAATGGTATTCTTTAAAAACTCAAACCTTCTTTCATCATCAACTTGAGTATCAGTAAGCCATTCTTGTATGGAAGGTAGGGCATTACCATGCATACCTGAATTTTTATAATGTTCTTCAGAAACGTGTTCTTGGCCTGAGAGATAAACCAAATGACAGTCATCACATTCAAAAATGTTTAGACTATCATTATCCCTTACCTTTCCCGGTAGTTTTTGAAAATGGGTGGAACCGCAAAGATAACAGCTCATCTAAATTACATTCTAGCGTAGAGTTGTAAAATTTTATCTGGAGTTAAAATCTGTTTCCAGTTTTCACCTAACGCATTGGTAAGTGGTCGTTCCATTCTCAAGGTCATCTCGACCATACGATTTAATGCAGCAGAATCCAAAGATTTTGTAACTCCTTTTGGTAAAACAATATTATGTTTTTTTAACATCTTCCTGAATTTTTCGACATAAGGTCCGTAGTATTCTTCTAAAACATCAAAGGCAATGCAATTGGCATATCCATGTCGATACCCAAGCTCTAAACTTAGACCATACGACAAAGCGTGACATACTCCTACTTCAGAATTGACAATGGAAACCCCACCTAAATAGGAAGCGGTCATCAACATATCGTCATCACCGTCAGCAAGAAACACTAGTTCGCATAAATCCAAAGCTTTACTCGCATACCCTCTTGCCAGTTCATTGATCATCGTTCCTTGTAAACTTTCAACACAATGGATATAACAATCCATCCCAGAATGGAATCTTTGATTAGTTGGCACATTTTTGATGAGAGTTCTATCCAAAATAATCGCATCAAACATACTAAAATCACTGTTAATCCCAAACTTACGATCTTTCCCCATGAGTACGGCAGTACGACTTGCTTCTGCACCGGAACCTGCAACCGTTGGAATCCCGATTTTATGGATACCAGGATTCGGAACTAAGTCCCAACCTTGGTACAAACTAGAAGAACCTTCGTTGCATAATACAACAGAAATTGCTTTGGCAACATCCATCGAACTACCACCACCAATTCCAATGATCGAAATTGGTTTTTGATTCCCCTTTTCTTTCATGATCCGTTCTTTAATTTCATCAACTTGGTAAGTAGCAGGTTCTTTTTTACTAGCAGGAAAATATTCAATGAAATCTGCATTTGTAAGATTCAACCGAGAAACAATATTCGAATCTTTATGTACATCATCAATAATAAAGACGTAATAATCCTTTGGATCTTTTTTAGCAGGTACTAATTCTGCTAAACGATTGATGCTATTTTCACCAAATAACAAACGTGGAACTTGTTTAAATATTCTAAAATTTGACATTATGCCTCGCTATACTCTTTCATTAACATTTCTAAGATTTTAAAATCAATTTCATCATCTATCTCAAAATTTTGTTCTTTTGAATTCTCAAATCGATAAATTTTTTCTCCGAACCATTTTCCTTGAGATACGATTGCTTTAGACAAAACGTAAACACTGCCATCATCGTAGAAAAAACCTTTATAGTCTTGTCGTCTCAAATTATTGTGTGAACCAAATTCTTTATACTTACACCAAAAACCAGTCGCCAAATTTGTATAATCACCTGATAAATAAGCGGCAATACAATCATCGATTAAGTTTTTTTTTCTAAAGGGAGATGTTGGCTGTAAAACGATAAAATTTTTGGCTTCCGGAATTTTTTTCGAGATGTCTTCAATCACGGAGATTGTTGTCGCTTCATCAGATGCAAGTTCTGGACTACGCATTAGCACTTCACAACCATTTGTTTCTGCGACTTTTGCAATCTCCTCACTATCAGTGGAAACCAAAACTCGATCCAACAGTTTCGCTTTTTTTGCAGCTTCAATGGACCAAACGATTAATGGTTTTCCATTTAACAAACGTATGTTTTTTCCTGGAAGACCTTTACTGCCACCTCTTGCTGGTATAATTGCTAGGTTCAATTTATCCTCTTAATTCGATTAAGGCTTTTTGAATCGAATCGATCATATAGTCAAAATCAGATTCAGACATTGTGATATGGAATGGAAAGGATACCATATTATCAAAAAAGGAATCTGCATTTGGACAGTTTGCTTCTCCAAAACCCATTTTTTTAAACAAATCGTATCGGTTGAGTGGATAATATTGTACGATCGCCTGTACTTTATATTTTTTACTTAACAAAGACAAAAATGCATCTCTTGACTTTCCTGATTCTTTCCCTTGGAACTTGGCTACCAGTAAATGATGGCTATGCGAATTTTCATTTGTAATCTTTTGGAATTTTAACTCAGGAAAATCGACCAGCGATTCTCGGAATTTTTTTGCTCTTTCTCTTCGATTGTTCGTGAGTGTATCGAGTCGGCCAAGTAAAACCGTTCCAAGGGCTGCTTGTGCTTCCGTTAAACTAAAATTGTGAGGCCAAATCCCATCAATATCCAAATCAACATTGGACATAGCGGGAATCCAATATTCAATTTTATTTAAAAATGGTGCATGACCATTATGGCGTATGCCAGGGATTTTTTTTGCTTGTGATTCATCTTTTAAAGTGATGACTCCACCTTCCCCGAGTGTCGTAATATTCTTTTGACCGTGGAAACTATAAGCTCCGTAATCACCAAAGGTTCCACACACTTTCGAATTCAATTTTGCACCTAAAGACTGCGCACAATCTTCCACTACCAAAATGTTCTTTGATTTAGCAAAATTGACTATTTCTTCAATATTTGGAATAATCATTCCATAAAGGTGAACCACAACGATTACTTTTGTTCTTTCATTCACTAAAGATTTAATACTATCTAACGAAACTAAAAAAGTATCTGGATCTACATCTGCCCAAACTAATTTTGCTCCAGTCCTTCCAAAAGGAATTGCAGAAGCACAATAAGTGTGAGAAGGAATGATAACTTCATCACCTTTTTTAACCCCTGTTAAATCAGCAATTAATTCCAATGCATGTGTAGCATTCGTCACACCAAAACAAGGTTGTCCGCCAATGTATCTTGAGAATGCACTTTCAAATTCATTCAAATACTTTCCTTGTGTTTGAGGATCTGCCGTTCTCATCACGTTCACAACTGCATTGATTTCCTCTTCCGTATAATCGATTGATTTACCAGACCACTTAACTTTGAAATCCATATTTACCCTTATATTAAAAATTAAATTTTTCTAATCTACTTAAAGCGACCCAAAAACCTTCACCTTGGTTTTTGTGGCCTTGCCAAATTTCTGGAATAAAAGATGCTTTTGGTGAAGATTCTCGGAGCAATCGAGCCAATTGAAAAAAATCAATCTCTCCTTCGCCAATTTGTAATCCTTCTCCATCCACTCCTGAAGCATCCACAACATGCATATGAGCAATGTAAGGAGAAATCTTTTCTATAAAATCAGTGAAAGACCAATGGAATTGGTTACACGCTAATTTTGAATGTGAAATATCCAAACAAACTCGAATTTTATACTTTTCACAATAATATTGGATATCCTCAAACGACATGAACAGGTTATGATACCTTTGACCACCAAAATGCCAAGGAAAAGGTGGCATCGTCTGTGGTATGATTTCTACTCCATCCAAATTTAACTCTTTTAACGATTGGAAATAATTCTCATATAACTTTGTTTTATCGGAATTTGGCAAAAAATAATCATTTGAAAATCCACCAACATTTGTAACAATGAGAGGATTTGATTGCATCTTTGGGAAAAACACTTTTAAAGATTTGGTTACATCAATCACACGTTGCATGTGTTTTATAGACTGTTGGCGATAACTTTCATCGTTCGAACAAAGATCTAGCAGATGATCACCTTCAAATAACTCAGGAGTGTGAACAACAAAATCGACACCATAAGTTCCACTTAAAAAATCACTGATGTTTAATTCTAAATCTTTATAACTCAAATGGAATTCAACGAGTTTCATACTCGATAATTTAACCATAGAATTAATATCGTGAAACCTAACTGGCAAACCCCAAGGGCGAGTGAAGGAATAGTTGTTTTTGATTTCGATAGCAGTTTCGCTTAGATCAGACGGAAAGAAAAAATCACCCTTCGAAAAATTACGTTTCGCTACTTTACCAATCAGATCTTTTTTGAAATAAGGAGCAAGTCCTTTCCCAGGACTCCTTGTAGTAATCATATTGGAAAGGATGACTTCACCCACCAGAATCTCTTGGTTACAAACCAAACTTTTTCCGAGAGTTTCTCGGTTCATCAATTCACCTTGTGTGATGATTCGATTCCGAGCCTCTCCAAGGGAATCTTCCACTTGTCGAATTCCAATGACCATCTCTTTGAATTCATCTGGAAGTAAACTAACCTTATGATCATTCCCTTCCATAGTTTTGTCCACAGTGAAATGTTTTTCAATTACCTTGGCTCCTAAAGCAATGGATGCGAGAGGTATATGGTATCCCCTTTCATGACCAGAATAACCGACAAGGCAATTCCCAATATCTTTTAGTCTTTTTAGGTATGATAGGTTGATATCCTTAAATGGTGCAGGGTAAGTTGAATTACAATGGAGTAAAATATACTGAGCTCCTACTTCTTGCAAAACTTTTACTGTATTTACAATTTCAGATTCATTTGTCATACCTGTGGAACAAATCAAAGGTTTTCCTGAAGTAGCTACTAATTTTATAAATTCATGATTCGTAAAATCTGCAGATGCTATTTTATAAGCCTCCATTCCATATTCTTCCAAGGCGTTAAAACTTTTTTCGTCCCAAGGAGTACAAAGTGGAAGGATTTCCAATTCTTTACAATAATCGAATAACTTAAAAAGTTCTTCATTCGATAATTGGAATTTATTTAATAAATCAAGAGTATATTGGGATCCCAAGTCTTCAGATGCATCATTCACATTTCCTTGGTTATTATATAGAGATAACAAATCTCTCATCTGGAATTTTGCACAATCTGCTCCCGATTTTTTAGCCAAATCAACGAGTTTTTTCGCTAGCTCAAAATCACCGTTATGGTTATTTCCAATTTCAGCAATGATGAAAGATGGACTAGATTCATCTAAAACAAAGTCACCAATTGATATCTCTTCTGAACCAATTCGTGCTACAGATTGTAATTTAAAATGATCATCAATGAGAGGAAGGATTGAAATTGTTTGGCTTAATGACTGGCGGATTCGGTCTGGGCTTTCATTCACATGTAAGTATTTAAAATTTCGATTGATGATTGATTCTACTTTCAAACTCAAGTCATGGTCTTGAATTGAGTCATCAAGTATCCACCTTCGAAAATCGCCATCGGTTAATACACCTAAAATACGATTATCTTCTGTTACCGCAAATACAGTCTTAGCTTTATTTGATTCGATTTTTTTTAATGAATTTCGAATCGAATCTTCACAAAAAACTATATATTTTGAAATCTTTTTATCTATGATCATTTCATTTGCCAAATATTTTTCTGTAATAGAATATCATAAAGCCACTAGGTCCATGAATCAAAGAATTATAATCATACTGCCTAAGATTCTGCATGGACCAAGCCCCAGAATTTTGGAGTAAACATCGTATCAAAACGAGAATTTCCAAAATCACTTTGATTGTATTAACATAGAAAATTTTAAATATACTACTCTTAGTTATACCTTGCAGATTCGTTACCATGTGTTTGACAACCGATTCTGTTGCATTTGATTTCCCTGCATCATCAATCGAATATAAATCCAAAAGATACTGGTTCAATTTTTTAGATGATTTTGGCTTTAAATCCTTGTCTAAGCATAAAGAATAAAGTTCCTTCGTATTTTTGGGAAGGTAACTTCCTTCTCTGGTTAATTTACGCCATTCTTCTAAATTTGGTGGCCCTTTATAATCAAACAAAGAGTCAATACAAATTGTTGGAATTCCTGCTAAATAAGGCTCTAGAAAGGCAGAGGATACAGTTCCAACTACCTTATCTAAAGATCCCAACCATTCATAGTAGTCAAATCCTTCATTGATTTCAAATCCATCTCCAAAAAAATTCTTCAGGATTTGATATGATTTTACGTTTTCATTTGGATGTGGGCGAAAAGATACCTTGTAACCATTGTTTAATAAATATTTTGTTAAATCCCTCACGATTAAAAAGGAATCTAAATCAACATGCCAACGTTCAATGTGTCGTTGTTCCATATACCGAAGGTTTTCAAAATTATGACGCCCATCAAATGAATTGATCAATTCATATCTACCGATGATTCCAATTCGATTTTCCTTTCGTGAAGAATCGATATATTTGATCAAATCATTCCTGATACATCCGGAAACTTCAATTTTACAGGAACCGATGGAACGTTTTTTTAGTAACCAATCCTTACTCCACTGGTTCCAAACATAAATTATATCAAAATTTTTAAATTGAACATATTCAGGGTAAGTTGCCGATATATCATGATCCACTCTCACAATACCTTCCACTTCTGTTATGACAATTTTGGTTCCTTTTCTACGAAGTTTATTTAAAAAATCATTCGGCAATGTAAAGGGATGAGAAAGGATTAGAAGGTCTGGAGTAAATAGTTTTAAAATATAATTGGTGCTTGATCTCGAAGTCATAATGACTTTAAAACCATTTTTCTCCAAATACTTTGATAGAAGCCATACCGAAGAATACTCTCGCCTTAGGGCATCAATATGTATTAATGCAATTGGTTTCATAAATCAGGATATCCCTTTCCAATCGTAACGTAATGATTGTTTTTCTTTTTATACTCATTTGATGTGGTCGGCCAAACCAATCTATTTTCTTTTTCACTGTTTTCTTCAAAATAAGTAGAGGGCCCTACAAATTGATAATTCCTATATTCAACCTCTTTCCAAAAGTATGGATGTTGGTGTTGTTCAATTATGAATTGGAAAGAACGTAGATCCAAATGTAACCAGTCCAAAAATTCTTTTTGATACATCGGTTCTTTGAATTCAAAATGTTTAACAACAGATATTGCCTGTTCTCTCGTAATTCGTTTGTGCCGTATTTCTCTAGTTACATGATCTGTAACTTTCGAATACCCAGTTTTTTTTAACTTAATCCAATCGTGTAAGTTTGAATAATTAAAGCAGTCTATATAGTCATACACATCGGGTGTTCGGTTTAATATTGCCGATTTATAATCATACAATTTTATCATTTCTTCATGTTGTGCCATTGGGTCCCAACGGAAAAAATTTCCCAAATAAATTCCCCTTGTTCCAGTCACATGCAAATCAAAATCAGTAGGATACAAATACTGCCAAACGTCCTCTTCCGCCAAACTTCCAGAATGGTCACAAAGGTCTTCCGCTTCTACACCAAACAAATCATGATCTTTCCTGTACCTTCGTGTCATCTCCACTTCATGGTTATGGGAAAACATCCCAACTTGTTCCATACCTTGGTGTGCCCCCCAAATGATGAGAGGAATTTTGTATTTCACCGAAGTTTGTACGGGAAAAACTGTCTGGCCAGCCAAACAGTGCCAATATATAGAACCATATTGAGCGAGAGTGTGCCGAGTAATCTTCTTAACTGAATTAGGATTTACATTTTGAATGAAGATATCAACATTAAATTTAATTCTTAGATTTGCTAAATTTCGAATCCCAACTTCCGTATTATAATACTTATTATAAGATACACATAATGGATTTAGTTTTAATACGTTTTTTACTAAATGTAAAATATAGTAAGAGTCATGTGCGCCTGTGACTGGGACAATGCAGTCATAGTTTTTTCCAGATTTACTACGATAATCTTGCACAAACTTTTCTAATTTTTGTTTCTTGAATCCCCAATCAATTTGGTCTTTTTCTTCATGGATTTTACAACCAGAACAAATTCCATTTTCATCGATGACTAAACCAAGCGGATGGTAGGTCGTATAAAGACATCTTTTGCAGATTTTAAATTCAGAAGAATTAAATTTCATGTTTCAAATAATAGAATTGGATTTTAAGTGAATTGTACTAATGTTGATTTAAAACTAATAAGACTCAAAAACTGGATTTCTTAATAAACTACTTGAAAGTTCCAATTTGATGTTTTGGAAATAATGTTCTTTGTAATTCAAAAAATTACCAATACATACCCCAACGACATTCTGATTTTGGAACAATCTTTCCACTTGTTGTGAGTTTGAAATCCCACCAAAGCAGATTAGGGAAATTTCATTCGGAAAATATTTTACCATTTCTTCGGAAAAGGAATTGGGTTTCCCTTCATGTAAATGATCGATGAGAAGAAATTCGGAAGCAATATACTCTTTCATAAATGGTAGAGAATGGAAATCCACAACTTCCGATTTTTTTGAAATATAATTATAATGAGAGATTTTCCCATTGGAAATAGAACAGGGCATGGAAAGAATAACCGCTTGGGATCCAATGGATTCTGAAACCATCTTAATTTGAGAAGGATTCTGAAAGTACAATTGATCAATAATGATCCGATCTGCACCTGAATGAATCACATCTAGAACATTTTTTAAATTCTTAATTCCGCCTCCATAGGCAATCGGAGTATTCACTCGTTTTGAAATTTCACTTAACAGATGAAGATCCGGATCAATTCCTTTTTTTGTACTATCAATCGATAGGATGACAATCTCATCAACTCCCCAACGATCTAGGTTTTCTGCAAGGATTACTGGATTGCCTAGGGGTAAATATTCGTTATAACCAAACGATTGAACTGCAATTCCATCTTTTACTAGAATGGAAGCTACCAGTCTTTTCTTAAAAGCCATTGACTAGTTCCTTAACAATTTTGGAAAAAAATTCTTTTCCCACATTCTGGCTCTTTTCTGGATGAAATTGGACTCCAATTACTTGCCCGTGTTTTACGATTGAGGGAAACTCGCGTACATACTTCGTAGATGCGAGTGAAACATCACTATTATTATCATAAGCAAAAGAATGATTAAAATAAAAATCCAATCCATCAAATTCCGATAAAAAGGAATTCGCCTCACGAATACTCAGTTGGTTCCATCCTATATGAAAATCATTATGATTGGACAATTGAGTTACATTCCCTTGGATAAATCCAAGTCCTTCATGAAATGCAATTTCTGTAGATGAATTTGCAAACAATTGCATACCTAAACATATTCCAAACAACGGCCTTCCATCCAGAACCCATTCTTTCAAAAAATTGTTTAGATTTTTTTTTGCAAGTGATTGTATTGCAACAGGAAATGCTCCGACGCCAGGCATAATCAGTAAATCACAAACCTTAATTTCCGATACGTCCGAAGTGATTTGAACAATAAAACCCAATTTATCCAAACATGCTTTTACGGATGCATGATTGCCAACTTCGTAATCCAGAATCGCTATCTTAATTCGTTTCAGAGTCCAAACCCTACTTTGAATTTTTTTAAAATCTTTTTATCAGGAGTGATTTCAAATAATGATTTGTTAACAGATTTATGAACAACTTCCCAAAATTGGGTAACCGATATTTCTATGTACTGGCAAAAACTTTCAATGTATTGATCAGAACAGGCTCCATCATATTTTTCAACGATTTCAATTGCCTTTTCTCTAGATATCCTACCCGCTCGAATATCTTCATTCATATAGTCCGTTACTTTTCCAAATCCAAATTTCAGAAATTTAATCATTTGGTTTAACGTTACCCAATCTTCATCTAATGCGCTTACACCGAGTGGATCTCCAGTATTCTCAGCTTTATCTTCACGAATGTGAATTCCATAAGATGTAGAGAACATCGCATTTCCTAAGTTATCCCAGTTATCAATGAACCAACCTAAATCAATAACATTTAAACCAGCAGCATTCACTTCTGATTTATCAGGAAAACCATATGAAATGAGTTCTACATCAGAAATACCAGCATCCCTCATCCAAGTTAAATCACCACCACCTAGAGTATTCATCGAAATCAGATTATTATATTCCCAAGGTTTTTCTGGATCAATTGTTTTGCGATCCCTCAAACTTTGGTTCTCACCAATAAAGATCAAAGGAATTTTATAAGCGATTGCAGTTTTAGGAACCGAACTATACAATGCCATCTCTGTCGATTTAGCCCAATTGCTAAAAGTAAGAAAAGCATGCCTCATCAATTTTTTCCACGTTCCAGGAGCTGGACCAGAAAATAAAACATCAAACCCCAAATGAATTAGATTCGAAATATTTTTAACTCCGAGCTCACTCACTTGTTCAGGTGGATAACTCAAACATACGAGTAATGGATTTAATTTCAATTTATCGCGAACCCAAATGGCTTGTCGTGTACTATCCTTCCCACCACTTACACCGATGATACAGTCAAAATGAGATCCCTTTTTCCTCGGATATTTGGCAATGATCTCCTTTAATAAATCAAACCTCTCAAGGTAATTAACATTCCTCGTCAATTCGAAGTTAATACAAGAAGAACACTTCCCATCTTCGGAAAATTGTTCATTAACCCTTGTGTTAGGCTGTAAACAAGTAAGACAATATTTCATTCAGATTAAATTGTTTTTAATTCCTCATAAAAAGAAGGGATAAGAAAATTTAATTCCTTTTCTTTCTCAGTAACATTCTTTGATAACAATCCAAGCCTGTTCTTTTCTTTTTCGAATTCTATTGGAATATTTAATTCAGAATATGGCAAAATCCATTTAGCCAATTTATCTTTTTCATCGATTAAGTAGGTAGATGAAATATCTTTATAAGATTCATCTAAGAAATCAGAATAACCAAGTAATTTCATTTCAGGATAACAGAGAAATTCAATTGCCAATCGATCTGAATTTTTGATTTTATCCTTCCATCGATTCACAGAAGATTGATTGAATCCTGTAGATGCATTTTCCTGAAAGGTTGAATTTTGAGTCCATTTTTTATTTCCACCATCTGTGATCTCTTCTGTACTCAGCAATTTTTCATCAAAATTAATACCTACAAAATTGCAAATCCCTTGAATGGTCTCTTTCGGATTTAAAATCAAATCTTCATACTTTATGATCATATTGTTTTGATTTGATTTTGTATAATGGTAAGCAAGTGTAACAAGTTTTCTCCACTGGCGAGCCAAAAATAGAATTGCGTAACGTCCTTCCGAATAAAAATTTGATACTAAAATCGCTCTTGGATCACGAATGATATGAATAACCTTTGAAGTATTCGGAAATACATTGATGATATGAGGCGCAAATTCATTTGCCCATACTTCTTTAAATCCAGACAATCTTTTGTTGCCATATACCTCGCGTAATATTTGTTCCCCTTGTTTTAAAAAGTCCCCATAGTTATCAGCACTTATTTTATGAATTTGTTTGGATAACAATTCAGAATATGGAAACGAAGAAGCTTCCGTAAACTCTTTCAAATACTTTAAGTTAGGAATTTTCACATCACCCAAACGAGTATTTTGTATTGTTCTAAAAAAATTATACTTACTCTCATCAAAATAATAATCTTCAAGAGGAGCATGTGGATCCACCTTGTGGGCAGACTCATTTGAAAGAGTATTCCGAAAGTCTTTCAATACAGCGAAAAATGGATCTGATGCAAAAGATATTTCATCCGATTGGTTTAACAGACGAGCAACAAAAGTAGTTCCCGAACGAAACATTCCTGTAACAAAAATCATAAATGTTCAACTTCCTTTAAAGAAACTAATCCCTTTGTTTCTAATTGTTTTATATACCAAAAAGCAAAACCAAATGGCATTTTAGTTTCTTCACAAATATCTAATACGGAATTTTTTCCATCAATCATCCTAAGAGTAATTCTCATAAAGTGATACAATAAATCAGTTTCACCTTGGATGTATTCACAATCTTCCTTCGATAGTTTATCACCGAACTTTTCAATTGCAGTTGTGTTTCTTGTTTGAGAAATATTGGTAGGAGATAAATAGAGATCAATTTCAGGGCTTGCGAGAGAAGGAATCCCTTTGAAATTAGCTACAGGGATACAATCATTTTCGAGGATATCCACCACCTGTAAAGTTCGTTCTATTAATTCTTCGATGGCTTCCTTTGAATAATTCTGAAAATTATCATCACTTGTGTGATAATTTTCGAATGGCCATCGCAAAAAAGTTCCCATCGGAATCTCATAACCAACCGAATCAAATACATTCTCATCATTCCCTATTTTTTCGCGATGTGAAAAGATTACTTCTTTATTACCTCGAGTATTGATTACATTGGCATATGCTCGGTCCAAAATATTTTGATGGTAAAAACTAGTTTGGTAGATCAATTGTTCGTTGATTCCACATAGAGCAAGAAAGGTTCCAGCCTTAATATTCTCAGCAAATCCTGGTTCTTTATTTAAGTAAGCAACAGAACCAACAATTTCAACACTCGCAAATGCTCTATAACTGTATTTGGTTTCCCGATTTTTTAATCGATTGATCACTTCAAAAGCAGCAATACAGCCAGATAAACCATCATTGATTTGGTCTGGGTGGTCAAAATGACCTACAAAAATAATTTCCTTTTTACTTTTACCTTCTTTTAGAAAGTCAACTTGTGTCATTTTACCATTATAATCCAAGTTAGACTGGATGTTAACGGTGTATTCACCTGGAATCAAATTTTCATAAATTTCATGAGGAATACAAAATCCCCATTCTGGATTTCTATGTCGGTATTGGTTTCTAAAATGAAATGGAATGGATTTCGGTTTTTTTGGGTTGGTAAAGAGATGAGAGCGTAAATCCTCTAAGTCTATTTTCCCAGAAAAGGATGGTGAATAACTAAAGACCGATAGATTCGATTGTTTTTTGGAGGCAATCAGTTTTCCATTTGGGTCAATTAATTCGGCTACTTCACAACTCCAGTAAGGTGGTAATTCCCAATGAAAAATTTTCTCTCCACATGGGTATTGGATTTTCCGCGCACCTGGATAAAATTTTATAACTTCGTCGTATGCAGCTTCCATTTCTGGTCCTGCATGACACCTGTCATAATTAGCAATTTTTTTGATTAAATCATGATAAGTTAGTAACATAATTATAAATTAGAAAATGGTTCTCCGATACCAGTGTACTTCGGGAAAAAAGCCAAACTCAACATATCTCGATGTTTTCCAGGCATCGGATTACCAGCCTTATGGACAACATAACCTGTTGAAATTAATAGAGCATCACCTCGTTTTCCAACTAAAGCAATGGAGTTTGCCTTAGGTTTGATTCTATTTCTTTTTCGATAATAATCAAAATGATTCGATTGTTCTTCATATGGGAGGAATTCAAATGGACCTAATTCTTCATTTGTATCATGCAATAAGATAAATAACTGCATATTCAAATGATCTCTTACTAAATCTTGATGAAAACATTCGGAAAAAATATCTTTACCATAATGTTGTTCATCTATATGAAAATTCCTCCACAAATTTGGTTTGGATACGAGAGCCTCACATCCAAAATAATGTTCTATTATGGTTTCTAAATTTTTAATGTATTCGAGTAAATTAGGAGGTAAGTCTTTAAAATCTAACTGATATCCAAAACTAAAATATTTTTCATCAATTGATTTGCCTCTTGGTTTTCCTAAACTTGGATCATAAGAAAAATCTCCAAGATTCACATGCCCTTTAAATAGGAAATAATTGAATTGTTCTTTTGCCCTCCTGATACTTCTAAGATAGGAAGACTTTAGACAATAAATTCGATACCGAAAGTAATAGAACCAACCTACGAGTGAGGTAGGATACAATTTAAACTTTGCTTTTGCTTGAACAGAAACTTGATCTTGTAATAACATATGAACCTCAGTTAGATTAAATTCTTTTCTTTAATAACTTTGCTGGAACCCCACCAACAATCGAATAGTCTGGGAAATTCTTAGTCACAACACTATTAGCACCGACAACACATCCTTTCCCTAATTTAACACCTGGTAAAATTACGGAATTTACTCCAAGCCAACAATCGTCACCGATTTCGATTGGACCATTTTTAGAATGTCCATGTTCTTTATAATAAATAGCATCTAATTCTCTGATTTTTTGCCTTCCATCGATATTATGAGTTGTGCTAAGTAAAGTTACACTAGGTCCAAATAAACAATCTTCTCCAATGTTTATCGCACCTGAGAAAATAGCATTTGAATGTATAGAAGTACCTTTTCCAATGTTTAGATGAAATCCAGACGAAACCGCGAGTGAACAATTGGCACCAATACTTACATGATCATTGATCGTAATCTTACTACCAACATCTCTAACGGTTATGATTCCATCCTTTGCAATGCGAAAATTTTCTCCGACTTGTAGTATGGCACCTTTTGAAACATAAAGAGGACAAGGAAGATGACTCGATTGGTTTAAATTTAAACTTGCTTCGTTATCAATATCCAATCGTAAGTTAAAACGAAGCGGTTTGATTCTCCAATAGGAGATGTTAGCCAAAATTCTAAATATTTTTTGCAACATAAAACAGAATCACTTTCCTTTTGAAGGAAGAATTGCCTTTGCTTTTAACTCACTAACGATCATTTCGATACTACTTGGAACATCGTAAATGTTAGTATCAATTTTGATTTCAGGATTGACTGGTTCCTCATAAGGGGATCCAATTCCTGTAAAATTTGGAATTTCACCAATTCTCGCCTTTTTATACAAGCCTTTTGGATCTCGACTCTCACAGACTCCCAATGGAGTTGAAATATACACTTCAATAAACTCATTTTCAGAAAATAAATCTCTAACCATTTTTCGATCTTTTAAAAAGGGTGAAATTAAAGACGCAATGACAATCACTCCAGCTTCTACAAAGAGTTTCCCCACTTCTCCAATTCTACGAATATTCTCTGATCTATCTTCTGGTGAAAAACCAAGGTCCTTATTCAAACCGAATCTTAAGTTATCACCATCAAGGAGAACTGTATGAAAACCATATTGATTTAAATAACTTTCCAATGCATTTGCAATAGTTGACTTACCAGAACCACTAAGGCCTGTTAACCAGAGCATACATGGTTTTTGGTTTTTGATATTTGCTCGATCCTCTGGAGTTACTTTATGATTGAGCCAAACTATATTATTTTCCATTTAAAAAAAAGTCTCCATATTATAGGCTTCTTAATTCGATGATTTTACTTTGAGGTAAGCCTAGTTTTTTCCCTTCTGGAGGAATACAACTAACAACCCTTTTATTAGCCAATGAGGCAACAATGAGAGCCATACTTTCGCAACCAACTACCAAATCCGAATTTGCAATTTGTTCAAATAGAGGAATCTTATTCGAAATTTGAATCGGGTATTCACGGTACTTATCTTTAACCCAATCATACTTTCCTTTTTCATCAGAAGGATGTGGCCTAAAGGTATATTTACCCGATTTAATGTTTAGTTTCTCTAAATTTTGAAAAAAATATTCGATTGCATCGGTTTCAGTGTAACCCCAATACCTTTCGTCATTGAAGGATTTTTTGGCATGATCACTAATATTTTCGCAAATAAATAAAATATTGAATCTATCATCAGAAAGATTTTTCGATTTCCAATTTCTAAAGTATGATTTTAAAGATTCGAAATAGGGATTTGATTTCAGTTTTACAATTTCTGGAGGGAAAATGGATTTTGCCAATTCTAAGGCATCCTCATCGCCCACCCAAATTTCATCAGGCAAAACCAACTGGTCTTTGTAAATAAATCGTTCCTTATAGTTTACCCAGTGATCAATAAAACTAACCACTCTGATATGATTATTTTTTGCAGTTAAGATCGTTAATTTTTCAATTTCACTCTGCCAACTAGTTCCCGTTAGATATAAGGATGTATTCCCAATCGTCTCTTTTAAGGACTTAATATTTATCTCCCCAAGTAACTTCGAAAATATGGAAACAGCGGGGCCATCTAAAACAAACTGATAATCATTTTTGTTTTGCAGAACATAATTGGAAAGTATCTCTGCACCGCCTGCATCGTGTGAAACGATTGTGATCAAATGATTACGTTTTCCAATCTTTAGCTAAAATGTAATACATTAGAACATCATGATAACTTCCCTCTAGAAAAAGATGATCCACACGACGTCCCTCTTCCTTCATACCCAGTTTTAAAGCTAACCTTTGCATTCCTATATTCTGATCAGAAGTTCCACAATAGATTTTATTCAAATTGAGTTTATTAAAACCATGCTCCAAGATATATTTTGATGCTTCATACGAAACACCTTTATTTTGATGATTTTGATTTCCAATAATGATTGCAAATTCAGCTGTTCGATTGATCCAAGAAATATCTTGTAAACTTAAATTGCCAATATGTCCATCTAAAGTATGAAAAATAGCTAAGACCACTTGGTCCTCTCTATTTAAATTTTCATAAAACGAAAGGAAGTAGTTCTCATTCTTAAAAAATTTCCCATGAGAACTATACTTTGTAATGGTTTGGTCAGAGAACCAAGAGGAATAAGGCCCATCTAAATCGGTTTTCCGTAGTGGCCTTAAATAATAATCTTTTAAAAATGTATGGATCATTTTAATAGATTTAGGTGATTCCAAACTTTTTGAAATGCTCTGATCACTAAGTCAACATGTTCATCAGGGAATTCTCTTACACACATTTCATATCCTAAATAAGTTGAATCATTTAAACCTTCAGCAACGGGACAAATTCCCTTAGAGTAGTCCACTTCTCTTTTACATATATCAGAAGTCCAAGGAAAACCTTTCGAACCATATGCAATTTTCTTTTGGTACATCGGCAAAAGGTGTAGGTTTGCATATTGCAAAGAAATATCAGAAACTCCCTCCGCAACCAATGCCTCATAAATTCTGTTTTTACTTACCCCTGTTACCTTTTCATCAATCTCCATTGGAAAAATGTAATAAACATGAGTTGCCCCAGATCGAATTTCAGGTAATTTTAATCCAGATAAACCTTTTAATCCATTTCTTAATCTTTCAGCGGCATGAATCCGAGACTTAATTTTGGAATCCAATTTTTTTAATTGTTCAATGCCAATTGCACACTCAATTTCACCTAATCGAAAGTTATAACCTACCATATTCGTTAGGTTGGTAACTCCCTTATCTTTCACAACAGCTTCCGCATGATTTCGAATTAACTGCATTCTCTCAGCAAGTTCATCATCATTTGTAACAAGGATACCACCTTCACCTGTGTGGATATGTTTATGGTAATTTAAACTATAACCACCAATATCACCTAACGTTCCTGTATATTTACCTTTATAAAGGGAGCCAGGAGATTGGGCAGTATCATTTATTACTTTTAAATTGTGTTTTTTTGCGATTCGATTGATCTCTTCCATATTTGCAGATTGTCCAAAGATATCTACAACCATGATTGCTTTTGTATATGGTGAGATATTTTTTTCTATGGAGACTGGATCAATACAATAGGTATTCGGTTCTATATCTGCAAAAACCGGAATTGCATTCCAGTGAAGGATTGCTGTTGCAGAGGCAGACATTGTCCAAGGGCTGACAATAATTTCATCTCCAGGTTCAATGCCAATCGCACCAATTGCGGCAATCAGTCCCGATGTCCAAGAATTAACCGTGATTGCATGTTTCACATTAAAATACTCTCTGCAATTCTTTTCGAATTCTTGTACTTTGGGGCCACCATAAAAATCAGGATCCCAACATCCCAAAAATTGAGATAAATTTCCACTTTCCACTACTTTTTTAGCAGCTTCAACTTCTTCGGGGCCCAAAGAATTATACCGATTCAATTCAAAATTAATGACCTTTGAACCACCTAACAATGCTAATGTATCACTCATTTCTCAACCTTTAATTTTCTTAACATTCTAATCATATTTAACGTACTATATGCTTCACAAACTGCTACAGAGTTATGATTTTCCATATGCTTTAAAATTTTATCTAAAACAAAATATTGGCTTTGAAGACTATTACTTTCGATTAGTTCCATATTTTTAGAAAGTATAGTATAACCAGGGAAGGTTGGATCTGGAACCTTATCTTGCCAATAGATTTCATCTCCCCCGTTTTTATAAGTGAGTTTCCCTTCGGAAGTAACTAGTTCAATGGAATAATGGGAAAAATCTGATTCCCTCGATGAGATAAAAAACACTTTTCCGTTTTGAAAACTAAATAAAGCATCAGGTTCCGTATCCTCGTTTGACCAATACTGATGTGATTCAATTGATTCAATTGACTTTAAATTTCCCAACCAAGATTCCAAAAGATTGATAAAATGGCTTCCATTATGAATTAAGCCTTTTGAATACCAACAAACACCCTTTAGAAATTCGATTTTTGTGTTAGAGGGGTATAATCTCTTCTTTATCAAATCTGATGACGGTAAGTAAAACCTTTGGTAATTAACAAATAATTTTACATTATTTTTCTGACACAATTCAACCATCTGCGTTGCCTCTTCATCATCGTAAGAAACAGGTTTTTCACACAATATGGCCTTTAAAAATTTCTGTTTTAATATTGTTTTCAGAATTTCAAAATGTGTTTCGGTCGGTGTGGAAAGGATAACAATATCGGGATTTGTTTTCGTTAGCCCCTGCAAAAGATCATCAAAACTTGAAACCTTTGATTTAGATTCAAACATGTTTCGTCTTTCTAGGGAAACATCAAATCCACCGACTAATTCATATCCATCATGTGCAAGTACAGCGTTCAAATGGGTTAAACAAGAAACATGGTAATCTTCTTTATAATCATACCCCATTCCAATTTGCCCAAGACCAACTATAAATGCTTTCAATTCTAAGTATCACCCTTTCTTAATACTTTTTTATTGATTTCTAATAATCTAGGATTCTCTTTTAAATAGGAAACACATTCATAAATACTAAAATAAGGTTTTTTGATCTCATTAAAATGTTCAATGATCGATTTCAAAAGTTCAAAGTCTTGTTTTTCATCCAGTGTAAGGCCTAATTCAGGCCAAAACACAGAAGTAGGTGCAACAAGATGTAAATGGGGAAATAACTCTGGATGATTTCTCATATATAGAGAAACGTGTTCTCGGTCTAGTTTATCATTCGTTAGATTTCCCGATTTCTCAAGATCATTTAATGAAAACACTTGCACATCCATTCCATCCGGATAACTTCTAACATGTGCATTCCCAACATAAGACGCGTTATTGTACTTATATAATTGAATACATTGGTCTATGATCTCTGGGTCAATGATAGGACAATCACCTGTAATTTCAACAATCACATCAGCTTCCACAGACTTTGCTGCACCAACCACACGGAGTAAAACATCATCTTCACTCCCTCTAAACACTGAAATCCCTTCGGATTTTGCAAAATCAACGACTGGGTTATCAGATTCATTGATTGTTGTTGCGAGTACAATTTCATCGATTGTTTGAACTTTTTTCAATCTATCAATTAGATAACCAAGGATTGGTCTTCCAAGAACTGGCAATAATACTTTACCAGGTAAACGTGAAGAAGTCATTCTTGCTTCAATGGTTGCTACAAATTTTTTCATAAGCTGATATGTTGAGTGATTTCCTAGAGAGAATATTTGTACAAATCTTATAAACTAGATTGATTCAGTGGATCGGTATTTTTTGTGTTTATGTTTGAAATAACAGAGGTTAACTCGATTACTTGGTCTCTAATTTCCCGCAGAGCAGTTGATTCCCATAATTCATTTTTTCTAAGTGGTCCCAAACAGTATAAATTCTCTAAAAACTTACCTTCTTTTGTTTTTACTTGACCTAAATTTCCTGTGACAAATCCAATTCCGTTTTCCGATTGGGTGATATATCCTTTCTTCTTCAAATTGGTATATAAATCACTTTTTACTTCCTTCAACTTTGTATCAGGTCCTGTACAATTGATCAGACGATCAAACCGATAAGATCCTAATTTTGCGTGAGGTTCTAAGGTAGAAATTTCAATAGAATCATTTTCCAGTTTGGAAGATTGAATTCTTGCTTTTAAAAATGTTAGTTTTCCAAATTGAATCCATTCAGAAATAATCGCCATAGACTCGGAAGGAATTCTGTGACGGAAGGATTCCCAAAATGGACGAACATGTCGTATGAATCGAAGTTGGTTTTTAGCATCCCAAGATTTCCAAATTTCGGAAGTGAAAGGTCTGATTACATTCATTAAATGAACATCGGAAATTCCTTCATTTTCTCGAATCCAATTCCGAATCAGATGAACATCTTCGTTTGCATTTCCTTTCAATGTAGGAAAAGGAGTTGGATTCATATGATCTGGTTTCGAATGAACTTTGGGTAATTTTCCTGACCTTGAAAACGAAACAATTTTCCCTTGGAAGTTTTTTCTTTTTAAGGTCATAATTACATCAACCATTGACAATCCAGAACCTAATATACCTAAGGATTCGTTCTGTTGAATTGATTCAAATAAACTATCATCCCATGGATTATGTAAATAACGTTTACTATCTAATACTTCCTTTGCTAGATAACTTGGATTTCCAGGTGGTATATTCCCTGTTGCGAGTATAAGATTGTCTACAATTAACTCCGCACCCGAAGAAAGTTTGATTTTCCATTGAGATTCAATTTTTGTTGCATCAATTACTTCATCATTGATTGTAAAAAATTCTTTATTGGATGATTTTGTTTGAATATTGGAATTCAAAGTAGATTCTAAATAATCACCAAAAATAAACCTAGGGAAAAATGAATTTTCATCATAACTTTCTCCCAAATAAAAATAATTCTTTCCATTCGATTTCCACCAATCCACAAAATGATTCGGATTTTCTGGAAACAAACTCATACCTTTTGCAGGAACATTTAATTTTTGATAAATTGAATTCGGTGAATATGCAACACCTCTTCCAAATCTTTTTTTTGTTGATTCAATTAAAAATATTTCAATTTTTCCATCAAAAGTATTTTTTAATAAATTGATGGCTAGTAATGAACCACTAAGTCCAGCCCCAACTATAGCAACCGATAAATGATTATTTTTTTCCATTGATCATATCCCAACTAACTGCAGTTCCTCTCGGAATATCAAACATAGCTTTAGATCCGATAATAATATCGATATACTTAGGAGGGATTCCATAACCAGGTCGAATACTCCGAACTGATTCACTCGTAAATGTTTCACCCTTTTTGACATCTTTCACTACATACAAAGATCTTTTAAAAATGATGGATTTTTCTTCTGCTTCTGATCTTTCCAGTTTTACAGAACCAAGTGATAACCAAGCTCGTTCACTTTCCACGACCAGTGCTTTCATCTCTTCTGGTTCCAGAGAAAAAGTGGAATCAACTCCACCGTCTGCTCTTCGTAACGTAAAATGTTTTTCGATAACTGTTGCCCCAAGTGCAACACTGGCAACCGCGACTCCAATTCCCATTGTGTGGTCTGACAGTCCAACCTCACAACGAAACATATCTCTCATTGCTGGGATACTAAGAATGTTGGTATTTTCGGGACTAGCAGGATATGTACTTGTACATTTCAAAAGAGTCAGTTTTTCATTCCCAACAGATCTTACGGCATCCACTGCTTCTGCAACCTCTGCTATTGTAGCCATCCCAGTTGAAATGATTATGGGTTTCTTGGTTGCAGCCACTTTCCGAATGAGTGGTAAATCGTTATTCTCAAACGATGCAATCTTATACGCTGGTGCATTTAGAGATTCTAAAAAATCTACGGCTGAAAAATCAAAGGGCGAACTAAAACACAGAACTCCTTTTTTATTTGCATATTCAAATATAGCTTTGTGCCATTCCCAAGGAGTGTAAGCTTTTTTATACAACTCGTAAAGTGAAGTCCCCTTCCATAAACTTTTTGGATCTGAAATAAAAAATTCACCATCACTTTTGTCAATGGTAAGTGTATCAGCAGTATAGGTTTGTATCTTTATTGCTGCGACTCCACAATTTGCGGCTGAGTCAACAATCTCCAATGCTCTTTCTAAAGATTGGTTGTGATTTCCTGACATCTCCGCGATGATAAAAGGTTTTTTATTTCGAGAAAATTCAAAGTTCATATAATTTCATATTCCGTTATCATTAAAATTCCATCAGAAACACTAAGCAAGTAATCTTCGTTAAACTTTCGAATACTTCCCAAAGTTAAAGTAGTTTCAAATTCTTTTGAGTTGAATACTGAGATTTTATAAATGATTATTTTATCACCTGTAGGTAAATAATAGTAAGCTCCTGGATAAGGACGAGTTTGCGCTCGAACAAAATTTATAATTGACTGTTTCGATTTGAGAATGTCGATATAACCCATCTCAGGAATCCGTTTCCCAAAATACGTTGCATCCTCTTCCTTTTGAGGAGTTGGTAGATATTGGTTTTTAATTTTTTCTAAAGTCTCTCTTAAAACGATTGGATATATTTTTTTAAACTCGTTGATGATGTCATTTCCAGTTGTATCGGAGGAAATTGGAATTTTAATTTGGCTATAAATTGGCCCAGTATCAACTGTAACTTCCATGATATGGCAAGTCACACCTGTAAAATTCTCACCATTGATAATGGCCCATATATGAGGAGCCCTTCCCCTATACTTAGGCAATAAGGATCCGTGGATATTCAGAGGGTATGATGCAGATTCTAACAACTGGATAGGGATAATATAACGGTAATTTACACTAATGAGATATTTGACTTTTTTACTCTTCAGTTCATCCAAAAGGATTTGGTCTTTTCTCAAATCAGAATAGTAAAATGGAATTTTATTTTCTAAGGCAAGGGTATCCACAGAATCAGATTTCAATTCTTTATGTGTTAATACATGAGTGACTCTTAAACCAAAGTTTATAAGTTCGGATAAACAACTTTGCCCTAAGCCACCAAAACCACAAAAGATTACTTCGTTCATTTAATTTAAAATGGATCCAACGATATCCAAAGATTTGTTCTGGAAAATCGTTTTTAGTTTTGTACTCATATTTTGTCGGATGGCAACATCTGCCAGTTTCTGGTTTAACTGGGAAAGACTTTTTAAAAAGTCTCCCATACTTGGATTTATAAAAGATTCGATCACACCAGATTTTACGAGTCCAGAAATATTTCCTAATTGGTTTTCTGCAGTTTGGATCACAATAAAAGGAATCCCCAATTTGCCTAGTTCATAGATCGTTTGTCCACCTGCAGTAATACACAAGTCAACCTTGATCATAAGATCACACATAGAACGAGCATCGAGATTTTTATATATCTTGAGAGTAGGAACGTGAATGAACTCTTCTTCTTTAAAATCCGTAAAACCTGGACCAATGATCACATCCAATTGAGAAGATGGAAATTCAGCATGGTAAAATTGTATTAATTTGGACGTTAAGTGTAAAGGATCACTTCCTCCCATCGTGATGAGTATCCTTTCTAAATTTTGATTTATCTTTTTCTCTTCTCGATTCTCTCGAAACTCTTTTCTCAATAAAGCATACTCGGGACCAGCTAATATCTTTTTAAATCGATTCGGATCATATTGGTAAATCAAACCTCCGAGTCCCCCATTGTAAATGATACAACCAGATGGATATTCTATTCGATTGTCATCATCAATCGCAACTAAATGATTTGTATATTGTTTAAAGTGTTCATAGTCAGCAGCTTGAGCTCGGTATGAATCAATGATAATTGCATCATACTTAGTTTCCAATTGCTTATGAACCAGCCAATTTTGTTGTTTTATATCTGTATGAAATACGTCTGCGTCCTCGTGGTCAGTGTTTACAAGGATTTGTTTTTTAATCCCTTTACTTTCAAACAATTCAGAGAAGGCAATACATCGCCTAAGATGCCCTAATCCATTCAATCGAAAATACTCAGTTAAAAAAAGAACCACTACAGAACTTATAACTCTTTAGTTCAAACGGCTGAATCCAGAATGGCAAACAGGTCCTTCTAAGAGTGTATCAATATCCTTTCCATTTTCACATTGTGAGATCACTTGGAAAATAGGTTTTAAATTTTCTAAGTATTTCTCTATGATCTCATCCGTATGACTGATACATGCATAGACAGAATTACCTGCTAAATATCCTTTTTTTAGCATTTCTTGTGTGATGTAAGTTTTGTACTTTAATGCATTAGAACTTTTTACAGTGAAACCACAAAGTGCAGGTAAACCCCAATAATCCAATTCAAGTTTAGTATCACTCGCTAATGATTTCCATGCGTCTGTGATTTGATTTCCAATCGCAGTGATTGTTTCCCACGATTTTAAATTTTCCATTACTTCTAAAGTTTTTAATGCAGCAGTGGGCCCAATGCGTTCTGTCCAGAACGTACTACTGATAAATGTTGCTTGCGCGGACTCCATGATATTTCTTCTTCCTATGATAGCTGTAATCGCATAACCATTTCCTAATGTTTTCCCAAAAATTGCCATGTCAGGATCAACCTTATATTGTTTATGTAAACCACCAAAGGTTTGTCGAAATCCTGAAGTACATTCGTCGAAGATAAGTATGATTCCATTCTTAGTTGCAATCTCTCTGACTTTTTCTAAGAATCCTGAGCTTGGACCAGTGTTCCGAGAAACTTCCATCATAATCACACCAATTGATTCATTTTTAACTAAGGATACCAATTCTTCGATTTGATTATAATGGAATGGAAAAACAGATCCAGCCAAAGATTTTGGGACTCCATTTGGATCTAAACCTGGTAATAAATGACCAGAGAGTCTATCATCACTTGATAGGTTTGCCGATAAATACCAGTCATGCCAGCCATGGTAACCACAGATAGCTACTTTATCCCTTCCTGAAGCTGCTCTTGCAATTCGGATAGCAATTGCATTTGCTTCTCCACCTGTCCTTGCTAAACGAACCATATCAGACCAAGGATGTAATTCAACTAACTTCTCAGCTAAGTAAACTTCTTCAGGACAGTTAAGTGTTGACATATTGCCTGATTTGATTACTTCAAAAACAGCCTGGTCAACTTCTGGATGACCATATCCTAAAGTATTCGTACCAACACCCATAAGAAACATATCGATATATTCTTTGCCATCGATATCCCAAACCTTACATCCGTTAGCTTTGCTAAAGTATGCAGGCCATTTTTCAGGCAAAAACATTTCTGCTCTTTTTGAAAGAAGCATGTTTCCACCAGGGATCACTTTTTTTGCCCTCTGCCAAAGTTTTTGGCCACTACTCATAATCGAACCTTGATTTCTTAAATATTTTTTATTAGATTGGAATAACTCAGGTTTTGATGACTCTAATGCCAATACATCTAACCAAGAGAAGCTGGTATTCGGTGAAAAGTGTTCAAATACATTTTTAATGACAACCAAATCCTCTGGTTCATCCACTGTCCATCTTAGGGATGAATGGTCATCAGCATTTACGATATTTTTTCTTCGAAACTGTTTTTCTCTTCTTAAGAAGGGAGTTACATGTTCCCGATCAAAGTCTGCTGTTGCCTTTTCGTTAGCTTCTCTTAATGCATCAAATGAGAATACTTCGATATCCAAACCGTCTGGGTAAGTTGGAGGATTGATATTTGAAGCATAGTCAACCCCACCTTGTAAATAAAGGTCGATCACTTGGTCTACCAAGTTCGCATCCACAAGAGGACAATCGCCAGTGATTCTTACAACTACATCCGCTTTATATTTTTCTGCTGCTAAATAAAAACGGTTTAAAACATCGTTTTCACTACCTCTGAAACAATCAATTTCCAACTCAAGTAGATGTTTAACAAAAGGATCATTTACGGAAGCAATTGAAGTTGCAACAATGATTTGGTTTATCAACCGAGAGGTTCTCAATCGATTGATCAGTAAATCAATCATAGGGTAACCAATAATTGGTTCCATTACCTTCCCTGGATACCTTGTGGAACCCATTCTCGCTTGTACGATCGCTAATACTTTCATTTCAATGTCCAACGAAACGGAAAAATTAAGTCTTCATCATCAGAAGAGAGTCCATCCAAAAATTGTAATGTTCGATTTTCTTTAAAATGGGAGATAATTTCTAAAAGTTGGTTCTTTGATTCTACACCAAAAACCACATTTGAAACTTTAGTTAGAGTTTTTATAAAAAGAATACAGAGGAGTGTAGGAGAAATCTGGTTCATCTCTATCGTTTTATCCCATTTTTCAAACAATCCAGACCACTTAGAAAAATAATTGGGTCTTCTTTCTTTTTTCATCAAGAGGATTCCTTGTAAAAAAATGGAACGTGCTTGGATTTCAATTCCCTTTAAATGTAAAGAATCCATCCATCCACTAGACTCTAAGGAACGATCAAATACATTGATAGGACATTGGATTCGATTGTATTCAACATAACTTGGAATTTTTTCCAAATCATGATGATTATAAATACTCAAACCAAATTTACGAATGGTTCCTTTGGAAATAAAATCCTGAATGGTTTCGTAAATTTCAGATGCATTAGGACTAAATATTACGGAAACATCATGTAAAAAAAGGGTTTCGATTTGATTGACGTTTAATCTTTCTAAAGAAGATTCAATTTGTGATTTGGTCCATTCACGAACATTCTTCTGATTCTCTAAATCCAATTTTGGTAATTTGGTAGATACCTTAAATCTTCCGTTTATCAGCTTACCCAAAATGAATTCGCTGTCCCCATAGGCAACCGCAGTATCTAACTCCGAGATTCCATTCTCATAAGCAATATCTAAAATCGATTCTACTTCTTTTGGATTTACTTTCCCTACTGAATTCGAAACTCCATAGTTTAATCCAAACTGAACCGTTCCTAAAGTTAACTGTTGTTGCATGTTTAAAAAAGAGTTTGGTGACCGATGGGTGTGGTGAGACGGAGAACAATTTCTTTTAATTGGTCATTCGTAAGTCCTGGATACATTGGGATACTCAATGCACGGCTGTAATACTCTTCCATGTTTGGGAAATCTTCAATTTTGAATCCCATTTTGGAATAGTATGGCTGACGATAAATTGGAATATAATGTAGGTTTACCAAAATGCCAGAATTTCGAAATCTCTCAAAGATTTGGGTTTGAGAAGATTCCAATTCTTCTAGTTTCAATTGAAGAACAAATAAATGAAACGAGGAATATGAATCCGGCATTTGTTTCGGTAAAATAACTGGTTTATTTTTAAAAAGTTCAAAGTATGTATTCGCAATTTGATGACGTTTGCTTACAAATTCATTTAACCTTTGGTATTGACTATAACCAAGCGCAGCTTGGATATCAGTCATTCTATAATTAAATCCAAGTTCAATTTGTTCATAATACCATGGGCCATGTGGTAAATTCACCATCTGATTTACATCACGTGTGATTCCATGACTACGAAGTCTATAAAGCGTTGCATAAATCTTCTCATCATTTGTAAGTGCCATTCCACCTTCACCCGTTGTGATGATCTTTACGGGATGAAAGCTAAAGATTGTGATATCGCTATACTCACAATTTCCAACAGGTTTACCTTTATACGATGCACCGATTGCGTGCGAAGCATCCTCAATGATTTTAAAACCATATTTTTGGGATAAAATGTGAATTTTATCCATCTCGGGAGCTTGGCCCGCAAAGTGAACTGGGATTACAACTTTGGGTAAAGTGCCTTGTTTTTCTGCTTGGATGAGTTTAGACTCTAAAGCTTCAACGGAAATATTATATGTATCTTTATCTATATCAACGAAATCAACTTTTGCTCCGCAATACAAAGCACAGTTTGAACTAGCAACAAAACTATTTGGACTTGTCCAAACATAATCTCCAGGTCCAACACCGAGAGCCAAACAAGCTATGTGTAAAGCTGAAGTTGCACTATTAACAGCCACAGCATGATTCACCTGTGAACCTGCGGCAACAGCTGCTTCGAATTTTGGAACCATGGGTCCTTGTGTTAAAAAATCACCTTTTAATACTTCAACAACTCGATCGATATCAGCTTGTGAAATATCCTGTCTACCGTATGGAATCATATTTTCTTCCTTTGTTCATGTATAGAGTGATCTTGAAAAATCATACCATTTTCGATTCTATAAATTTTGTCACAACTTTGAAGGGTACTTAGACGGTGAGCAATGATCAAAATTGTTTTTTGACCATGTAATGCATTGATTGCATCCATCACTTCACTCTCAGTATTTAAATCTAAGGAACTAGTAGCTTCATCTAAAATTAAAACAGATGGGTTATGATATAATGCACGAGCAATTCCAATTCTTTGTTTTTGCCCACCAGACAACTTAACACCCCTTTCTCCAACAATTGTTTCGATTCCAAATTCTGATTTGTTCACAAAACTCTCTAGTTGCGCAAGTTGAATTGCTTCATTCACTCGGTTGGTATCAATTTGCTTATCTGGTATACCAAAAGCAATATTGTTCTTTAAAGTATCATCAGTTAGATATATGTTCTGGGAGACATACCCAATAATCCTTTGCCAAGAATTTGGATCTTTCAATATCGAGTTATCATTTACTTTAATATCACCAGAATCAGGTGTGATTAAACCCAAAATCAGATCTAAAAGAGTACTTTTGCCTGCACCACTTTCACCGATAAATCCAATGGTAGTACCAGATTCAATTTCCAATGAAATATTTTTAATCACAGGAACCGATGAATAACTAAATTGTAAATTTTCTAATTTTAAGGAGTGAAATTCTAAAAGAGTCTCTTTAACACTTTGTACTCTTTTTTCTTTTGGAGAGTCTTTTAATTTACATTCTTGGTAAATCAAATCGATTGTCGGAAGAGAAAATTTTATATTTTGCATGATAACGAGCATCCGATTAATCGAAGGCATCACCCGAAAAGCAGCAGCACCAAATAAAGCTACCAAAGTAGCGGCTTCACTCAATGTTTTCCCTTGGCTAAGTGATGTTAAAATCAAAAGCACAAATCCTAAAATAGAAAAATACTCCAACCATAATCTAGGGAAGGCAACCAGAGTTGTATACTGTTTCACTACTCTTGCAGCACCATCACTTTCCTTTCGGTAACGACTTAAGAATTCATCCTCTCGTCCATAAATTTTGATATCCTTGATACCACCTAACCCTTGTTGAAAATGACGAATCCTTTCTGCTTCATAATTTTGCCTTTGTAAACCAAGTGTTAACAATTTTTTTCTAGCAAGGACAAATGTAATTCCAGCTGCCAACCCTAACGAACCCACTACAACAAATGCACCAACGGGTTCCACATAAACTAGAAACAAGGAAATCCCAACCATAGTGATTGCTTCATTAAAAAATGATAAGGCTTGTTGCACCATCGAAACAAGAGCAGCCACTTCCGTGGAAGTATTCCGAATTAACTCAGATGAATTTCGATTCACATGAAATAAATACGGTTGGTCTAAATATTTTTTAAAAAGTGTTCTCGATAATTTACTTTGAAATTCAGCCGCGTAACTTGCCTGTTCCCAAGTAAAATAAATTAAATAAATGGTTCGAATCGTATACAACACTACCATGAGAACCATTGCATAAATAGCCAAAGTCTCTAACGGAGGATTTCCGAGATAAGAAATCACACTTACAAAATATTGATTTTCTCTTAATTGGCTCGAATCTGTCAATACAGAGACTAAGGGAACAATCACCCCAATCCCGAATGATTCAAAAAGCAAACTAAAAAATATCAAGACAAACATATAAACAGTGCGCCTCTTCTGTGCGCTATCGAGGAGAAACCAAACTTTAGAAATATTTGACATGATAAAATTGAGAGGAATTACTTGAATTAAAATTTAAAAAGAAACGTATAAATCAAATTTATACAAGATTGAAACATATACAAAAACTACATAAGCAATTGTGAGAGGGAGTCCTAATTTAAGGAATTCTGATGGTTTGTAATGACCAATGCTAAATACCATCATATTCGTGTGGTAACCAAAAGGTGTTAAAAAACTAGCACTTGCACCAAATGCTGTTACTAAGAAAAAAGGTTCCGTTGCCGTTGAGAGTCCTTGTGCTAAAGACAAGGCAAAAGGAAATGCAATCCCTGCAGCAACAGCATTACTTACAAACTCAGTTAAAAAAATAACGAATATAAAAAACAGAAAAAGGGAAATAAAAACGGGCATTTGAAGCAAATACGGCAATAGAAACGATAAGATCAATTCAGGTGCTTTTAGATTCTTAAGGACAACTGAAATCACAAAGGCAGATCCCACTGTCATAATTAAATTGTAAGGTATTTCAGCTCTTAAGGAATTTAAGGAAATGATTTTTGTGAGGAAAGCAAACACCAACACAAGAAGTGTTCCTTTAAATAAGGAAAGTAATCCAAATAAATTTAAAATAAGGATACAGATAAAAAATACCAAAAACAAAATAGAACTCATAATTCCATTCGTTTCCACTTTTTTTTCCAAGTGGACAAAACTTAAATCATTCGTATAAGATTTATTAAAATCATCTCCAATCACAAGCGTAAGTTGGTCTCCTGACCGAATTGTTTCATCCCCAATATTTTTGTAAAAGACCTTATCCCCTCTTCTAATCGAGATGATCACAGCATTAAACCTAGCTCGAAATTGTGCATTTTTAGGTGTGAGTCCAATTAAATCAGATTCATCTGACACCATGACTTCATTTACATTCTTTAATAGATAACTAGAATCTGTGTCCAAAACAACCAAATCCTTTAGAATTCCAACAGACAGAATGTCTTCTTTATCTCCAACAAAAACCAAACGATCATTTTTTTGGATAATATGAGTTGGTGATGCAGGAGACACTAATTCCCCATTCTCACGAACAACTTCTCCTAAGAATATTTTTTTAAGATTCCGAAGTCCATTCTCTTCTATCGATTTACCAATTAATTTAGAATCAGGCGAAACGTGTACCTCAAAAATTGAACTCTTATCTTTTAAATCTGTATCTGCCTCACCAAACAATTGTAAAGGTACCTTGGCCAAATAAATTAATCCTACAGTTGCCGGTATGATACCAATCACAAAAAAATCGAATAAATTCCAGGTAGGAAATCCAGATTTCATTTTTAGATTATTCACGATCAAATTAGTCGAAGTTCCTACCAAGGTGAGCATACCACCTAAAATGGAAGCAAATGAGATTGACATTAAAAAAGGCCTTTGGTATTTGTAACGCCCTCTTAAAATTCCAATCATAGTCGATACAACAGCCGCATTATTCACAAACATGGAATAAACCATTGAAAACACATTTAACTTGAATAAAACGTATCTTTTTGTACCGTTTAATAATAAATTCCGAAAAACCTCCGTTAATCGATTGTATTCAAGCCCTTTGGAAATAAAAATAAGAGTTACAATTGTCATGAGAGTTTCATCAAAAAAAGAAGATAAAAACTCTTTTGTTTCAATCAAACCCGTTAATAAAAAGAGTATGGATAATGTAAAAAAAACAAAACCAGTTGAGATTTCAAATAAATATACAATTACTATTGCAGCAAAAATCAAAAGTAAAACAGTAAGGATGATCAGATCTTGCATTGTATCAATTGGTAAAAAATAATAAATGAAAACTCATGAATCAATATACAATCCTAAATTGATTTAGAATAATCATCGTAAGTCAGACGAACACCTTCGTTCAAATTCACTTCATGTTTCCAACCCATTTTGTGGAGTTTAGATACATCCAATAATTTTCTAGGTGTTCCATCAGGTTTTGTTGGATCAAAAATCAGTTTTCCATTATAACCAACAACTTCTTTCACTGTTTCTGCAAGTTCTTTGATACTAACTTCAATCCCAGAACCGATATTCACATGTTCGCCACCCTTTGGATCTCCTGTTACATCGTAATTCTCCATTAGAAATACGCAGGCCCTTGCCATGTCTTCAGAATATAAAAATTCACGAAGGGGTTTACCAGTTCCCCAAATCACAACTTCAGGCAACTGATTGACCTTAGCCTCATGGAACCTTCGCATAAGAGCAGGTAACACATGTGAGTTTTCTGGATGGTAATTATCACCAGGTCCATACAAATTTGTAGGCATCACCGATATAAAATTTGTACCATACTGACGGTTGTAAGACTGACACATTACTATGCCTGCAATTTTTGCAACCGCATAAGGTTCATTTGTCGGTTCCAATTTACCATCTAAAAGTTGGCCTTCATCCATGGGTTGTTTGGCAAATTTAGGATAAATGCAAGAAGATCCCAAAAAACAAAGTTTTTTGATTCCATAACGATATGATGCATCGATGATATTGTTTTGAATTTGTAAGTTTGAAAAAATAAATTCAGCAGGATAGGTATTATTAGCATGAATTCCGCCAACTTTAGCTGCTGCAAGAAATACATATTCTGGTTTCTCAGATTCAAAAAATTGAATCACATCCTTTTGGTTGGTTAAATCTAGTTCTTGATGAGACCTACCAATAACATTTGTGTATCCAGATTTGTTTAATACTTTTACTAAAGCAGATCCAACAAGACCTTTGTGTCCAGCAACATAAATTTTTGATGATACATTCATAATCGTATTTCCAGTTTATAATTAAATGAATTTTGGTTAAATAATCCAAATCGATCAGCTTAACTTTTCGATGGTCTCACCTAACTTCTCTACCTCAGCGCGAAGTGCTTCGTATTCTCTTTTTTTCTTTTCGTAAAAATGAAGAGTCATTCGAGCTTTTTCTTCGATTCCTTGTGGTGTGAGTAAATATGTGTACGCAAGTTTGTTTTTATTATTACGAAAATTATTCATTTTGATCAGCCCTTTGTCGAGAAATGCCTTCAAAATATAATTCACCTTTCCTAAACTGAGTCCCAACACATCCGATGCGTCTCTCTGTGATAAATTAGGGTTCTCATCAAGTAATTGGAGTAACTTGAGGTGGTGGTCGCTGTATTCGTATTGTTCTTTCATGGAGGAATCTGTGCCCGTTTCGGACACCTTGTGGAAATGGAATGCCACGTTTTGAATGGACCCCAGGCATAGCTTCGCCCCCTGAGTCCCATTCTTTGTCAAAATGTGTTCAGTCTTTGAACAAAGTAAAGAAATTTTTGTTCATTTTATGAACGAAAAAAATGGAAAAGGGAATGGAGACCTTCTCGGACAATCCAAACGAATCCGACAAAGAACCAAATAGTGGGTGTCATAAAAAGCAAAAATAAAAGTAGTGATGCTTGGGAATCCAAATAGGATTCCCTACTTTCATAAAAGGCTAACCAGGTGATCTTGTTTTTGGCAACAGTCGGGTATTTTTTTTCCCAATCCTTTAAGGTAGATTGTAAGTCCTCAAAACGATACCCTTCTAATTTCAAAAATTCAAACCCGTCTTTTGGCAAATTCGTTGGAATTGACTCCGGATCATACATTCGCAAATGGCTTAAGGATCTCATCTCAGAGCGAAAACTAAATTGTAAAATGAAAACGACAATGAATGAAAAGATGATCACCTCCTTCCATTTCCCAAGGGTTTGGATTAAAATCAATGCTGCTAGTGCTTCAACACTGGCTGCCAAAAAATAGGAAATCATTGGGTCCAATTTTAAACATATCAGATATCCAAAATACGTAACTGAAGCCATTACAATGGAGGAACCTAAGATTCGAATTGGATCTGATTCAAAAAATCTTTTGTTCATATTTCCATCTCAAGTGCAATTTCCCGACGTATTTCAAGAGAGAGAAGACAACCTGTAAAGTAATTTTACCCATAGAATCATTGACTGATTCTGCTTTTTTTTCGATACCTACCTCAATGAAACCTAAAAAACATACGATCCCCTATGACTTTCTGATCAAACTTGTAAGTTTGGCTAAAGGACTCGTATTCCATTCGATAGAAGAAAATTTCCATGAGAACGAAGAGTTGGAATCTCCTTATCCAACTGCTTTATTATGCAATCATGTTTCCGAAGCAGACGTTGTTTCCTTGTCAATGGTTTACCCAAGACTCAAACCAAAAATCAAAATGATCATTCCTGCTCGTGAGGACATTTTGTTGCCAGGTTTTTTACAGAAGGAATTCAGGGCGAAAGGGATTTTGAAATGGATATTTAAGTTCATTGATGCGACAAACATCATTCCTATCTTATTACGTTATATTGGGGCAGTCCCCATCAAACGCCCGTTCCGTGACAATGCAAGGGAATTGATTAAAAAGGGTGAACTTCGTGACAAAGTTGATAGCGAATGGACGGATTTAGTGGAACATATTCGCAAGGGACGTAATTTGTTTATGTTTCCAGAAGGTACCTACAATCATGATGGATTTTTAAATCAAGTGAAACGCGGAGCCTACTACATCAAATCAAAAATTGACAAACTCCATTTTAACAGCTTCACATTAACGTATGATCATCTTTCTTACCAAAAAACAAAGTTATATATTAAATATGGAAGACCATTTGAAATCCAAAAAGATATGTCTGGTGACCAAGTTGTTAAATTGGTAGCAGAAACATTGGGCAAAAACTATACTGTCACGATTGCAAACCTAACCTCATTTGTATTATTAAAATTAGAAAAAGAATCTAAAATTAAAAAACAACAGCTGATTGATTTAATCTTGCATCTGAAAAATCAAATCGAAATCAAATTTCCAGAAATCACACTCGCTTCTGAACTTCGCAAAGAAGTTTTCCATTCACAATTAGAACTGGTATTTGCAAAATTGAAAAAAGTGAACTTGATTGATTGGGAAGAGGAAACAATTCGTACGAAAGAAATTTTACACCAAATCCCAAAATCAATTCATAACTTAAAAAAATCCAATATTGTTTTGTATCATAAAAACCAATTAACTTCCCATTTTTCAAAACTCGAATCAATTTGGAATGCTATGTATTTAGGTAAAGGAGTCAACACATGAAACGAATCAAACCAATTCAAATTTTATTATTCTCCACATTATTTTTATTAGGATGTGGAACCATCTCTCGGGGTTGCGCTAAGTATTTTGGTTACGATGAGGTTTGTGTAGACGGTGTCAAATATATCCAATTCACATCAGGTGCTAGCGTAAAATACAATCCTGATGGAAGTATTGCGACATGCCGTTAAAACTTTTGATCTAACTCTAAGAATCCAATTGAATTTTGGAATGTTTAGCTACTTCCCAAAGTAAAATTGAACCTGCAGAGGACACATTCAAAGAATTCACAACTCCTAACATAGGAATTTTGACAATGTGATCACAGTGAGATTGTAATTGGACGCTCATTCCTTTTTTTTCATTCCCTAATACCAAAAGAACAGGAGTTTTGATTTTGATCTCATTTAAATTCGTGTCACCACTTGAATCAGTTCCAATGACAAGAAGTCCAATACGTTTTTTTTCTTCATGGACAAATGAAGCAAACGATTCAAAATCTTTCACAAAAACGATTTTTGTATGAAAGAGCGCACCTAAACTTGCTCGGATCACCTTTGGATCATATACATCAATGGAATGACCAATCACAAAGATTACGTTGACTTGGAATGCATCTGCTGATCGTAAGATAGAGCCAAAGTTTCCCAAATCACTTGGCCGATCAAACAATAGATAAAATGGTTTTTCGTTCAGTTTGATTTCTTTTCCTAAAGATGGAATTAAATATTTATTTTTAATTTTTGCAGTGATCAGTAACTCAGACGGGTTTTCTTTTTCAGAAAGTTCCAAATACAAATCTTCCTTTAATTCGAAAATTTTTGCCTGTTTTTCCTTCGCTAAAACTTCTTTTGCCCAACTGGATAAAGGAATATTTTCACGATAAAGAATTCGAGTGATTTGCCAATTGGCAGCTAACAACTGCTTAATCGGCTCAGTCCCTTCTACAAAAACTTCCTTATCTGAACTACGTTTTGTACGATTTGACCGAAGTGCAGAAATGATTTGGAATTCTGCATTCCGGACAGACACTTTCAGAATTTTTGATGGATTCAATTCTTACCGCAAATCAAAACTTATGGATCAATCAATTCCACTAACCAATGGATACAGCAAGCCTTGTCCCTTGGTCGATGGCACGTTTGGCATCTAACTCTGAAGCAAGATCAGCTCCACCAATCAAATGGACGGGAATCTTTGCTTTTTGCAGTGGTTCCAATAAAGCCCGGTTCGGGTCTTGTCCTGCACAAACAACCACTGTATCACAAGGGATTTTTTTTGTTTCGCCTTTCACTTCGATCACAATTCCATCTGCTTCGATTGCTTTATAGGTAACTCCAGAAATTTGGTTAACTTTTCGGTCTTCAAGAGAAGTTTTATGGATCCATCCTGTTGTTTTTCCAAGAGTTGCTCCAAATTTACTATTGGATCGTTTTAACATCGTAACATCTCTCACACCAATTGGTGTTTCTTTTGTACCAAGCCCACCGTCTTTTTCAATGTTAGTGCGTATACCCCATTCTTTAAGATAATTCTCTGTTGTGAAGGAATGCCCAGGGTCTGTCAGTAAAATGCTGACATCAAATCCAATTCCACCTGCTCCCATCACGACAGCACGTTTTCCAACTGGTTTTCCTTTCAATACGACATCCACATAACTAAGAACATTCGGTCCTTCAATTCCAGGAATTTCTGGTATCCTTGGTATCACCCCAGTAGCTAAAACCACTTCCTCAAACCCTTGTGTTATCAAATCCTCACTTGATACATAGGTGTTTAGTTTTACATCTACATTGTATTTTTTTAACATTGTATCAAAATAACGAATCGTTTCTTTAAATTCTTCTTTACCAGGGATTCTCCTTGCAATGTTCAATTGACCACCTAACTCAGATTGTGCATCAAATAATGTGACAGAATGACCACGTTCTGCCAGCGTTTTAGCACAAGACATGCCGCCAGGTCCAGCACCAACCACGGCTACTTTTTTTGCTTGGTTTGTTTTGGTGATGACAAGTTCTGTTTCGTGACAAGCTCGAGGATTCACCAAACAACTTGCCGTTTTTCCTTGGAAAATATGATCCAGGCAAGCTTGATTACAAGCGATGCATGTATTAATTTCTTCCGGTTTTCCTGCTTTTGCTTTCTCTACAAAAAATGAATCAGCAAGGAATGGCCTTGCCATAGAAACCAAATCAGCATCCCCACGAGAAAGTACAGATTCTGCAATTTCAGGAGTGTTGATCCTATTGGAAGTGACAAGCGGAATGTTCACATGTCCTTTGACCTTCGCAGTGACCCAAGTAAAAGCGGCTCTTGGCACCATCATGGCAATGGTAGGAATCCGTGCTTCGTGCCAACCAATCCCTGTGTTGATAATTGTTGCACCAGCTTTTTCTATTTCTTTAGCTAGATGAAGAACTTCTTCTATATTCCCACCTTCTTCAACCAAATCTAACATAGACAAACGGTAAATGATGATGAAGTCAGTTCCTACTTTTTTTCTAACTGCTTTGATAATTTCGATTGGAAATTTAATACGGTTTTCAAAACTACCTCCCCAATCATCGGTACGATTGTTTGTTCGTTTGGCAATGAATTGGTTGATAAGGTATCCTTCACTTCCCATGATCTCAACTCCATCATAACCAGCTAACTTTGCTAATTCGGAGCATCTCACAAAATCATCTATGGTTTTCCAAATCTCCTCTTCGGTTAATGGGTGAGGTTTGAACATATTGATAGGTGCTCTAAGATTGGAGGCACCTACAATTTTATCATGATACCCATACCTTCCTGTGTGAAGGATTTGCATGGCGATTTTTCCACCTTCTTTATGCACGGCTTCGGTTACCACTCTATGGTGCAGGGCCTCTTCTTCAGTGTCCATGACACTCCCACCCTTTGCCACACGCCCTGCTTCATTTGGTGCGATACCACCAGTCACAATAAGTGCCACACCACCTTTTGCCCTTTCCCCATAAAACGCTGCCATTCGTTCATAACCATTCGGAGCTTCTTCAAGCCCAGTGTGCATTGAACCCATGATGGTTCGGTTTTTCAAAGTTGTGAATCCTAGTGAAAGTGGAGAAAGTAAAGTGGGATATGCTGTCATAAAGACCCAAGTGTAGAAATTCAGAGAATTTGGCAAGATTTACTTGCAATCTAAAAGAGAACGGATAAAACTTTGTCCTGTGGAAATACTCACTGAGAAAAAGAATGGAAAGAAGGGAATCCTCTTTGTGGATGATGAATCCATCATTTTACTCAGCATGAAATCCCAAGTGAAACACCATTTTGGTGAAAGATTCAAATACCTTACCGCAGAAAACGCCAAAGAGGCATGGGATTTAATTTTAGAATTAGAAGAAGAAGGGAGTTCGGTTGCTGTTATCATCTCCGATTGGGCTATGCCTGGAATGAATGGTGATGAATTTTTAAGAAAAGTTCATAAACGATTCCCATCGATTGAAAAAGTCATCATCACTGGATTTGCTGAAGAAAAACTAGTGGAAGCTTTAACCAAAGAAATCGGTCTAATCACTTGTTTGAAAAAACCATGGGATGAAGAAGAACTTATCACAGCCATCACACATGCTGTCGAACCTTAATAACCTTTTGGTAGATAGATTGAAAAAATTGTTTCTCCAGGTTTGGACGTTAATTCAATCCTTCCTCCATGTCGTTTCACTATTTTATTCACAATATCAAGCCCTAGCCCACTCCCTTCCCCTGGTGGTTTAGTAGTAAAGAAAGGCTCAAAGATTTTTTCCCGTATGGAATGGTCGATACCTGGTCCAGAATCTTGGAGGGAAACGAGTATCTCTTGCCCACAATCTTTAATCGATATAATTAGTTTTCCAGAGAAAGACATTGCTTGTAATGAATTGTAAATCAAATTTGTCCAAACATGCAATAAATCATCCGGATAACATTCTATAGGTGAGATTTGCTCGTAATTTTTGATGAGAGTGATCCCACGTTTGAGTTGGTTTTGATAAATCGTCAAAACCGTTTCAATTGTATCCTGGATAGATGCTTTGATTTTTTTCCCTGTTGAATCAAAATGAGAGAAATTTTTTAAAGCATACATGATTTTAGAAACACGATCCACAGCAAGTTGGATGGACCTAGTGTTCCTTCTAAATTGAATTTCTAGTTCCAAATAATCTAAAAATACTCGCAAGTAATGAGATCGAAAGAGTGGTAAATATTTTTCTTCTAATTCCCCAATTCCTAACTCCACCCAAGCTTCCGCAAATTCATCCGCGTCATCCGCTTTGCAACCATACTCAATGAGAATTTCTTTATTTTTCTTTTTTCTTAACCTTTCTTCTTTACCAGTATAAAATTCGATGGGTTGGTCTAAATTTGATAAGATGGTTTTTAGGATGACTTGTTCTTCTTTTGGAACATTTAAGATTGCTTCACGGAACAATTGTGAGGCGATACCATATCGTTTTTGCCAATCCATCATATTTTGATTGGATGCTTTTACTGCACCTATCGGATTATTGATTTCATGTGCGATGCCTGCAATGAGTTGCCCAAGAGCTGCTAATTTTTCCGATTGGACCAATTGTTCTTGGGTTCGTTTGAGGTTTTCAAACGCCATCTCTAGTTCGATTTTTTGTTTTTCGATGAGTTTGTTTTTTTCTCTGATTTCAGAATTGATTTGTCGGAGTTCCTCCACCTCTTTCAATGGACTCAAATCAAAAATACTATATGCAATGGAATTCGATTGGTTGTATTTAAATCGTTTGATGGATACAAGTGCTGGAAACACTTCCCCATTCTTTCGTTTGCATAATATTTCAATCGAATCACTTGAGTGATCTTCAATTTTTTCACGAATTTTTTGGAGTGAGTCTGGTGTGAGTAACGATCGGATTTTCAAATTTTTTGTGTCTTCAGGTGCATATCCAAACAAGTTTTGAAAAGCAAAATTAGAATCCTTTGCTCGTAATGAATTTTCATCAAAAATGAGAAATGCTTCCGTCGAAAATTGATAAAAGGCTCGGAATCTTTCGTCTGACGTGCGTAAGGCTTCTTCCGCTAATTTTGCCTCAGTGACATCAAGAATCGTTCCCATCAATCGAAACGGTTTGCCATCTTTGTCTCTGAGTAAATTGCCCCTTGATTCAACCCAATGGACACTCCCATCTGCATGGAAAATCCGATGTTGTATGATGTATCCTGATTTTGTAGGATCATCTTTTAGAAATTGGATTTCTTCCGAAATCTTAGTAAGGTCTTCTGGATGGTTTAATGTTAAATACGTTTCGACAGTGATCTCATTTTTATTTGGATCCAATCCGTAGATTTCGTAAGTTTGTGGGGACCAATAAATTTTACTTGGATCAATGTCCAAAGTCCAAATCCCCATTTTTACAGCATCAAGTGACATGAGAAGTCTAGATTCAGATTCTTTGAGTGCTAAACTCGCTTCAATCTGTTCAGTTCGATTGATCATTGCACCAAACATCCGATAGGCGTCACCATCTTCATTGTATAAAAAGATTCCATTATCTTCAATATAAACATAGGAACCATCTTTTCTTTTGTAACGGTATTCGCAGGAGAATTTGGTTCGATTAGCCATCGATTCATCAAACACTTGGATGGTTTTTTCTTTATCTTCAGGATGGATAAGAACCATCCATGCCTCATAACCAATTGCATTGTATTCTTCTGGGGTGTAACCTGTGATTTCTTGGATGGCACCGGCCCAGTAGTTTACTCCCGAAGCTATATCTAAGTCGTACACCATACTCAAGGAAAGTTCTGTGATGGTGCGATACTTTGCTTCGCTGTCTTCTAATGCCTTTTGTTTTAGAACATTTTCTGTGATGTCAGTGATGAGAAATACCAGGGAACGTAATTCTCCCACTTCATTAAACACAGGTGAACCATTAATCGAAAGGTATTTTTTGGTCCCATTGGAATCTTCGATAGCATGCCGAATATCTGTTACTGGTTGTTTTGTTTTGAGGACAATATTAAAAGGTTGGTCTTCATCTCTCCAGGGAGCACCATCCAAGGAAGTATTTTTCCACTGAGGAGCGTCGTAAGTTCTCGTAAGGATGTCTTTTAGTTTGATACCAAGGACAGTTTCTGAAGCAGGATTTGCATACAAAATATTCCCCTGTGGATTCAGTAACACAATCGCTGTGGAACTTACATCCATGATTGTTTTTAATAAATCCGCTTCGACATTCATATGAGTGTCTGCCGAAGGCGAAATATGTGGCAATGGTCCTTCCTCTGAAGACTGCATAGTATCCACTATGCAGTAGGCTTAAGATTTATGCGATTTCAATTTTGCAGCTTCAATTTTTTGGTAAATTTTCAAAGGAAAAAACAAAAATCTGTCTAGAAATTGAATGAATCGAAATAAAAATGAAGGGAAAACTTCTGTTTTGTCCCTTAAAATTCCACTCACTATTTTTTTTGCCACTGTCTCAGCGGTTTGACTTGGAAATGGAACAGGTACTTTTTTCCCGGCTGAGTCAAAAAATTTTGTCCTAGTTGCTATTGGATAAACTATCATTGTTCGGTTTCCTGGTCTCAATTCACATTGGTAAGCATCAAGAAACGAACGGACTGCTGCTTTCGTCGCCGAATACATGGCATAACCTGGAAGAGGTAAATGGCTCATCGCAGAAGCTGTGACTACGAATAGACAAGGTGAAGTCCTTTTTCGGTTGAGAGTGACGAGAGTATAAAAAGGCGAGTAAACATTTGTACGAAAAATTCGATCAATCTGATCCCAATCTGCATCCTGAATGATTTCATAATACGCAAATCCAGCATTGGCAAAAAAGATATCAATCCCACCTAATTTTTTATCTGCATCTTTAATCAATTTGTCTAAAGACTCAGGTTTGCTTACATCACATTTATACGGAATCACATTGGGGTGAGAAACAATGTTTTTCTCATTAAGGTCACAGGCTAAAATTTTTACATTCTCATGCTTTAACATCTGCAACACGGTTTCTTTCCCTATCCCGGACCCTGCTCCAGTGACAACGATTCTCTTATTTTTTAATTCCATTGGTGAAACCTAACTAAGTCGATTCCTGATGAAAGTTTTTTTTTAATAAGATATCTAACTTTTTTAATAAATAGGCAAAAATCTCTTTACGGAGTTTGGATCATCTCCTAAACTTTGTGTTCCTTGGGGATCACAATGAGCCGATTCTTTGATCAGCTATTCAAATTTTTACATAGGTTCATATCTTATAGTTTCGCTATCGTATTTTTCTCATTACAAGGTGCCTTCTTTGGTGCGTTTTATGCTTACTTTTTTGGATCTGCACTAATCCCAGATTTTTCGATCGAGAACCATCCAGAGGTCGTGTACGTTTTTGTTGTTTCAACAATACTCGCAGCCATTGGGCATAGTATCGAATTTGGAATATTCACTCCATTAGGATATGGAGGGTTTCGGCATGACTTAAAAAAACTAAATGAGTTTTTAAAACCAAACGAAACCATACGGCATAAAGACATTCTTGAATTAGAAAACAATTTAAATACCCTGATCCACCTTCCCAAAGAAAATATGTATGCTGCCATTCGTTATGCAGTGATGGTTTTTTTAGCAGTTTCCTTCACCCACTTGTTATACGGGCATGCAACCTATGAACTTCTTTTGATTTCGATTGGATGGTTATCGGCAGTTTTTGTTTATGGTGGGTTTTCCTATATCATTTCAGATTATTTCACAGGAAACAAACGCGTTGAAGTCAAAAAGATCTTAGCATATCGAGATGTCTCAGTTCACAAAAACTATGGAATCTTAAGCCTAAAAGGAAAATTTATTTTTTTACTCATTTTGATTCTTTTATCCTTAAGTGTTTTGTCTGTTTTTATATCCTTTGGAAATGCAAGTTTACTTAAGATTTCTGCCTTTATTGGAATGACATTTGTAGAAGCTGTGATTCTGATTTATATGTTTTTCCAATCAATCAATTTAACCTTAGAACAAATTAATGAATCTGCCAATAGTTTAGCGACAGGAGGCAGAGGAGCCCTTCCTATTTTATCCATAGACAAAGAATTTATATTATTCGCAGAAAATTATGAAAAAGCAACCAGAGAAGTGGGTAGGATCAGAGAAAACTTACAAGAGTTAGTGGAAGCAAAAACATCTGAACTTCGAAACAGTTTGGAAACAGTGGAAACACTAAAAAAACAACAAGATGGAGATTATTTCCTTACATCACTGCTCATCAAACCTCTTAGCTTAAATAAAACTATAGGTTCTCATGTTAAAACTGATTTTTTAATCAAACAGAAAAAAACTTTTTTATTCCATGGTAAAGAAAATGAAATTGGTGGAGATATTTGTATCGCACGTACCATTACTTTACGTGGAAAAGATTACACATTTTTTCTAAATGCCGATGCTATGGGTAAATCTTTACAAGGTGCGGGTGGAATACTTGTCCTTGGGGCTGCAGTACAATCGATCTTAGAAAGATCAACAGCTGTAGAGTCGGTAAAATTATTATATGCAGAACGTTGGATTAAAAATGCTTACCAAGAACTCCATCATATTTTCGAAAGCTTTGACTGTTCGATGTTAGTTTCCATGGTAATGGGGCTCATTGATGATGAAACAGGGCTCATGTATTATTTGAATGCTGAGCATCCATGGTCAGTGTTATACCGCAAAGGCAGTGCAGAATTCATTAAAAACAATTCAGAACTTAGAAAATTAGGAACTCCCTTTTCAGAAAAATCTCTTGAAATCTCCACTTTACAGTTAATTCCGGGTGATGTTCTCATCCTTGGGTCTGATGGTCGGGATGATATCGAATTTGAAACCGAAACCACGGCAAGAAAAATCAACCACGATGAAGAGCTTTTCCTGAGGCATGTGGAACAAGGGAATGGGAATCTAAAAGAGATCTACCAATCGATCTTACGGATGGGAGAACTCACTGACGATTTGAGTTTGATGCGCATCGCATTCAAAGAAAATGTTCACCAACCACCTAGGGGCATTCGAAAGGAATCTTATGAATATATGCGAAAGGCAAAATCACAGATTAAATTGGAAGAATTTGAAGGGGCAAAATCAAGTTTAATCGAAGCAAACCGAATCAATCCAGAGAACCGCGAAATCCAAAGGGCTCTCATTCGACTTCTCGTCAGGATGAAAGATTACAGTTTGGCAGCAGAAAAATTAAATACCTATATCGAAGAATACCCCGGTGACACTGACCTAATCTATTTAGCATCGTTCACTTACAGACAAACCAAGGAATATGGAAAAGCCATCGATATGGGAGAAAGGATTCGGTTGCGTAACCCTGGACATTTATCAAATTTAATACAACTTGTTCAATTGTACCTCACAATTGGTAATCTACCAAAGGCAGAGAAAACATTACAACTCACATCATTCATCCCTTCTGATGCAAAACGGATTGATCAACTGAAATTACAAATTGAGAGCTTTCGTCAGAAAATAGTTGATGAAATTCCGTCTTAAACTGTTTGATTGAATTCGATCGTTTAGCATCGATTTTATGACACAGCTCCAAACAAGTTTTTTACTGCTTTGTTTATCTTTATTTCTCTTATTCTCATGCAATCGGTCAGATTTGGAAAATTTATGTGATCCTAAATCTGACCAATACAAAGACAGCTTACTCCTCCGTTATATCAATTTTGATGAGTCACCTCATTGCGGTGTTGTATTAAAAGTCAATCCACCCACTTATTTAATTTGCCCCCCACTCATACCGAAAAGGAATGGAACTTATTTTTTCGAAGCATTTGAATCAGATGGAAACAGGCTTAGTTTTTCCAGTAATCCTCCACTCCCACCTGGTATTTCGTTTTCTTTTTTTTCAAACTCACTTGAAGGCATCTATACTGGTTGGAAGGCAAACCAAGTCCAGTTCACAATCACGGCAAGTAATCCCAAAGGTAGCGCCAGTTGTGTCTACCAACCAGCATGGATGGGAAAGGCTCCTCCGAAGACCAATATCACTGTGTGTTACGATGCAGGAGGAAATGTTGATGCAACTTGTACAGCAATTCCAGGCCAAGACGGGCATCTACAAAGAGGAATTAACACAAGTTTTGTGGGACCTAGCCTAGTTTCCGGAGTTGAAATCACAGCCGATTTAGTAACGGGTCTTGTTTGGACAAGTTGTAACCGAGGGAGAACAGGCATTGGTTGCGGAACTGTGGGTACAGATACCTTTACATTTGCAGGAGCACAAACTGAATGTACAAGTTTGAATGCGGGTTCTGGTTTTGCAGATCGAACCGATTGGCGAGTACCCGAAATAGAAGAATACATAAGTATTTTTGATCACACCACAGAAAATCCATCGATCAATTCATCTTATTTTCCACAAACTAATAGTTTTAATTACAAATCCAATACATCGAATGCTGCAAATACTGGAGCGTTTTACCCAACCTATATCCAATCCTCCATCGGATTTGGAGTTTATTCAGACTTACATCACCTTCGTTGTGTCGCCACACCAAGAAATACCTTTACCAAACGATTCATTGATCAATCTGATGGAACAATACTGGATTTAGATACAGCCCTTCTTTGGCAAAAATGTACAGCGGGTCAGCCGAATGTTGCCACTTGTTCTGGGGGAACAGACAGTGCATTACAATGGTCTGGAGCGATTAATTACTGCCAAAGTTTAACACTTGCTGGAAAAACATGGAGACTTCCTAATGCAAATGAATTAATTTCACTAAAAGATATCCGATTTAATTTCGGAACTCCAGGATATAATCCATTGTATTTTCCCAATACAGCTTCTACATCGTTTTGGTCATCGAGCCCTGTCATTGGAACTCCTTCAACTATGGCATATGTTACCGATTTTGGAACCTCTGGCGGTGGACCTGTTTTAAAAACTGATGCAAGTGTTCGAACTCGCTGCGTTACTGATTATTAGATGTTAGGTTACAATTTGTTACTCCAATTCAAAAAAAATTTTCTAACTTATTTCATTCTATTACTTCTGACAAATTGTACAACAATTGGGTTTCATCAAGACAAAGTGAGAGAAGCCATTTCATTTGGTGAACCTATATCATTTCGAGTTTGTGTTATCAAAGAGAAAGGGATTTTAGACCAGGATGTATGGACATTATTTGAAGTATGGAACGAAGAATTAAGTTTATACAAATTAAAAGCAGAACCTACAATCCTATTAGAAATGGAACGTCCTGGATTTTACGGATCAGATATACTAGAATACTTAAACAATACAAGGATGCCAGACCAATGTGATCGACTTTTGTATCTAAAAGGAAGGACTTGGGGGGACATCGTATTTGAGATTTTTACCTTAGGGATCTTTGCAGGCATTGGATTAAAGTTAGAAGTTCAAGGTGCTGTTGAAGCGAGAACCAACACCAAAGGTTATATCAAAGCAAAATACATATCGACCATACAACTAATATTCACAAGCCCTAAATCAACATTGATCCATGAAGGATACCATCTACTCGGTTGTGGTCACCAATTGTTTATGAAAGAATGTTATGATAGGATCAGAGATGTAAAATTACTAATTACAGATCCAGAAAGGGATCCCAATTTTTTTCCTGTGATTAATACTTCCGGAAAAAAAATCTTAAAAAGACCTTTCTAACAATTATTTATGTCCAAATCTCAACGAACACGACTTCGGACAATTCCGCAAGTAATCCTTGGGGATTTTTCTAAACTTGATTGCGATGCCAATGCACTTACAAGTAACGTCCAATTTAGAACCTTTATGCTCCGTTACCTTGTATTGTTTTTTTTCCTGATTTTTTGTTCCCATTGTTCCAGTGCAAAGATCTCTAACAATTGTGATGTGAATTCGGATTCATTTTTGAATCAATTACTATTTCGTATTGTGGTTAAAGACAAAAGTTACCATTGTGGTTACAAAGTTGCACCAGCTGCTTGTACCTTAAGTTACGAAGAAACCCATTTGCCTGAGAACTGGAGGCAGGTGAAACAAGAAGTGGAAGCACAATTTGCACTTGGTTCGAGCGAAGGGGAAACCTTAACCCAATACAATCCGGCCACTGTTCTTTCTGTAACCGGGACTGCGGGAACAGATTTCCAAGGTGCGCTTGCCGCACCAAACGGTAAGGTTTATCTTTTGCCTTACAACTCTCCTAAAATTCTCGCTATCAATCCAAAAACAAATAACTATGAAGAGGCTACCAGTGTTCCAGGGGCGATCGATTTTATCGGAGGAACCTTAGGTCCGAGTGGAATCATTTACTTATCACCTCATACCAATAATACATTTTATAAATTTGATACATCGAATCATACCTTAACTAACATAACGAACATAACAATGAGTGGTGCGGCTTATAATGGCGGAGTTTACGCACCCAATGGTAAAATCTATTATGTACCCAGCGGGGAATCTATCATTCGCTACTATGATACAAACAAAGGTACCATAGGATCAGTTGCGACACCCGTGTCGGGAGGAATTTTTGCCAACGGAGTGTTAACGCCTGAAGGGAAAATATATTTCATCCCACATACCGCAACAAATATATATATCCTTGACACGAACACCGAGACAGTCACACAACATCCTTTTTCATTTGGTGGAGCAGGAAATTATATCTCAGGAATTTACACACCTAACGGGCGTATTTACATCATTCCTCATAATGTCGCTACCCTTTATTACGTAGATACACATGATAAAGATACCGTTGTCGAGGCAGGAACCATTCCTAATGTGACGGCTTCGATGTTTAATGGAGTTGTACTAGCTCCGAATGGGAAACTCTATCCAATTCCATTTAATTATGGAAAGTTTATCTCCATTGATTCAGTGACTTCTGATATTAAAATGCTTATGCCAAATCCGGGCACTTCTTCCTATCGAGGTGGCGCCATAGGGCAAGGAGGTCAAATTTATCTGTCTCCCCACAATGCAAACCGATTTGATTTACTCGATACAAAATCAAATGGAAGTTTTTGTGATCCTGTCAGGCTTTCTCCTTATTGGAATAAATTTTAAAGATCATTTAGAAAGGATAAATTGATTTCTTTCGTCTGATTGATTTTGAATATGTGAATCATTCCTTGCGTGGTGGTTTACGACTAATCATGAACGAAATGATCCATGAATCAGAGTTTTTTTTTAAGTTTGCAAATAAACTTCCCTATTCTTTATTTTTATTTGAATTACGAACTCAAACAATCGCAAAAACAGATCCATTAGTATTTGCTAACTCCAAAGCACAAGAAATTCACAATTTCACAACTGATACTCTCAGTATTCTTACGATCGGTTCTCTCTTTTCTTTTTTGTTTACCACCGAATTTTTGGATCAAATCCAAAATGACCTCCAAAGCAGAAAGCCTTTTGATCTCGTGGTTTCAAAAGACAAATTTAATACATTCGGAATCCTAAACCAACCGTATCTTTTAAAACTCGATCATTTAGATCCAAATTTTTATACGGTTACGATTGAAGAGTTAACTGATTCAGTTCTCGCAAACAAAATCTTAAAACAAAAAGAAACAAAACTCGATCGGTTATTAAAAACTTTGATCAGTGGTGTGGTTGTCGTAAATAAGGATGGACAAATCATTTATGCAAATGATAGCGCTACTCAAATCTTAGAATTAACATTGGAACAGATCGAACATCGATATTTTAGTTCCAAGGAATGGAAACAAATTTACGAAGATGGAAGCCCTTTCCCAGCTGATAAACTTCCATTGGCTTTGGCTCTTGGAAAACAAATGACAATTTACAATTGTGAACATGGAATCATTTCCTTGGATGGAAATGTTAAGTGGTTGAATGTAAATGCAACTCCCCTTTTTGATGAAGATGGAAATTTAGAAGGTGCCACAGCTAGTTTTTTAGACATTACGGAATTAAAAAAAACACAAAATACAATCGAACAACAAAACAAAAAATTAACATCTGTTCTCGATGCAATCGAAAAATCTGCAATCGTGAGTGTCACAAATCCAGATGGAATCATTATCCGTGCAAATTCAAAATTCATCAAAATTAGTGGATATAAAGAAGATGAGATTATAGGATCTGATCATAAAATATTAAATTCGAAATTTCACAAAAAAGAATTTTGGAAAACACTTTGGAACCAAATCAAACAGGGAAAAACATGGGAAGGAATTATTAAAAACAAATCCAAAGATGGAAACTTTTTCTGGCTCCAAACCTTTATCCATCCGTTATTCAGTCCCTCTGATGAAATAGAAGCATATCTTTCCATTCGTTTTGATATCACAGAAGAAATTCAGGCTCTAGAAAACACCAAACGCGTATTACATTTTACAGGTATCCAAAACAATCGTCTTCAAAACTTTGCTTATATCATATCTCATAATATTAGACAACATTCCTCTAACTTCACTTCCCTCATCCATCTTTTGGAAGAGTCAAAATCGGAAGAAGATAAAAAGAACTTAATTGAAATGTTACATGCTTCATCCATCCAACTTGAAGAAACCATTTCTCATTTAAATGATATCATCTCGATCAACCAAACACTTAACAAACCTATGGAAGATTGTTCTTTAAAGAAAGAAGTGAGTAAAACCCTATCAATCCTAGGTGGTTCGATCAAATTACGCAACATTATCGTCGAAACAATCATTCCAGACGATCTAAACATCAAAACGATACCCTCGTATTTAGAAAGTATCCTCTTAAATCTTGTGTCCAATGCAGTAAAGTATGTGCGATTAAAGGAAGGAGCTTGGATCAAAATCGTTGTGAGTGAGAAAAAAGAACAGATTCAAATTATTGTCGAAGACAATGGACTCGGTATCAATTTACAAAAACATGGAAATAAAATCTTTGGGATGTTCAAAACCTTCCACAGGAATGAAGATGCGAGAGGCATCGGACTTTTTATTACCAAGTCACAAGTTGAGGTGCTTGGTGGAGAAATCTCACTTGAAAGCGAAGAAGGCGTAGGTTCGCGTTTTTGTGTGAGCCTTCCCAAAAATCCTGACGAGACCCTTCGAGCCTAGGGTGATTGTATAAAGGTAAAACCAGTTCCTGGAATTCGATTCTTTCCCCCTCTTTCCTTAGTTCTATTCAATCTCTCTTGACAATCTCACCCAACCCTTGAGGCTTACCCTAGTGATCCGTTGGCGAAAGCTTTCGGACGAACCAATGACATAAGGAAATCCATGAAAGTCCACGAATACCAGGCCAAAGAAATCCTACGTAGACACAATGCCAACGTTCCATTCGGAAAGGTCATCGACACGGTCGGTGATTTCGAAAAGGCATATAACGAAGTTGTCCAAAAATCACCCGTTGTGGTGGTAAAAGCCCAAATCCACGCAGGTGGACGAGGTAAAGGTGGCGGAGTGAAAGTCGCCAAAACAAAAGACGACGCAAAAGCAGCTGCTGAGAAAATCCTAGGGATGCAACTCATCACCCCACAAACTGGGCCAGAGGGAAAAAAAGTCCTCAAAGTTTACCTCGAGCAAGGACTAGAGATTGCAAAGGAATACTACCTTTCCATTTTACTCGACCGTGCCATTCGCAAAACCATCATCATGGCTTCTACAGAAGGTGGGATGGAAATTGAAGAAGTGGCAGAAACCCACCCTGAAAAAATCATCAAAATCCAAATTGATCCAGGCATTGGAATCCAAGGTTCCCAAGTGAGAGAACTTGCGTTTGCACTTGGTATTCCACAAGAAGCACAAAAATCTTTCACTGCCTTAGTCAATTCTGTGTACAATGCCTACATCAAAGAAGATGCAGCACTTCTAGAGATCAACCCTCTCATCCTAACAAAACAAAATGAAATCATTGCAGGAGACTGCAAGATGGACTTGGATGAAAACGCTCTTTACCGTCACCCTGATAATGAAGCCCTTCGTGATATCACAGAAGAAGATCCTTATGAAGTAAAAGCAAAAGAATACAACCTCAACTATGTAAAGTTAGATGGTAATATTGGCTGTATGGTGAACGGAGCTGGTCTTGCGATGGCAACTATGGACATCGTTAAGTTGGCCGGTGCAGAACCTGCAAACTTTTTGGATGTTGGGGGTGGAGCAAACCCTACAACCGTAGAAAATGGTTTCCGACTCATTCTATCTGATCCAAACGTGAAAGGAATTTTTGTAAACGTATTTGGTGGAATTGTTCGATGTGATCGCGTTGCCGTGGGAATCATTGAAGCGACCAAAAAAGTAAACGTATCCGTACCTGTTGTGGTTCGATTAAAAGGAACCAATGCAGAAGAAGGGAAAAAAATCCTGAACGAATCTGGGATGAACATTGTGGGAGTTGAAGGACTCCGTGACGCGGCAGACAAAATTGTCTCCCTAATCAAAAAATAGGAAACAAATAACATGGCTGTATTAGTAGATGAAAATACAAGAGTAGTAGTACAAGGGATCACTGGTAAAGAAGGATCCTTTCATGCTACACAAATGTTGGAATATGGTACGAAAGTAGTGGCGGGTGTAACTCCAGGGAAAGGTGGCCAAACTTGGACATCTGAATTTGGAAAAACGGCTCCGGTTCGAAATACCATCAAAGATGCAATGAAAGAAGACGGAGCAAACGCAGCAGTGATTTTTGTTCCACCTCCATTTGCAGCGGATGCAATTCTCGAAGGAATCTTTGCAGAAATCCCACTAGTGGTTTGTATCACGGAAGGAATTCCAACACACGACATGTTAAAAGTGTACAGTGTGTTACGAAATTCCAAAACCAAACTCGTTGGACCAAACTGTCCAGGTGTGATCAACCCACGTTACAATGTAAAAATGGGAATTATGCCAGGTTTTATCCACACACCAGGGAATATTGGAATTGTTTCTCGTTCCGGAACTTTAACCTATGAATCTGTTGCCTCTTTAACAGCGGCGGGTCTTGGCCAGTCAACTTGTATTGGAATCGGGGGAGACCCAGTTCCAGGGATGAACCACACAGAAGCGGTTCGCCTTTTAAACGAAGACCCAGACACAGAAGGTATCGTGATGATCGGAGAGATCGGTGGAACTTCGGAAGAAGAAGCAGCGGCTTACATCAAAGCTCATGTGAAAAAACCCGTGGTTGGCTTCATCGCAGGGCAAACTGCCCCTCCTGGAAAACGTATGGGCCATGCTGGTGCCATCATTTCTGGTGGAATGGGAACCGCTACTTCTAAGATTGCAGCAATGCAAGATGCTGGTGTGAGCATTTGTGCTCATATTGGAGAAGTGGGTGAAAAAATGAAGGCAGCCTTTAAAAAATAAGGGCTTTTTTCAAAAAAAAACAACTTTGCAAGGGAAATGAGGAGTCTGAATTAAGAATATGGAACAACGTTCATGGGTTTCTAGCGCATTGATTCTTCTCATTTCCTTCGGACTGATCGCTGCCGAGTCGGAAGAAAAAGGATTTACCTTAAGTTTGAAAGATGCGGTTCGGTATGCGATTGATAATAACCGCGAAGTGTTACAAGCAAGGTTGGAGTTGGCAAAGGCTGATTCCAATTTGATGAAGTATGAGGCGAAGTATTCTTGGCGTGCTGTTTCTAAGGCAGAAATCGACCAAAAAAAATTCCCTTTCAACCAAAACAACATCTTCTCAGGGACAAAAACCCAAACCAATACATATAGTGCTGGGATAGAAAAACTCTTTACGACCGGAACTTATTTTAAGATTGAAGCTAGGTCACAAAGGTTTGACTCAAACGCATTTGAAAATCCAAACCAAACTCCAGCGGGTTTTACGGCACTCGGCCTCCCTCCTCTCTACACAGACTCTTTATCTGTTACCATAGCCCAGGACTTACTCAAGAATGCATTTGGTGCAAACGAAAGGAATATGGAAAAAATCCTCGAGAACCAAACAGAGATCATGCGGGAGCAAATGGAAGACCAAGTCGCATCCAAAGTGGTTTCCACACTTGTGGATTATTGGAACTACTCTGTCAAAGAGTCCGGATTCCAAACCTTCGAACAATTACTTAAAAATACAAAAAACGTAAGGGACCTTACGATCCGCAAACAAGGGCTTGGACTCTCAGAAAGTTTTGAAGTCAACCAATGGAATGCCTTACTTTCCCAAGTAGAAGGGCAAATGGCGCAAGCTACTGCTGAAAAAGAAGAAGCAAGACGTAAACTCATTCGTTCCCTAAATCTCCCAGAGGACACTGTGTTCCAAAAAACAACTCCTCTCTCTGAAGTTTTGCCTGAAAAACTCGATTACCAATCTGATATCGATTACGCATACAAACACCGAGCCGACTTCCGCGCCATCCAAAGGAAAAAAGAAAACGCGGAACTGGCAATGAAAATGGCAAAAAATGAAGCCCTACCTTCTTTAAAAGCAGCTGGAACTTACGGATACCAAGCTCAAAATACAATTAGTCCGCAAAATAATTATTCAGACAACAGGCATGGAGTGTTTTCTTACCAGTATCCAGTGATGCAAGGTTCGCTTGATTTGAGTTACCCCATCATGGACAAAGGGGTGAAGGTTGGAATCCGTGATGCAGAAATCCAAAGAAGACAGGTTTCCCTAGAAGAAGCTGATTTGGTAAAAGCTGTTTCTGATGATGTCAAAACAAGAATTGATATTTTGAAGGCTTCTTTCCGTGTGATGGAAAATGCAAAACGTACGGAAGAAGAATCTAGAAAATATTATAATGGTGTGTTACGTTCTTTCCAACAAGGAAGATTCAATGCACTTGCCGTAAAAAATGCATTGGACACATTGGTCCAGGATCAACTTTCTTTAGTTAGGGCAAAAGTTGACTATAATATCAATTTACATCGATACTACGTGGCAAAAAATGCATTATTCGAAGAATACGGAGTGGACCGAGCCAAACTCCTTCCTGAAAATCTTTAAGAGAACACCGGGAGGTTCCTTTTGATTCGCTCCCGAGTTTTTTTTGCAGTTGGGGTTTTATTTTTACTCGTTATCATTTTCACTTATACCTTTGTTGATTTTCGTGAAAGAGACGACAAAGCGTACGATTTGTACCAATCTGAAGCCTATTTAAAAGTTCTAAAACTTTACTCTGAGTCAGAGATTCCCACCAGTGAGTTGGAATTAACCATCCTTTCTCAATCCCTTTCCCAAATGGAAAAACAAATCAATGGGAAATCAAACCAAAAGGACCTTCTACAATTTTTTCAGAAAAGAAAGGATACCAAACTAATTGAATGGGAAACCACAAGAGGGACTTATTACCATATCGAGGATCCCTATTTTTCTCATTTAAAAAAACATGGAACTGGTTACAAACGAGCTCTCATCACAAAAATCAATTCGATTGCAAAACCCATACCCAAATCCGAAGTCACTCATTTCCTACTACTTCTAATTTTGGAAGACCCACGTGGGATGGAAGAAAGTTACAGTGATGCCCTATCCCATTTACTCAGTTTTCCTTTTGAGCCAATTGGCGAAATTGAAACTGGATTTTTACTCCAAACCTTACATTTTTTATCCCAAATTTCTGGTACCAATTTGTACCACCAAACAGCAACAATTCGAGGGAAAAATGTAAACCTTCGCAGTGGACCTGGCCGAGAAAACACGGAAGTGGGTAAGGTTAGTGAACCAGAACCAACCATTTGTTTGGAAGAAGACGGCGCAGAAGAAACCATCGCGGGGAATGAAGGCCATTGGAAACGTTGTTACTTTCCCAACTCCCAAAAAACTGCTTGGATCTTTTCTGGTTTTCTGAAAGAAACCATCGCTGATGGAACGATGATTTCGGAATTTGAGAAACGATTTAAAGCCGTGGACAATGAAATCCGAATCGATTTTGAAGGTTGGGATGGTAAAAAAATCCCTCAAACCTTTTTTGGAAATTACATTCCGAGAGAAACAATCCGTGTCTATGGGGAAACTGGATTTCCAATCTTTGGTACTGTTGGGAAAGGAAACCAAACCCAGAGGATATGTAAAAAACTTTCTGGGAACAAAAACTATTTCGAATTTTCATTTATGCCGACAGATTCGGAAACTCCCATCCCTTTTATCGAAATCCATTTGCAATACAACAATATTGAACACCTCGCCTATTCCATTTCCCTGGACCATACTTCGATTTGGGTGAATAAAAATCGATATGTCCTCGACGGTGCCAAAAGAAGAGAAAATCTGTCCTTACATATCGAGAATCGAGTGGGAGACAAATGGAACGCTAGTTTATGGAGGAGGAACACTGGCCTCATCCAATCCATTCGATCTTACCAACTCTCAGAATCGATTCTTGAAGCAGGCAAATACTCTTGGGAAATTTGTCTGCCTCTGGCAACAAAGCCAAACCGTGATTATGTTTTATTATTTGAAGTGAGAACTGGAATCCATTAAAGGAGAAACTATGGCAACTTACGACTACCATTGTAACACATGTGGAAAAGACTTTGAACATGTACAATCCATGAAGGATGACGCTTTGACGGTTTGCCTTTGCGAAAAAAAAGGATCCGTGGAGAGACGAATCTCAGCAAGTGCTGGTATCATTTTCAAAGGGTCTGGATTTTACGTCACAGACTACAAAAAAGAAAACACACCAGCGGCACCATCCAGCGGCGATACGGCAAGTACGTAAACAGGTCAGTTTTTGGTTTCAAAAGGCAAATTGGCAATCATCGCAGGTGGTGGAGAACTTCCTCACATTGGAATGCAGGAAGCACTCGCAGCCGGCGAGGATCCAATTTTTCTTGGTCTCATCGAATCCGATTTTTCTCCTAGGGGACAAGAAAATCGGACGATACCGGTTCATATCACACAGGTAGGTAAAATTTTAAAAACCATCCAAAAGGAAAAAATCTCTCGTATCTTGATGCTTGGAAAAGTACGAAAGGACCTCCTATTCCAAAAACTCAAATTTGATCTCAAAGCACTTTCTATTTTAGCCAAAACCATTAACCGTAACGATTACCCTATTTTCCTTGCGATTGCGGATGAGTTTGAAGCGATGGGAGTAAAAGTTATCTCCCAAAAAATTTACTTACAATCCCTCCTCTTAAAAGAAGGAAGATACACTCCCAAAAAATTTAGCTCCCAAGAATTAAAAGACATCGACTTTGGAATGTATTACGCTGAAAAAATGGCCGATTTGGATATAGGACAAATGGTTGTTGTGAGTGACGAATCTGTGATTGCAGTAGAAGCTGTTGAAGGGACAGATGAAACCATTCGACGAGGTGGTTTGTATACAAAAAAGAAAGGTGATGCAGTCGTTTGCAAAAGTCCAAAAACAAAACAAGACGAACGATTTGATCTTCCCACGATTGGAATTCATACCTTTCAAGTGATGTTAGAAAGTGGCTGTAAAACACTTTGTATTCGAGAAGGAGAAACCCTTGTCGTAAATCCAAAGGAAGTGATTCAATTTGCCACAAAACACAAATTAAACTTTTGTGTGCTGGGTAAAAATGGAAGTAAGGTTCTCAATGGTAGCCAAAAAAAAATCACATCGGTCTAACGCTAAAAAAAACATCTTATTGATTGCGGGAGAACATTCAGGCGACCTTATTGGGTCTGATCTGTTACAAGAATTAAGTTCAATCGAACCTGATTTCCATTTTTATGGAATCGGTGGTGAAGGGATGATCCAAAATGGACTCGAATCTCTTGAAGAGATGGAAAACTTAAGTGTCATTGGATTTTCAGAAGCGATCAAAAAGTATAGTTTTCTAAAAAAAGTTTTCTACAGAGTATTAGATGAAACTTCACATCGCCCTACACAACTTGCTATCTTAATTGATTATCCTGGTTTTAACTTACGATTGGCGAAAGAATTAAAAAAACGAGGAATCCAAACTGTATTTTATGTTTCTCCCCAAATATGGGCATGGAAATTCAAACGTATCTTTTTTATCAAAGAACACATCGCCCTAATGCTAACCCTCTTCCGATTTGAGGAAGAAATCTACCTTGAATATGGTGTGAATGCGAAATTTGTAGGTCACCCCATCACAAAAAGAATCCCAGAGAAATTAAAAAAAGAGCCGATCATTCCTGAAAAACTACCAGACCCTCATCACGGTTATACGGTAGGTTTGTTACCAGGATCAAGAAAGGGAGAAATTCACAGGCTCATTGATCCAATCCTTGGAACAGCAGTGTTACTCCACGAACAATGTAAGTTAGAGAAAAAGAAAATTGTATTTTTACTGCCAAACATCAATCAGAAGGAAGAAACCTTCCTATTAAATAAGATAAACGCAGTGAAACAACTTCACCCGGATATCCAAATCCATTACCTTTGGAACTCTTCGCTTCGAGTAATGGAGGCAAGTGACCTACTCCTCATTGCATCGGGAACGGCTACTTTAGAAGGTTTGTATTTTGAAACCCCAATGGTGATATTATATAAGGTAAGTTTGTTTACTTATTTTCTAGGTTCACTTCTCATTAAATCGAAGTTCATTGGTCTTGCCAATATCCTTTGTGGCCAGGAAGTTTGCCGAGAAATCACTCAAAATGAATGTAGGCCTGAATACATTGTTTCGGAAGCTTGGAAAATTCTTTCCAATGTGAAATTACGAAACAAAATCAAAGGGATTTTACGAGAAACAAAAGAGCGAGAACTCGGAACAAACAACGCTTCCAAAAAAGCAGCGAAAGAAATCCAATCTATGTTGAAACTAATTCCTTCGGATTAGTCGAACGACCCGATTCTCCCAAGTCCCAATCCAGGATTTGGGTTTGATATCTGAATATAAAAAATATCCTTTCACAGTCTCTTCATCATACGCCCGGATCCGAATCCCAAGAGAATCTAAATCTAATTCCAATCCTTCGTTTCCATCCCAAAGGATTTTTTTGTCCTCTGGGTTTAATTGGATTTGGTGGATTCCGTTCTCCCATTCTAATATCCATTCACCTTTTATATTTGGTATAGATGAAATTGCAGGTGGGATATCTGCTGGATTTGTTTTTTCTTTACATTGAAAACCAAAAAGAACAAGTGTAAACATGATGAATCCGATTTTTATTTGATTACACATTTGTTTTCCTCTTCTGATACATTAAAACTCCCTCTTGTTTCACCAAGTAGTCCATAGAGAGTCATTTGGTAGTTCCCATTCTTATTATTACCATAACCTTTTAAATCAATTGTATCACTTGTCACAACTACATCTGATAAATAATCAAGGTCAGAATATCGATTCAATGTAAATTCCATATCGAAGTTAGATTTGAGTGGTTTGATATCAAAATTACCCTTAGAAACTAAATCACCTTCTCTGAAATTTACACCAAACAATTTCAATGAATAGGACGTCCTTGCATCCTTATGCAACATATAATAATCACTACCGATGCTATTAAAACTAAAGTCGATACTCACATTAGAAGGTTTGACATCAATTCCACAAAGATTCATCCAAGGGTCAGACCATGGATATTCTTTTAAATAAAGATTAAAACTGAAGTTTGGTGTTTTACTCGCAAAATAAGAAACCATAGATACTTTAGAATCTAAATTCCCAAGACCCAAATTTAGACTGAACCGACCATCTTTGACTCCCAAATTACCCTTTGATTCCCCAAGAGATTTGGAACCTCGATAAGGGAAAAAATTTGTAATTTGGATTCCTAAATCAAAATTCATCGATTCCAAGAAATATTTATAAAGTTTGGTTTGATAAAAGTACTCCTCTGGAATGAGTTTCTCTTGCCTTTCTCTAATCTCTTCCATTGTATCTTTTTTCCAATCTTCATACAATGGTTTCCAATCATTGGCAGTGAGTTCTGTTGTTTGGAAACTTAATTTAGTTTTAGAAGACATTGGATAATAATAAGATCCATCTATTTTTTTCGATCGATTCCAATCAGAAGAACCAAAACCAAACAGGTGAGATGGTTTACCAAAAATTTCGGCATCTATTTTTAGATCCCATTCATTATTTGGTTTCCACTTTAAAGAGAGATTTCCATTTTCTAATTGAACAAGCGAAGAATCGAGTTTGATTTCGCTTCCAGTCACATCTCCAATAACTGAAAACCATTTGTTTTTTTCACCAGTTTCGTTTAGCTCTACGAACCCATGTAATTCACCAAACAAAGGATAACGAACATTCCCAGAAATATCAGTGACATGTTCAAATATATCCTCCAATGCCCCAATTTGGAATTCAATTTTACGTGAGACTAAAGTCTCTTTTGTTATTCGAGATAAAACTTGTGTTTTGATTTGGAAATCATTTCCAATGAACTCCCTTTCTTCTGAATCCTTGGTAAAATGAAACTTTTCGCGGAATCGAAAGCCTGTGAGAAGGTAATCTTCAAAAAATGGAACACTGATGTATGAATTTTCAAATTCAACATCACCATCTAAAACAAATCCAGAATTCAAATTAGCAGAAATTCTGCCTTCGCCTGAAACAACTGCCGATTGTACGTTTGCTCCAAACAGATAATTTGTCAGTAGGATCGCTTCTTCGGATGGATAATTTTTCCAAAAAAATTCAAATCGGTAATCTTCCAAATTAGATTCGGAAAACTCACCTTCACCTTTGATTCGAGTGGTGTTTGGAACCCAAAACCATCCATTATTGTATTTTAGAAAAATTCGTTTATTTTTCCTTAATAAATCTATATCCCATCCCTCTTTCCAATCAACGAGAGTTGTTTCCGATTTTTTGACTGTAAGCCTTGCATCATGGAAACGGATGTCTTTAATTCGGCTTGTTTGGATGTATTCAATGAGTCGACTCCGCATTCCAATGTCTTCATTCAAAACCAAATGAGGACTATAAAAATCGATTCGTTCGACGGTGGGAGATTCTTTAAAATAACTAGAAAGACGGAAAGTAACTTTTTTTACCTTCAACATATGATCGTTATACGAAAAATCCTCTTCATTGGATACGACCAAATCTTCAATGATAAGTCCCTCTCGAAGGGAAAAATCGAGGACTCCAATGTCGACTGCTTTGCCTAACTCTTTGTTGATCGTTGCAGAAACAACTTTCCGTAATTTAACAAGTGGGATACGGTAATTGCGGAGGTAAAATTCTAAACCATAGTAAGAGAGAACAAAAAGGAAAAAAACAAATCCAAGTGCTAAAAATGAAAATAGAACCCGCTTGTTTTCACGGATTCTATTCAGTAGTACTTCTAAGTTTTGTTTCCATAAATGGAAACGATAAGTCGAAAAAAAACGTTCCAAAAAACCTTAGAGTTTGCCCTCCGGCTGTAACACTTCCAAACATTCCTTTTGGATGGACTTTAATGTTTCGTTATTTGGAAATTCTTCCAGTCCAAGGTTTGCCACTTGTAAACCTTTTTGATAAAAACCAGTGTTTTTGTATTCAAATCCCATTTTGAGATAGGTCTTTGCCGCTGTCTCATAATAGAACTCATCTTTTTTCTGATTCCCTTTGGTATACGTCTTTGTCAGAGTCGCAAGAGCTGGGTAATATTCCCTTTCCGCAACAAGAGACTGTACGACGAGTTTTTTACGTTCCATCAGGTTCGTATTTTTATCGAGTTTTTCGGATTGGTTGAGAAACTGAATGGCTTTGCTGTATTCGTTTTTCCCAATGTATGCCTTTCCCATCGCCAAATTCCACTCAGACAATTGCACAGGATTTGCTTTTGCTTGGTTCACTTGGTTGAGGGTTGTGATCGTTTCTTCATAACGACCTAAATCGAGTAATAATTTTCCCTTTTTGATGATGAGTTTGTCGCGAGACTCGTCGGATAGTGTAGAGGATTTGAGATCAGCATCGATTGCTTCGATTTGGGCCAAATGAGACCCTGTATTGATTTTAGAAACTCCTGGGCGGATGGTTTCCTTATTTGATGCGCAATTTTCAAATGCCACTACCAACAATAGGAGGGTGAGTGGGAGAATCGATTTCATTAGCCTACCTTTAGTTTGTCTAATTCCTCTAAGAAATTCTTAGTTTCTGTGTCTCTATCCTTTGTTTCCATCGGGAAAAAAAGAACAGCGTCCTGAGACAGCTCGTTTAAAAACCGAGAGGGGGCACTCTCGATTTGCTCCCCAAATTTGCGTCTTGTACGAGCCGAAGTCAAGTACAATTTTCGTCTTGGGCGAGTCATACCCACGTAGAGAAGGCGTCGTTCTTCATCGACCACTTCCCCTTCTTCTTCTATAACACGTGAGTTCGGTAAAATTCCCTCTTCCAGTCCCACTAAAAAAACTAAATCGTATTCGAGTCCTTTGGACTGGTGCATGGTCAATAATTGTACCCGTCTGTCCTCTTCGTCTTCCTTTGGTTCGTCCTCCATCAGAAGAACAAGCCTTTGCAGGAAGTCAAAAATGGTGGCTTTTCCTTCTCTGCCCTCTTCTTCCTCAAAAAAGGACAACATGTTCACTAGTTCACTTAAATTGTAGATCCTAGCCTTCACCACCTTCTCTTCGCTTTCTTCCATGGAAATTTCTCGTTCAAACCCAATTTGGGTGATCATTTCTCTGAGAACGGGAGCCAATTTCTGGGACATCGCAAACTTCTTTTTAAAGGCATCTACCATTTCCACAAATTGGTAAATTTCTTGCCTTACCTTAGCTTTTACTTCGGGTAAATAGTCAGGACTCTCGATCATTTTATGAAAGATTTCATAGAGAGATTGTTTATGAGTGAATGCCTCTTCCTGAAGTTTTTGCATGGTACCAGGACCGATCCCACGTTTTGGGTAGTTGATGATCCGAAGGAGGGAGTAATCGTCCTTCGGGTTTGCGACATAGCGAAGGTATGAGATACAATCTCTGATTTCCTTTCGGTCAAAGAAATTATATCCACCCACTACCTTGTAAGGAATGCTACGGTTGCGAAGTTCTTCTTCGAAAGGACGAGATTGGAAATTGGTACGAAAGAGGATGGCAATTTCTTTTCCCTTAATTTCATTTTTGATGAGAAGAGACTGGATCCGACCCGCGACAAAAATAGCTTCTTCCCTTTCGTCCGAAGTTTCATAGTATTCCACTCGTTCTGCAGAAGGGATCCTACTGTACAAGGTTTTTTCTTTTCGGCCCTTATTGTTTTGGATCAGGGAGTTGGCTGCTTGGATGATGAGGGATGTAGACCGATAATTTTCGAGTAACCGCACAACTTTTGCATGAGGGAATTCCCTTTCAAAATTTAAGATGAGTTGGACATTCGAACCCCGAAAGGCATAGATACTTTGATCATCATCACCCACCACACAGAGGTTATCACTTTTCCCACGAAAAAGTGACAAAAACTCATATTGGAGTTGGTTTGTATCTTGGAACTCATCTACGAGAAAGTATTCGTGTTTCCTCTGGTAATAGGCAGCAATGTCTGGAAATTCAGCTAACAGGCGTTTTGGCAATAAGATTAAATCATCAAAGTCGATGGCATTTTTTTCTTTTAGACCATCCTCATACATGGGAAAAATCTCTGCTGCCACAAGATCGAATTCCCCGGTGAGACCATTGTCTTTTGGATGGACTTGTGTATTTTTGGCATACGAGATCCGCCGTAATATTTCCCTCGGTGGCACTTTTTTTGGGTCGAGCCGTTTGGATTTTAACAGGTCGGACACAAAGGCTTCTTGGTCTGTACCATTAAAGAGCAAAAATGTTTCGTTGTAACCAAGTTTGGTAATATGTTCTTTTAGGATTTTTAGACCTAAGGAATGAAAGGTAGAAAGGGTTATTCCCTTTAGTTTTTCCCGAGGGACCATCTTCCGGAGGCGTTCTGCCATTTCTTTGGCACTTTTATTGGTAAAAGAGAGGGCAACAATTTTACTCGCAGGGATCTTTACCCCTTCCACCATATGAGCGATCCGATTGGTGATGACCCTTGTTTTCCCAGAGCCTGCTCCTGCGAAGACAAGAAGGGGGCCTTGGATGGTGGATACTGCTTCCATTTGTGCCGCATTCAATTTCATAGGGGGTCCAGTAAGGGACATAATCCAGTGAAATCAAATGGGGTCTAGTAAAAAAGGTTTCTCCTGCCTACTTTGGTGCAGTTTCCATCCATGATTTGTTTGGACCATGGAAATTGAGAAAATTCACAAATATCTCTTCTTCCAGAATCGGCAAAACCGACCGGAATCGGATCCAATCGAGAGTGGAGTACAACGCGATTTCAGATAAACCAACTTTTTTATCAGAAAAGAAAAAATTGCCACTTAACTCGCGTTTGACGTAATCGAGAATAGAACTAATCCTAAGTGCATTTTTTGTTAAGTACGGTGCTGCATCAGGTTTTATCCCTTCTTTATTCAGATAAAACAAAAGGATAGCATTGTCGAGAGCTTGGTCAATGGCTGTGAGAAGGTTTGCTTCTCGGTAATAATGATCTCCCTCTTTCGGACGGAAGTTTCCATTCCCCTTTGTGGAAAGGATGTAGTCGGTGATGGTATGGCTGTCCCAAATTTTTAAATCACCTGATTCTAAGTAAGGCACTTTCCAAAGTGGATTTTTTTCTCTAAGTTCTTTTTGCCCAGCTTCCGTCAAGGTGTCTACCATTTCAAAGGGAATTCCCAATTCTAAACAAAGGAAACGAATCCGTCTGACATAGGGAGATGTGATGCTACCGTATAATTTCATAAGGAAAGGATTTCAGAGCATGCTTTCTTAAGCAAGGAGGAAGATTTTGATTTTTAAAAAAAGGTAGTCAAAGGTAGTTTTTTTACTTTGAATTAAAAATGCAAACCCTCAGCCGATAAGGACGATATACAACTTGAAAGAACGAAAAAATTGGAAAGATTTATTCCCAACTCCCATTTATACCTTAGCATCATTTGATATCAAACTCCCACGAGTAGAGAAAGAAAAAACATATTATGTTTTGAAATCTAAAAACTGGGTGAATGTTGTCCCAATCACAAAGTCTGGAGACATTTTACTCATCAAACAATACAGACATGGGATCGGAGAAGAGAGTTTAGAAATTCCAGGAGGAATTGTCGATGATGAAGGACCAAATGCAGAATTGGATTCTGTCATCCGAGAACTCAGAGAAGAAACTGGGTATGCTACTGATCTTTCCAAAATCCGATTGTTATCCAAATTTTCAGGTAACCCTGCCATGTTTACCAATTGGTCTTATTCCTATGTTGCCTATGATGTAGAGCCAACTCACGATGTAGAATTTGATGAAGGTGAAGATATTGAAATTGTATTAAAATCACCCAAGGAAGTCAAACAACTGTTACTAGATGGAACCATTCATCACCCCCATATGGCAGCAGCACTTGGGATCTATTTTTTACAATTGGAATAGGGCCTAACTTTGATAAGGGTAAAAATGAGTAATTTGGGGAATGAGTTTGAAAAAAATAGGCTTAAATCGGTTTTAATGCATCCATTCTTTAGATGATTCGAAACCGATGATGGAATTCTTTGTTTAGAAAAATCCCCAAGAATTACGAAATCGCTGGAAATTTAAACTGAAGTTTGAGACTATATGAATATGAGAAAGTCCATACTAACAATCCTAGTACTTATCATAATGATCTGCCAATTGCCTCTTATGGCAGAACCAGATGCGGCATTGGAACCCATTACCATCACCGTACAAAAGGGAGAGACACTTTCTCTCATCTCAGAACGCCACCTCTCGGATCCGAAACGTTGGCCTGAACTACTCAAACACAACAAAATCCCAAACCCTGATTTAATCAAACCAGGTTTGACTTTAATTGTCCCTGTCTTCCTCCGAAAGCCTGTCGTTGGTGTGACTGAATTTGTAATGGGTCAGGTTGAATGGAATGGAACAGGTGGGAAAGGTCCATGGGTTCCACTCAAACTAGGCCAAGAACTCCACCCCAATGACCAAATCAAAACGAGCGGAAAAGGTAAAACTGACATTCACATCAACCAAGTCGGAATGGTTCGTATCTTAAACAATAGCCATTTTGAAGTGAAGGGTGAAGATAAAAAAGGTGGGCCTGTAACGGTTGCTCTCTTCAAAGGAAGCCTCGACGCGAAAGTAACAAAAAGTAACCCACCAACAACCACGCATAAATTCAACATTGTAAGCCCTTCTTCGACTGCGGGTGTACGAGGGACTGAATTCCGTGTGGAATTAGATGAAAAACTTAGTTCTACAATTTCTTGTTTTGAGGGTGTTGTCGATGTCAATGCGCAAGGGAAAACGGTAGAACTCACACAAGGGATGGCAACTTTTGTTGAAAAAGGAAAATCCCCTGTTCAACCTTATAAAATTCCAGAAGCACCACGTATCAAAGAAGAATAGAAGGGATATGAAACAAACACTCACTCTCATCCTTACCGTTTTATTTCTAATTTTAGGTTCCCTTGAATCCAAACCCAAAAGGGAACTTCGGATCTTGATTGATGCAGATGCAGAAGCTAAATTCGAATTAGAACTTTGGCAAGATAAACCAAATGAAACCGAAGCATCCATAGCACCAAAACCTCCAGAAGTCATCCAATTCAAAGGGAATCGAATCACAGTCACACCAAAAGACGACTTCGAATACTTTCGAGTACGTAGGTTAGGTGATTATGGAGCCAAAGGTTTTTGGACTCAAGTGTATTCTACAAATGTTGACCCAAGTAGTCCACTTTCTGTACCCAAAGAGTTTGTTTCGAAAAAAACCTTTGAACCAAAACCAATTCCCAAAAAAATTGTCTCAGTTGTATCTTACGAAAGTTTTGTGATCGTTAAAGAAAAAGAAGAAACTCGATTCCTTACAAAGGATTTTATCACAGTTGCACCAGTTGATGATGCATCTGGTGTTGCAGAAGTGCGTTACCGTATCAATGACGGTCAATGGAATTCGGCAAAATCACTGGCATCGATTCCTTTTTCTGAGGAAGGCGAATACAAACTTCTTTATTTTTCAATTGATATGGCAGGGAATAAAGAACCCATTCAAATCATTGATTTTGTGCGTGATACAAAACCACCTGAAACGAGTGTGGAATGGATTGGTTCCCAAACAAAAGGCAAAGGGAATATGAATTTTTTATCACCAGATTCAAAAATCAGATTTGTAGCAAAAGACAATCGCAGTGGGCTCAAAGATATTTTGTATTCGACTACTTGCCAATCGGGAACACAAGCTGAATTCAAATCATTTACTTCTGATTTATCTGTTGTGAATTTAAAAACGGAATGTAAAGGTTCTTTCCAAATTTTTTATTATGCGATAGACCAAGTAGGAAATGAAGAAGCTGTCAAAACATTGAATTTCCAACTGGGAAGTGAAACGAATTAATAGATTTTTTGATTTTGTGAATTGCCCCATATTTCTTTAGGAAAACATTGGCTGAATCGAGATGAAAAAAAATCTTTCTTTGGCCATTTTCCAACACAAGGACTTTCGATTTTTTATCGTAGCTCGTTTTTTTATGGTCCTTGCGATCAATATCCAAGCAACCATTGTTGGATGGCAGGTTTATGAGCTTACAGGGAGTGTGCTAGATCTTGGCCTTGTCGGTTTATTCGAAGCAATCCCATCGATTCTTGTTGCACTTTATGCAGGCCACCTAGCAGATCTTCGAGATCGTCGCAATATCATCGTAGTTTGTCTCTTTTTTTTACTTCTATGTTCTCTCACATTATTTGCTTTTACTGGGCCTTTGTATTATTTGTTAGAAACCTATAAAGCGTATCCCATATTTCTCGTGATTTTGGTATCTGGCATTGCTCGTGGATTTATCTCCCCTGCCATCTTTAGTTTTGTTACCCAACTGGTACCAAGAGAACACTACCCACACTCTGCTGCATGGATGGGAACTTCTTTCCAAGCTGGGGCAGTCATTGGTCCTGCTCTTGGAGGGATCGTTTATGGAAGTTTAGGAATTGAATGGGCGTATGGACTCGATAGTATTTGTATTGGTCTCCCTTTCCTTTTATTCTTTTGGATCCGTAAACGAAGTTTACCTGAACGTAAGGAAAAGGAAGCGTTAAAAGATAGTTTACTCAAAGGACTTCGGTTTGTTTTAAAGAACGAAATCATGTTAGGTGCAATGGCACTCGATATGTTTGCGGTTTTATTCGGTGGTGCAGTTGCCTTACTCCCTGTATTTGCAAAAGACATTTTATTTGTAGGCTCCGAAGGACTTGGGTATTTACGTGCTGCCCCCTCATTTGGTGCTTTACTAATGGCCTACTACTTAACTTACAAACCCCCTCTTGAAAAATCAGGTAAGGTTTTACTTTCTTGTGTATTTGGTTTTGGAATTTGTATGTTGGTGTTTGGGCTTTCTACTTCGTTCTATATCTCACTTTTCGCATTATTTTTATCTGGAGTTTTTGATAGTGTATCCGTTGTCGTTCGATCAACCATTATGCAAACAATGACACCAGAAGAGATGAGAGGTCGAGTGAGTGCCATCAACAAGGTATTCATCGGTTCCTCAAATGAAATTGGAGCCTTCGAATCTGGAGTTTCTGCCAAGTTTTTAGGCACCGTTGGGTCAGTTGTGTTCGGTGCCACAATGACTGTTTTTATTGTGATTTTTACTTACAGAATGGCTCCAAAACTAAAAGAACTCGAACTGAAAAACTGGGTTTAAAAATGCTTGGAAATTCTGATTTCCATGACAGACTGGACAAGCCATGTCCGACCTAATCCATGATTCGAAACTTCCACAAGATAAAAAACACACACTCATCCTCCTCATCCAAACGATGTTAAATGATGTGAATAAACAAATCACACATCTTGGTATCAATAACTACATGAAACTACAAGAAGAGATCGCAAAATTACTAGTACCCGTCATTGAAGATAAACTTGAATGAAAATCAAACTAACCTGAGGAACAAGTAAGAGTTTGATTCTGTTTTGTAAAGATCCGATTTATTAAATACACCATCCAAATTGGTACAACTCCTTTTTGTTTTGTATGACAGAAAGATAAAACTCGATTCTCTGTTCGAACCCACATCCAAAGATTTTTACCAACGCGAAAATCGGATCGACCCATTGCGAAGGACATCCCATCGAGTGGAATGTTTTCCTTCGGACTTGACCCGTCCCAAATTGAAATCGATAACACAGGTTCACCGCTTGATAACGTAACCTTTGTACCAAAAAAGTAACTTTGTAAGTGAAGTGTGGACTTGTCCACTTCACTTTTTTCCCAAATGGGGTCGAATTGAATCGAACTGAATTCAAATCGTTCGGTCGTGGTCCCTTCTTGTGTTCCATTGGACATTGTTTGTAACCCTAGTGAATTTAGGTATTGTTTGGACAAAGCTGTGGAATTAGAGTCCAGGTTCCCTGCTTTTTGGAAAAATAAATTGGTTTCGAATAAATCATTCTGAAATGTTTGAATCGTGTATGATTTTAGTAGAGATTGGCTATTTGTATTTTCTAGTAAGGCAGCGCGAGAAATTGGTATTGCATTCAATTGTATCCTTTTCCATTCCATTAAAAATTCATTCATTACCAAAGGATGAGAAATTTTTACAAAAATTTCTTTATTTTTGTCTCTAGCTGAAACAGAATAATTGTAAGAACCTACATATACATCTTTTCCATCAACTAACATCGTTTTGTGATGTAACAAACCTCCTTTGTAGACATCATCTTTAAAAATAAAATCGACATTCCCATCTTCCCATATTTGAGATGGAAAATGTAAGTTTTGACTGAGAAACTCACCTTCCGGATTGATGGGAACATTATAAATGCCTTGTATGAAAACTCCCCTATTCGCAGCTTGCATTAACTTCCAAGTCATAACAGGATCAAAATGTGAGTATATTAAATATTGGATTGAGGATTTTGCGCCATCAATTGCATCCAGTAGTTGTGACTGGATTTCAAAACCGGCTTCTGGGGCGAATATATAATCTAACCTCCCAATTCTTAATCTCCCTAGTGGATTTTTTCCTTCTAAGGTGGAAATAAGTTGGTCTGATTCTTCATTGGAAATTGTTTGAATCCAGTATACATTGTGATCAGTTTCCAAACCATGAGAGGTAAAATTTCCAGTTCCTAAAAATAATCTGAATCGATCAAAAATGATGATTTTGGTATGATGAATCCCGGAACCAACCCATCTAACAACTTGAAATCCAAGCGATTCTAATTCTGGATATTCTTCTTCCTTATCACCAAAAATTTGGATGTTTACTCCTGACCTTTGTTTTAAATATAATTCTGTTAAAATTTCGTAATCATCTAAAGAATACACATACATTCGAATCGATTCTTTGGATTTTCGGATTTCAGATAAAATCACATCTTTGACAATTCTCTTTTTCTCTATGGAAACATTTCGCCCAGGGTAAGAAAAATAGATTTCGTTTAATGGAGGTTGGGCGTATAATAAGGATGATAGATCAAGTTTGGATTTTTGAGAATGGCATTGTATGGACAATAACGCAATGATTATAGTCACAAATCTTTGTTTCAATCCAAATGAATCTGCTTTCAAATTTGTAACCTTCCATACACATATCCAAAATTGGAATGAATCCCAAATGATTCCGGTAAAAATAATTTAGACATTCCAACTCCCAGTTCAAATCCAAACCCATCGTTTACAGATATCTCAACCATTCCTTCTCCGATGAAAAACCTTTCAAACTCACGATTTTGGAAACTGATCCTTCCATCACTTGGTCCAATCTGCTTGTATGGCACAAAATAATTCCCGATCCACTTAATGAAGAATTGTTCATATTGAAAAACCAAAACTAATTCTGATAAGTATCCGAAAGATCGACCTTCAATGATGGCAAAGTTTTTTTCATAACCATTTTCAGTCACAGCCGCAGAAGGAAACAAACGAAAGATTTGAGAAATGTAGGGTGTTTGGCTTGGGTGAGACCCTAAGGAAATAAAACCTTCTTTTACAATTTGTTGTTTTTCATTCTTTTCTGCACGATCAGATAGCATATGAGAATTCCGAAACTTAAAACGACCGAATCGAAATTCGCCTCCAACTTGAATTGCCTCTCCTGCAATAGGAATCGAACCTGGTTGACTTGCAATTTGTGAACGTGTCCGGTCATTTCCTTTACACCACAAAAAATCTATATCAAAGGAAAATTGTTCCGTATGAAAACCAAATCCAAAATTCCCTGAAAACAAAGAGTCTCCATCTGCTTCATTTATTTTCGTTTCATGTGGATGGTCTTTGTTATATGGACCTAAACTTCCGAATTCCAAATAATGAAATCCTGATCGTAAAACCAATGATTTACCATATACGAATCCAAAACTTTGCCGTCGGTGATGGTTTCTTCGAAATGAAGTCACATTGTTTGTTTGGTATTGATCTTTTTCATTTGGCAACTGTAACAAACTTCGAAATTGATCTTTTGACAAAAGAATTGATCCCGAATAAAAATCCCAAAGAAAGAATTGAAATGTCAAAAGCTCCAAAGGTTTAAGTTCTAAGAATAAACCATCACCTCCATCATAATGTGTACTAAAACTTTTTGGTGAAAAGAGATGTTCCCTTCTTCCTACTCCAAGAAAAAATTGATTTGTTATATAACCAAAGTAATGATTTTTTCCTAGATAATAATTTCTGAGACCTGTATCTGGACCTGTTGTTAATTTTATGTCTAAATCCCAAAGGATCTGATTTTTGTTATTTTTATCTTTTAGACCAACAAACATAGATTCTCCGGAGATACGATTTAAATATGGTTCACTTGTAAATACTTTTCCCAATTTTTGAAAATGAAAGTCCCAACCGGGAACTTCTGATTGTTTGTATTTTTGATTTAAGTTTTCTTTTAAAAACAATTCGTAACCATAAATTCCAACCTCCCATCCAATCGCTAGCAATGAATTCAATGGGTAAAAGAACATTAAGCAAACAAAAACCTTAGATAGAAAAAAAATGGATCTCAATTTTCCTCACGATAGATTTCAAAGTGATCGATGTTTATTCCGTCTTTCTCTTTTTTTAACCAAAGGTATTCGCCTGTGTTCACATGTTTTCGAAAAGGATTGGCACTTTCTTTATGCCCAAAAGCAGATATGAGTATGGTTTCTCCATTGACTCTTTTTTTTAATTGTAGATACTCACCTGATGAAATTCCATTCCCTATAGTTTGCGTTGATATTACGGTCAATAAACGGTCTGATTCCGAATGGAAGATTGGCAAATACCAATCCTTACCATCTGGATCGACGATCCAAGCGCAGGTAGAAGGATGAAGGATCGAATCGTTAGTGATAAATCCATTCCCATGAATCCCTTTCGGGTTTGAATTCGGAAACCGAGTTTGGTATGGCACAATCAGATCGATTGAGGTTTCATCTTCTATCGAATATTCACTTAAGTCTTCTGGATTTGTAGATCGATTGCATATATAAATCCATTCGTTCTGTGATTGAATTGGATTGGGAAAAATGGCTTCAATCTGAACCGGACCTTTCTTTTCTAAAAATCCAACAGATTTAACAAGCTCTGGGTGAGAGAAGTAGGAATATATCTGTTCTTCAGGAATACCTAAATTAACGTTTGCTAGCTGAAGTGAAAAGGTTTTATTTGATAAGGGAAGTATGTTTATCTGTTGTTTTTGCCTTACATTACCTATTTGGACTTCAATCAATGAATCGAGAAATAAATTAGTATGATACTTCTCTTCTGTGTTTGCTTTGATGATTTCCAAACTCCTCTGTTTTCCAATCCCAGGACTCCTCCAAATTCCAGGGCAAGTAGCAGATGGTCGAAGTGATGAAGAAAAGTAAATCGGTGCAGGTTCAGGATGGAGGGAACGAGTATCGCCATGTGATTTTTCTGTCAGAATGGAATCTGTCCATTGTGACAAAACTATTTGTGAAGTATCTTTATCTAAGTATTCCACAGAATTAAAATGATTGGAAAAAAATTCAGGAGGTAACTGGTAAAGTTTTTCTCCGTTACAAAGACTAGATCCGTATCCAAAACTTAAAACACCGGTTAATGCTGGTTTCCAATAGAAATACTCCTTAGTTGCAACAGTTCGGAAGGAACCAATACCTTCTTCTAATTCAGAATAACCAAAATCCAAAAACGGAAATGGAGTGACGGCAAATTCCAAAAGTTGGCTAGCCAATTGTTTTACGATAGTGCTTTCGTGTTTCCCTGGGCTCAATTGGAATCCAAATGATAGCAAGTCTTTTTGGCACACAGATTTTGGATGCGGAGTCTCAATATCATCGATATAAATGGAAAACAAGTTTTGGTCTCCTCTTCTTAATAAGTGGATTCGATTGGGACTTGGCTCGTATTGAATCGTATTTTTTGATTTTCGATTTTGGATCGAATGGGAAGGAATTTGAAAAACAACTTTTGGAATGGTAAATGGTTTTACCGTTTCGGATAAATTCCAACCAATCCAAGGTTCTCTTGTGAGGACCAAAACATCATCTTTTAGAAGTATTTTTTCTTTCGCAGATAGAGGGTATGTGACTCCTTCATAGATCCAATTTAAAGATGATACATCACAAACATCACCTTTGTTTTGGAATTCAAAAAATGAAGGGAGAGGAAAACCTGTTTCTTTATGATTCCCTGGATAAAACTCAGTGAGTTTGATTTGGTTTTCTGTGCATCCTGGAATTGTTGCATTGATTTCATCTTTTTCCATTCCATTGGGTAAACCAGGATTTCCACAAAACAATTGTTCTGTTTTCCAAATATTCATTTGGTCTCGGCAAGAAGTAGTTTTTATCTGGTTTGAGAAAAATTCTTCCCCTTGTTTGAAAAAAAATTGGGAATCATTGAAAGTTGAATCTCCAAAACTGATGCTTTCTTCAGTTCCCAGTTCAGCTAAAAAATGTTTTGGTATGGGAATTCCTTGGTATTTAGGATCATCGGAAAGAAGTAAAATTCCGTTTGGCAATACCAAACGACTGCGATTCCGAAACTCTTCGGATTGAAATCCAATGATTTCATTTTCTTTCTTCCTTACGAGTGAGTCAGCAAATGGGCAAATTACATACTCATTCGGATTTTCCCATTCCAGAAATCGTTGGAAGTTGGATTCTGTGTGACGAAATGATTCGGAAACGATAGGTGATTCTACCTTGCAATTGGATAACCAACTTTGGTTTTGTGTTAAAACTGATTCCAAAATGGAATCAATGTTGGGACAGGGAAATTCAAATACGATCACCTTTGTTTTGTTTTCAGTGACATGAAGTGCAAATGACCGAAACACAACTTCACACACTGTGTTTGATTTTTGGATAAAGGTGGGATGAGGAATGGCAAAGGTTTGGTAGGAAACATGACCCGTTGACCAAATTTGTTGTTTCCATTCGAGAATTGGCGGATTTTTATCTCGACTCACCTTCCATTTTCCATAATCGGTTAAGGAAACTTTCCAATCCTTTCCTATTTCTTGGAAATGAGAGTATTCATTTTGGGGCAGATTAAGGAGTTCAAATCCATTTTGCCAACGGACAGAACTTACCTCATCCATCTTCCAACAAATCCGAAATTTAGCACCTAACTCTTTGTTATATAATTGAATAGGGATCGAAAAAACACATAAAACTCCATTTTCATAATGAAGTAACTGATTGGATCGATTGGTATGGATCTGCGAATCCTTTTTACCGTATTCAAAATGAAATTCAGGAGAGTCACTAATCTCACTGGGAAAGAAATAAAAAGGAGAATTTCCATTTGAATTACAGGAAACAAAGAGAAATAGTAAAATATACAAACATCGATTCACTTTGCCACCCCTAACTTAGGAGTGGTGATAAATCGTTACTTCGGTTCTATTTTTTTTAAGTTTTGGATATTCGTATAAATTTTTTCAGCAAGAACAGGGCCTATTCCTTGCACCTTTTCTAACTCAGACCGCGTTGCATCAGTTACTTTTTTCTTAGACTGAAAATACGTAAGGATACTTTTTCGTCGGCTTGCGCCAATATCTGGTATATCATCCAAAATTGACTTCAGTGCTTTTTTCTTCCTTTGTAGCCTTTGGAAAGTGACACCAAAACGATGGGCTTCATCTCGTAAATTGCGAAGGAGACGCATCATTGGTGAATGGATGTCGAAACTATAGGGGTGTTTTTCACCTGGAAAATAAATCTCTTCTCGTTTTTTAGCAAGTCCCACCATGGGTATATGACCTAAGTCAAGTGCATTCGCTGCTTCGGCCGCTCGTGAAAGTTGTGTTAGACCCCCATCAATCACAATAAGATCAGGTAGAGGTTCCTCTTCATTTACAAGATGGCTTAACCGCCTTGCAATCACTTCATGGATCATACCAGGGTCGTTGATTCCTTCATACCCACGCATTTTGTAATGCCTGTAACCTGACTTATAAGGTTTACCTTCCACAAACATCACTCCACTTGCCACAGGAGAACTCCCTTGGAAATGTGAGATATCATAACATTCAATGGTTCTTGGTAAGGTAGGAAGATTTAACTTCTCTTGTAGTTCTTTCATAGCGACTGTTTGGTCGCGGAGTTTGGTTGCAAGGATCCTTTCTGTTAAACTAAGATCTGCATTTTTCTCTGCTAGACGGAGTAAAGATTTTTTAGGTCCCATCTCTGGGAATTTGAGTTTGATAGAAGTTCCAAATTTTTCTAAGATTGCTTCTAAAAAAACATCATAATTCCCTTTTGCAGAGATTGGTAAAAAAACAATACTCGGTAACAACGTCACATTTAAGTAATAATCACGCAAAAAGGAAGTAAAGGCTTCTTCATCATCTGAAAACGATAGACCAGAAAGTGGAAACGATTTTTTCCCCTCAAGCCTTCCCCCTCTCACTTCGAGAATGACAATTTGCCCTTCATCGTCTCGTCTGCTGATTCCAAGAATATCTTCATCTCCACCATCTAAACTGACAACTGTTTGTTTCTCTCGGAGTTGGTTGATTTTTTCAATCCTTTGTTTGAGAAATCCAGCACGTTCATATTCCATTTTGGCTGAGGCAGACACCATTGCCGATTTTAAATCAGCAACCAATCGTTCTTTTTTCCCTTCTAAAAATCGTAAGATCTCTTCAACCAACTCGGAATACGTTTCTTTTGTGATATTCCCTTGGCATGGACCGAGACAACGTCCCATATGAAAATTGAGGCAAGGTCTTTGTGGTTTCGGTAAAGGGAGTTTTAATTTGGTTTTACGGATCGGAAAAATCCTGTGTATCAATTCTAAGGTATCTCTTGCTGCTTTCACATCGGTAAAGGGTCCAAAATACCGATCACCATTGTCCTTTACTTTCCTGGTCAAAATAACCATTGGGTAATCTTCACTCGTCGAAACGCATAAGAAGGGATATTTTTTATCGTCTTTTAACCTAACATTGAACTTCGGATTGTATTTTTTTATCAGAGTCGCTTCGAGGAGAAGAGCTTCTTTTTCAGTCCTTGTGGCAATCCAATCTAAATCATATAATTCAACAAAAAGCGCACGAGTTTTTCTATCTTTTTGGTTGGGATTGAGATAGGACCTAACTCTCGATTGGAGTTTGAGTGCTTTACCTACGTAAATCACTTGACCCATTTGGTTTTTCCAAAGATAACACCCGGGCAAACTACCTAAATTTTTAATTTTTTCTTGGATGGTTTTGAGTACGAGTGTATCTTTCATAAAGAGTTAAGCCAGGAATTTTACGTTTACAATTCTTAGACAATCTGTATCCCTAGGGTATGGACATAAGGAAAATGATCAAATTTATAATTTTTGGTCTTGAAGGATTTAACTACTTAATTGGCTTCCCAATTTTACTGTCATATATCTATTTTTTCACTCAATGGACAAGCGAAGAACTTCAAATCATTCTAATTTCTACTGCCATCATCGTTGTTTTCCTTCTCAGTTTTTGTGCCACTTTTTATTGGATTCGATTTGCTCCTGTTTACCGTATTTTTAATGGTACCTCTTCCAAAAAGGATAACTACAAGGCCTACTTCTGGCTCGACCATTTAGAAAAAGTTTCCATGATCGATGTCATGATCCGATACAGTGTTGGGTATTTGTTCGTAGTCGTAGCTCTCCTCTTTTTCCAAAAATCTAAAAATTTTGTCTTACTCAGTGAGCTTGCCATCGGGATTGGAATGACCTTAGCTTTTACCATTTTATTCCAATCCATTTTCATTGGGCATGTTGAAACAAAATTTAATATCAAAGGAACATTACTCTCGATTCGATTGGATAAAAATTCACGGATCAATACTCGTAAGTTATCAAGGAATTTAGGATTCCAAACCGTTTTGGCGTTTCTTGCTGCCATTTTGCTTTTGTTCATCATCAATTATCGGATGAACTTCAAACAAGAGTTGGATCTCGTCAACTCATCGATGCAACAATCCGTAATGGATTCGGAAACACTTATGCGTTTGACTCTTGTTGATTTCCGAGACAAACTTACAATTTCAATATTCACTGAAAACAAACTCAAAGACCAAATTGTTAAAAGAAATTTAAATGGAATCCGTAGTGTCTTAAACGAAATCCAATTAAGAAGTACAAATCATGCCGTGGAAGCTTTGTTTTATTATAAACCAGAGGATGGAATTTTTATCTCCACAAATGAGTATGATAAATCCAAAACAGGTGGGATTTTTTATATTGAAGATGGTGATTTAGCAAGACAAGGCCCAGTCCGTCACACAAGTATCAGATCTAAGATTTCAGGAGATATAGTTTCTCCTTATACCTTGCCAGTATATGAAAACAACCAATTCCAAGGATATGTAGGTGGGTTTTTAAATATTGGAAAACTATCTAATTTCATTTTAGAGAACTTAAAAATTGGAATTTCTGGAAAAGTTGGTTTTTTTGATGGAGATGGAACCATCGTTTATTATACGGCCAAAAAAGAAATCGGAAATAACGCCAAAACGATGTTAGTCTTTGACACTCCTTACCAACAACAAGATGCACTTGGTTTTGTAGATTCAACAGAAGATGGCACTCAAAAAAGAATCTTTTATGTCAAAAATCCTGAATTCAATTACATCATTTATTGTATCTTTGAAAAAGCAGAATTGTATGAAAAAACATTAAGAAGCCTGCTTTTGACACTTGGAATATCTTTCCTTGTTGTACTTCTTATTGGGATTGTGACAGTCCTTGTCATCGAATCAAAGTTAAAACCATTAGAACGAATCAAAGTGCGAATCAGCGAAATGGTCAAAGGGAATTTAAAATCTGATTTTTATGACCCAAGCCGTGATGAAATTGGAAGTATGGCGAATGCCATGTTTGAATTCCAAAACAAACTACGCCAAATAGTAAACCAAACACAAAACGTATCAAACGAATTAACTAATACTAGTTCTGATATTTATGAATCGATGTTAACCCTTTCCGATGCCGCACAAAACCAAGCTGCGAGTAGTGAAGAAATTTCAGCATCAATTGAAGAAATTACCGCGGGGATTGAAAGTGTAGCGCAGAGAACTGAAACACAATCTTTCACGTTAGTGTCACTGATGAAAAAGATGACGGAGTTAAACCAGGCAGTTTCCGAAATCGATAAAAAATTTCAAATTGCCGATGTACGAGTCGAAGAAATCACAAATGATGCCAAAAAAGGGGAATCATCCCTCGGTGAAATGAAACAATCGATGGATAAAATTTTTCAGTCCTCTTCTGAAATGACAAATGTTGTTGAAATCATCCATAATATTTCCGAACAAATCAACCTTCTCGCACTCAATGCTGCGATCGAAGCGGCACGAGCAGGTGTTAGCGGACGTGGGTTTGCGGTAGTTGCTGATGAAATTTCAAAACTTGCTGATAAAACTGCAAAATCCATTGAAGATATCGAAGAACTTATCAAACAAAATGAAGTGGAAATTAACCAAGGCCAAGAAAAAATCGACCAATCCATTTCTATATTAAGTGAAACCATCACTGGTGTGAATTCGATCAATCAAATGACGAAAGAAATCCGAAGTGTAGTCCAAAAACAAATTGAGACAAATGAGGAAGTGAATGAAGGTGTCAGTCAAATTCGTGAGCTCTCTGAAATGATCAGAGAAGCCACAGAAGAACAAAAAACAGCAATGATGGAAATTTCTAGGTCCATTGCAGAAATCAATAATCATGCCCAAACAACTGCAATTTCAAGTGATGGAACAAAATCAAATTCACAAAACATGAACCAACTCACAGAAAGTTTACGAAAAGAGATTAATTATTTCAATGTCTAAACAAAAAAACAAAGTCCCACTCAAAACAAAACTGATTGTCATCCTACTTCCCATGAGCATTGGGCTCGGTGTTTCCCTCTTTGTTAAATACAAAATCCTTTTGCCTGTTTCCATTTCAAATGGTTACATGGAACCTACTTTAAAAAAAGGTGATACGGCTTACTTCAATCGCTTCTATAGAAAATCACAATTAGGAATTGGTGACATCGTCCTTGTTGTTTCTCCCTTAGATCCAAATTCTTATGTGATCGCAAGGATCATTGGAAAAGCAGGGGATTCCATCTCGGTGCAAAAACGAATGGTCTTTCGAAATGGCGCCATCCTTGATCCAACCTTATTCCCAGAACCGCAAACCCAACTGATTGCCCTCATCCCACAAGGAAAAACAGAACATGATGATATGAAAGAAGTCAGTGTCCCAGAAAAAAGTTTCTTTGTCCTGGCTGATAACCGTGAGAATGGTGTGGATTCGAGAACACTTGGACCCATCCAAGAGTCACAAATTTATGCTGTGTTGTGGTAAAACAAATTCCAATATCAGTTAGGTATTTTGATCGGTAGTTCAATTGCAAAGATCGTTTTACCTGGGATGGATTGAAACGTGATAGATCCGAAATGCCGGTCGACAATCTTACGACAGATATCAAGACCAAGACCACTGCCTTCCCCCAAAGGTTTCGTTGTAAAAAATGGTTCGAAGATTCGATGTTGAATCGATTCCGGAATACCTGATCCATTATCTTCCACGAGAACCAATACTTTGTTCCCCTCTGTTTTTGTTTGGATAGACAATTTTCCATGGAATGACATCGCCTGCAAGGCGTTATAGATTAAGTTTGTCCATAAATGTAATAATTCTTCTGGATAGCCTTCAATGTAAGGTACATCTTCGTATTCCTTCACAAGAGTTACTTTTTTTTTGAATTGATTTTGATAAAGTGTAAGGACAGTTTCAATATTTTCCTTTAAATTCACACGGACAGGATTTTTTGAAATTTCAAACCTTACAAAATTTTTCAAAGCAAATGTCATTTTGCTCGCACGTTCCACTGCAAGTAACATCACATGAAGGGATTGGTAAACTGTGATTTCTTCCACAAGCAGAGTTAAGATACTTTCTAATTTTTCACTTTCAAACAATTCCTTACATTGATCCAATAGATCCAAATCAAATCCAGTATCAATCAAATGGTTAGAAAATGATTTATCGATCCCTTTTGATCCCAACCAAGATTCAATACGTTTCCTTCGGTTCATTCGGTCTCTTCCGGAAATAATTTCAATTCTTGACTTAAGAATTTGGATAAGATCCAAAAATTGTTTTTGATTTTGGTAATCAGGGATAATTTCTTTTAATTCTTTTTGGAAAGGAGATAGTTCTGATTCAAATAATGATTCTTTTAAATTTTCTGCGGATGCTTGGATAGCAGCAATGGGATTATTAATCTCATGCGCAATTCCAGCGACGAGTTGCCCAAGGCTTGCCATTTTTTCAGAAAGGACCAATTGGTTCTGGGCTTTTTTTAAAGTCGAGATGGTCAACTCCAACTCTTCGTTGGATTTTTTTAATTTTTTTGTTCGTTCTTCTACTAATCGTTCTAAACTTTCATTGAGTTCTCTAAGTTCATTTTCACGAGAAATCAGTTCTTGATTAATGATATTATTTCTTTGGTTACTAATCGCTAGGGCAATCTGATCGCCTAACTGACTACAAAAAGTGATTTCATCTTCAGACCATTTGTGTTTTTTCCCCACATGTTCAAAACATAAAGTACCAATGAGTTCCTCTCCCATTCGAATGACACCATCTAACATAGCGGTGATGCCATTAGGTTTGAGATAGGATTCGATAAACCCTTTGGTGCGCGGATCCGTATAGGGATCGTTTGCATCGACATATTTTTCACATAACAAATATTGAAATTCTTCTTTGAATTCGTTTTCTTTTAAAATTGCTCCACTAGAATGAGTTTTTTGGGATCGTAAGTAAGTATCAACGTTTACCAATTCATTTTTAGTCTCATTAAAAAGCCAAACCCCTACTCGTTCAATCTCCAATATGTCAGAAACAGAATTTGTAATGAATTTTGCCAGAGTCTCGATGTCGCCTGTGCGAGCACATGGATGGGAAGAAACTTGTGCCAGGATATTCTGCTTAAGTCTAGCACGAGTGAGCTCAAATTTGAGGCGTTCCATGGCGTTTTTAGACAGGGAGAAATTACAAAATCATACAAAGTAACCAATGGATGTCACTTCAAAAATAACACTTTTCTAACAGGAACTATGCTCCTTCTGCTTTTAAAATGAGTGACATGGACCCCGAACCCGAAATTCTGTAATTAAAAAATCGTTTTATCTCTAGATACGAGCCTTTTAGGAGAAACTCAATGGTAAAAATCGCAATTAATGGTTTTGGTCGCATCGGACGACTTGTGCTTCGTTCCGGAATCAAAGATCCCAATTTAGAATTTGTCGCAATCAACGACCTTGTCACACCAGACAACCTTTCTTATCTATTCAAATATGATTCAACCCACGGCCGTTTCGACGGGGAAGTTTCTCACACAGACAACGAAATCATCATCGATGGGAAAAAAGTAAAAACCTTCTCTGAAAGAGACCCAGAAAAACTCCCATGGAAAGAATTGGGTGTGGACTTTGTCATCGAATCGACTGGACTTTTCACTGACCGAGTGGGTGCTGAAAAACACATCAAAGCCGGTGCCAAAAAAGTCGTGATCTCAGCTCCTGCCAAAGACAAAGACATCCCTACCTTTGTGATGGGAGTGAACCATGAAAAATATGATGCGGCAAAAGACAATGTTGTATCCAATGCGTCTTGTACCACAAATTGCTTGGCACCAATCACAAAAGTGGTTCTTGACAACTTTGGAATCGTAGAAGGCCTAATGACAACGATCCATGCGATGACAGCAACACAACCAACGGTTGACGGACCTTCTAAAAAAGACTTCCGTGGTGGTCGTGGGGCCGCACAAAACATCATCCCTGCCTCTACTGGTGCGGCGAAAGCTGTAGGACTTTGTATCCCGGAAGTGAATGGAAAACTCACTGGTATGAGTTTCCGCGTTCCCACTCCAGACGTATCGGTTGTGGACTTAACGGTTCGCACAGAAAAACCAACAAGCCTTGCCGAAATCAAAAAGAAAATGAAAGAAGCAAGTGAAGGTTCTATGAAAGGAATCCTTGGTTATACTGAGGATATGGTGGTATCAAACGACTTCCTAGGTGACATTCGTTCTTCTATCTTTGATGCCGATGCTTGTATCGAACTAAGCCCTACTTTTTTCAAACTTGTATCTTGGTATGATAATGAAATGGGATATTCCAACCGCGTCCTCGACCTAGTACGTTACATGGCAAAAAAAGGCTAAGATGAAATTACCTCTTCTAGAAGACCAAAATCTAAAAGGAAAACGTGTTTTTGTTCGCGTGGATTTTAATGTCCCTGTGGAAAACGGAATCGCTACGGATAAAACTCGGATTGAAAAAACCCTTCCCACTTTGGAACTCCTGATTGCAAAAGGAGCCAAAATCATTTTGGGAAGCCATTTGGGCAGACCAAAAGGTGGACCGGAACCAAAGTATTCCATGAAACCCGTGTTTGATGTCCTTGCCACACTTGTCAAAACCAAAGTCAGTTTTTCTGAATCTGTCATTGGTGCGGGTGTTGTGAAGTTATCCAATGAATTGGGTGAAGGTGAAATCCTACTTTTAGAAAACCTTCGTTTCCATAAGGAAGAAGAGGCAAATGATGCTGGTTTCTGTAAGGAACTGGCAAAACTCGCTGACGTTTATGTCAATGATGCATTTGGTACGGCTCACCGTGCGCATGCTTCCACAGAAGGTGTCGCACACCTTCTCCCAGCGTTTGCAGGACTTCTGATGCGTAAAGAAATAGAAGTCTTAAGTGGACTTCTTGCGAGACCAGAACGTCCGTTTGTTGCAATCGTAGGTGGTTCTAAAGTCAGTTCTAAATTTGCGATTTTAAAAAACCTTCTCGAGAAGGTAGACCATCTCCTCATCGGGGGTGGTATGGCGTATACATTTCTCAAATCAAGAGCTGTCCCTGTGGGAAAATCCCTTGTAGAACCAGAATTTGAATCCCAAGCCTTCCAACTCATTGACCGTGCCGGAGTGCAAGGTGTTGACCTGCAAATCCCTGTGGACCATATCATTGCGGATCAATTTGATCCAAATGCAAAGACTAAGTCCGTGGACAAAATGGGAATTATGGATGGTTGGATGGGTATGGACATTGGTCCGAAAACCATCGACAATTATGTAAAAGCCATAAAAGATGCAAAAACCATTTTATGGAACGGCCCTATGGGTGTGTTTGAAATGGATAAGTTCTCCAAAGGAACCATAGAAATCGCAAAAGCCATTAGCAAATCCAAGGCCAAAACGGTTGTGGGTGGTGGGGATTCCATTGCCGCCGTAAACAAGGCTGGTGTGGCAGACAAAATTACTCATATTTCCACTGGTGGTGGTGCTTCCTTAGAATTTTTGGAAGGACGAACTCTCCCTGGTGTGCAATGTTTACTCCCGAAGGAAGACAAATAAGATGAGAAAGAAAATCATTGCTGGGAATTGGAAAATGAATTTATCTTTGGCGGAAGCAAAAACAATCGCCAAAGGATTACTCGCGGCAAGTGAATCTTCTCCCTACGAAGTCATGGTATTTCCAAGTGCTCTCCACTTGGAGTCAGTTGCTTCTATCACAAGCGGCTCAAAAGTGATTGTTGGAGCCCAAAATGCTTATCAATCAGGGCTTACGGCAATGACAGGGGAAATTTCACCTGTCCAACTGGCAGAACTGGGGATCCAAACGGTTCTAGTAGGCCATTCCGAAAGGCGCCAATTCCTAGGTGAAACTTCAGAATTCGACAATGCAAAAATTTCTTACTTTTTAAAAGCAGGGCTACGCGTTGTGTATTGTGTGGGAGAAACCTGGGCAGAACGTGAAAAAGGCCAAACCTTTTCCGTCCTTGAAGACCAAATCAAAAAAGGTCTAAAGGATATCACAAGTGACCTTTTCAAAAATCTTGTGATCGCTTACGAACCAGTATGGGCGATTGGAACAGGAAAAGTGGCAACGCCGGTGGAAGCGGAAGAAGCCCACTCTTTTATCCGCAAAGAAATTGGAAAATTATTTGTTGGTGCAGACAAACTCGCTGAGAAAATTCAAATTTTGTATGGTGGTTCAGTCAAACCAGACAATATCAAAGAACTTCTCGCGAAACCAAACATTGACGGTGGCCTCGTAGGAGGAGCCAGTCAAAAATTAGATTCATTTTTAGGACTTTTAAAATAAGGAAACTTTATGGGATTTTTTGCAGGAACTATTCTTACTCTTTTTGTTCTACTCTCTCTTTTTCTCATCCTCCTTGTGATGATCCAAACAGGAAAAGGTGGTAGCGCAGGAATGCTCGGCGGTTCTACCGCTAGCCAATCAGTGTTTGGTGCATCGACAGCTGACGTGATGACAAAAACGACTCGAGTCGCAGCGATTTTATTTATCGTATTGTCACTTGCTCTCTCTTTTGTTTTTGCAAAGAAAGATGAAGTATTAGTTCCAGATTTGGAACCAAGTTTGGAAGCTCCGGTAGAAACTGATGGAACCACTCCCGAAGTACCGGCACCTAGCACTCCTTAGTCTTTTTTTATTAAGTGTCAGTCTCTTTGCTGAGGCTGACATTACCGAAAAAGAAAATCGATTAGACAAGGAAATCCTTAACCTTTACCGAGAGATCGCTAGAGCTAGAGATCTTTTGTCTTATGAACATTTAACTTCCTTACCCGCAAACACCACGATTAGTTTTATTGGAACTTACCCAAATCGAACAGGAATCCGGATTCGAAAATTCAAAGTCGACCCTGACCCACAAAACAAAAACCGTATCAAACATTCAGAAGAAAAATCGATTTTACTCGAATTCAATGGATCTGTTTTGTCAAAAGTAGAAATCCAAATCACAACTGAAGACACAGAAATTGAACAAAAAACAAGAACCAAAATTATAGATTCGACTCCGCTTGATGACTCCGTAAATGATTTGGAAATCCAATTTTCAGGGATTGACGGAACCGAACGTTTTCCACTTTCTTCCCTTCGAAATGATTCTGTAAAACAAGAAAGAAACGATTTCAAAAAGGACTTCTATATAAAATTTCTATTGGATTTTCATAGCCAACTTACTTCTATTAGTGCTCTCCAAAAAACAAGTGGCAATCCAAACCAAAAAAAAATGTTCAAACAATTGAATCAGTCGTTAGGATACTAAATTGTCAGAGTTTGAAAGTCTTGGTGATTCAAATTCGATTGAAAACATCGAAAAAGTGGCTGAAAAAGCACGCGAATTGGAAGCTATTTATGATGTTGTCCAAGACCCACTTGTCCTCATCGATTCCGATTTTAATATCCAAAGGGCAAATTTAGCGACCATCCTTTTTGCAAAAAATAACAAATACGATGAGTTATTGGACAGGAAATGTTATGAAGTATTATACCAACGAACCGATGTTTGTCCCTACTGTCCGAAAATCAATGTTAAATCGAAAGATAAACAACAGACGTATGCAACACCCATCACGCGTGAAATTTTTTTCCGTTCTGAAGATAAAAAACAAACACTTTTATTAGAATTTTACCCTTACCCCAAACAAGAAGATTTGTTTTGGATGGTAGAAAAAATCTCGGATGTTACAAAACAAAGAGATAAAGAAGAAGAGTCATTTCGAATGCGTAACCTTGCTTCTCTTGGGATTTTAATTTCAGGGATTGCTCATGAATTAAATAATCCACTAACAGGAATTAGTCTAACATTACAAAATTTAAAAGCAAACTGGCAAAATCAACCTCCAGAACAAATCGAAAAACGTTTGGACATGATTAAAAATGATATCTCTCGCGCAGCAATCATTGTCTCCGATATTATCTCATTTGCGAAAACTGACAAAGTTAAAGTGACCTTAGGTGATATTGTTGAAACTATCTATCGAGCCAAGGATACTGTGATTCGCTTGTATCCGCATTTAAGTAAAAACATCACTTGGAGAATTTCTTGTGATCACGAATACCAATTCCCTTTTCATCCAGGAAAAATGGAACGTCTCTTTATGAATTTGTTTCGAAACTCTTTACAAGCTTTCGATTATAGACCTGGTGAAATCTCAATAGAAATTCGCAAAACAAAAAACTGGTTACACATAATCATCGAAGACAATGCAGGTGGTATACCCGACGCAATCATCCAAAAGATCTTTGATCCTTTTTTTACAAGTAATAAATCAGGAACTGGAACTGGCCTAGGTTTGTCCATTTGCCATTCCATTGTGAAAGAACATGATGGTAATATATCTGTCAAATCAGTAGAACAAAAGACACGTTTTACTATTTCCTTTCCGCTCACTAACGACATCACGGAGCCAAATTCATGAAAAAATCCATTCTCATCGTCGAAGATATCCACTCCATTCGAGAAGCTATCATGGATTTGTTAAGCACCAAATTTAATGTGTTTGGTGCAGAACATTTTGAAGAAGCGGTTTGGTATCTTACGAATGAAAAAATTGACTTAACTATAACAGACATTCGATTGCCAGGAAAATCTGGTATTGACCTAGTGAAACTCATTCAGAAAGAGTTTCCGCATGTATTGTATGCTCTCATGACTGCCTACAATATCAATGAATACATCAAATATGCAAAAGACCTACAAATTTGGAATATCATCCCAAAATATAGTTTTTTGGACATCCATCTCATTGAAGTCATGGTAGAGAAACTTTTATCAAATGATATTTTTGGAATTGAAAAATATTTCTCAAAAGACTTTCAAGTATATGACCAAAACATCAATAGTGAATTTGAAGATGCACCGAAAAATGGTATCGTATACAAACAAATCAAATCGGACCAAGACAGGTCCATCCTATGCGGAAAAATTTCAAAGAATCTAATCCAGTTAGGTGCTCCAAAAGCCATCCAACAGGTATTGGAGGAATTAACTTCCAATGCAATGATTCGTGCACCAAGGACAAACGAAGGGGAATACAAATACCAATTTGAAATCCCTAGCCATGATATGGTGGTTCCACTTGATAATATCCAACTGATGCCTGATGATTATTTTTTAATTGGTTATGGATCAACCGAAAGTACGATTTTCATTGTTGTCCGAGACCAATTTGGTTCGTTACGTAAAGAAGAAATCTTACATCGTTTAGATCGACATATCAGCATTGACGAATCAACTGGATTTCCTAAAGGACTAGAAGATAGTCACGGACGAGGATTATATATTTGCAGAGAGATCTCCGACCAATTGATTTTCAATATCAAACCTGGTGTTTGTACAGAAACCATCGCCATGATTAACAGAGAAGGTCGAACTGGATTTAAATCCTTGTCTATTTATGAAGTAGATTCTAAAGATTAGTTTCTATAAACAGTTCCATACATTACAAATCCAATTAAAGGTTAAAACTTATAAATTTTGGAACTGCACTAAATCAGTTTTTGTTTCCATATAAAATACGGAATCCGATTTACCTGGGAAAAATCGAACTGGGAACTCAGAAGGTGAAATCCTTTTTTTTCGAATCAAATCCCCTATTTCATTATAAAACAATATTTCAGAATCAACAGCTGCCACCATAAAAGAATTGCTGGCATAAATGGATTGGTAAACTCCAGTTTGTTTGGATTTACTTTTTTCCCAGACTAAACTTCCTTTTTTATAAAAATACAAAGCCTCAGGAGTTTGCAAAAAAATCTGGCCATTATTTCCAGTGGCAAAATACAATTGGTGAGGATAAAACTTTGTGAGTGGAAATTCATTGACAACTTCCCCAACTTCATCCAAAACCAAAATCCAATCTTTATCATCAATGGAATAGTGTATAGAAGCGAGTTTTCCATTTGGGGACAATGAAACAGATTTAAAAAAAGAATTTGGTTTATCTTTCGATAGATCAAATCCAAAGATTAAATTTGCTTTTTCATCCAATCGATAAATTTCCCCACCCGAAAACAAAACAACCACACCTTTATTTCCAATATCAAACTGGTAGTCAGTTAAAAATCGGCCATTTAACTCTTGTTTTCCGATACGATTACCACTTTCATCAAGTAAAAAAACAGTATTATTATCTCCCGATAAATATAAAACTGGTGACGCAAAATATCCACTCCTCGGATAAGAATTGATTGGTTTTTTCCAATACAACTCACTACTATCTGAATAAAAATTCACTTCATCACCAATTTTTTCATATAACAAATATCCATTCCCCAAAAGAGGAAAATCTACCAAATACTTAGGATCAATTGTTGGTTTTGAACTAGATTTAAATGAATAAAATTGTTGGTTGTATTTGTAGCCATTCAAAGACTTTAGTGGGTCTTCACCAATTTTGGGAGGATTTGTTCCAAACTTACCTTCCAAATTCCAAATCCAAGTCTCCCGAATATTTGGAACGAATCTTAGATCAACATCCCAACTAAAATAAAATAAAACAAAAAAACCAACTGAATACAAAATGTTTTGAAACATATTTTATACATCCTTACCCTTTAGTGATTGGTAAATTAAAAACAATGCTGTATTACTTGCGTTTTCGCGAATAGACTCCCTGTTCCCTGGGAATACATAATGGTGCACTATGGTTTTTCCTATTGGATCTTTTATCCCAATAAAAACAGTACCAACAGGTTTTGTATCGCTTCCGCCAAGAGGTCCAGCGATTCCTGTTATCGAAATACCATAGTCCGTACCTGTTTTTTGACAAAGTCCATCCACCATAACCCTTGCAATTTCATCACTTACTGCACCATAAGTTTCGATTGTTTCTATTGGGATTTCGAGTAACTTTGATTTTAATTTGTTTGAATAAGTCAAAAAACCTCCCATAAAATAAGCACTCGAACCTGCTTGTTCCGTAAGTTTTTTTCCAAGCAAACCACCAGTACAACTTTCAACAACGGAGATAGTATACTTTTCTTTTAACAATTGTTCGTGAACAAATTGAAATACATCATCTGATATAATTTTGGGATATTGTCTTTCTAAGCGACTGATGATGGTTGTCAGCAATTCTTCATTAGTAGATTGAAAAATACATTTGATGTATCCTCTATTTGCAGTAACTCCCCATTCTGCATCCTTAAAAAACTCGTTTCGATTTGGTTCAATGAAATCGTTTTGGAATAAAGATTCACCGATATTCCACAACCATTTCGTTTTTTGTAATAAGTTTTCACGAGGGTATAGTTTTTTTAATTCAGGTACTAAACGGCGTTTGAACATCTCCGTCATCTCGGATGGAACACCAGGCATACAAACTAAATAAGAATTTTCACCGATATTTTCGATAAACCCTACTGCAATACCGACAGAATTATCTAAAGTTTTGCAACCTTCTGGAACAAAAGTTTGGCGAAATACATTTGGAAGGATGTCCTTATATTCTTTCCCTCGGGCTTCATATATTTTCACAAGCCGAAGTTTTGCTTTTTCAACGGAATATGATGTTTTACCAGTTAATTTTAAAACTGTTTCCAAAGTGTAATCGTCTTCAGTGGGTCCAAGCCCTCCTGTCATAATCACAAGGACAGGAATTTCCTTGGAAAGATTTTGTAAGGATTGTAATTCAGAAAAAATTAAATTAGGGTCATCAGGCAAAGTGACAAACTTTTTTACCTTCCAACCCAATTCAAACAATTGATTGGATATCCAACCAGAGTTTGTATCCACACTCCTTCCCGCTGTAAGTTCAGAACCAGTTGATATAATGACAATATAAGGAGACAAAATTTTTACACTTCTTCTTTTGACATTTTTTCTGGAGCCGAGATTCCGAGTAGTTCTAACCCAGACGAAAGAGCTAATTTGGTATACAAAATGAGTAACAATAATTGATCCCTTTCGTCGCCTTGTTTATCTTTAATTCGATTGTCTTTATGCGAATAAAATTTAGTAAAAGCTTTGCTAAGTGATTGTAAATAATTGGTTAGGCGATGAGGTTCGAGATTTGTTGCCGTATCATATACTTCTTCTTGGAAACGGGCAACCCAGAATAATAGTCGCAAACGTTCTTCCGATTCGAACATGTTTGCTTTTATGTTTGTAAGTAACTTCCATTCATTGATAGAAATTTGTAATTCTCGAAAAATGGAACAGATCCTTGCATGTGCATATTGGATATAAAACACTGGATTTTTATCGGATTCATCTTTTGCCAAATCCAAATCAAAATCAAGTGGTGCATCGGAACTTCTCATAAGGAAAAAATATCGACCCACATCTTTTCCATTTTTGCCAAGATATGCTAGTAAATCTCTCATCGTTTGGAAAATTCCCAATCGTTTACTCATCTTTACCTTTTCTTTGTTTTCAATCAGATTCACCTGTTGAGCAATCAAAACTAAAAAACTATCTTTAGATTTCCCAAAAGACTCCACTGCACCTTTCAATCGAGCAATGTATCCGTAATGGTCTGGCCCCCAGATATCAATGAGCTTGGTAAATCCTCTTTTGTACTTATCAAAATGATAGGCAATGTCTGCCATTAAGTATGTTGGCCGACCATCTTCTCTTCGAATCACTCTGTCTTTATCGTCACCATAATTTGTAGATAAAAAGTGGAGTTTCCCATCGATGGTGGTAACATCTTCTTTTCTTAATAAGGAGGGTACTTTTTCCACTTCACCGGCATCGTGTAAACTTCTTTCACTATAAAATTGATCAAAAGCTACGCCAAACAACTGCAAGTCTTCTTTCTGCCGACTTAAGTTGTAGTTCACTGCGTATTTCGCTAAAAATTGGACACAATCTTCCCAATTTTGATTTTGAATCCAATCTCCTACTTTTTTTGAAAGAGAAGAATCACTTAACAATTCACTTGCGATATCTTTAATGTATTCACCACGGTAACTTTCTTTTGGTAAAATCCTTTTTTCAATCAGAGAAAAAATAGACTCATTTGACTCTTCCTCTTGGAAGGTAATAGTTTCACCTTTTGATTCAAATATACGCAAAAGGACTGCAACACCAAGTAAATACACTTGGTTTCCATAATCGTTCACATAAAACTCTCGTTTCACAGAATGACCTAAACTTGAAAGTAAATTTCCAAGCGCATCACCGTAGGCTGCTGAACGAGCAGATACAATATTCATTGGCCCAGTCGGGTTCGCTGAAACAAATTCAAGCAGTATTGACTCGGTAATTTCAGTTTTGGCAAAGGATACGACTGGAGACATGACTTGGTTTGTATACTGGAAAAGAAAGTAGGAACGAATACGGAAATTGATAAAACCTGGAGGAGAAAACGTTACAAATTCAAATAGAGTGTCATTTTTGATCTCGGCAAGTAATCCTTCTGCAATTTCTTTTGGATTCAATTTGAATACATTCTTGTTTTCTAAGGCAAATGGAGTTGAATAATCTCCAAACTTCTCATCCCTCGAATATTCAATCCGTATCTTAAAATCAGATAATGGAAGATTTAAATTTAATTTAGAAATATAAATTGAGACTGCAGTTTCTAGTTCTTTTAAAACTAAATTTTTTAATAATTGGTTGGCTTTCATTTTAGTATTTTATTTCCATTTTTAATTTATCTGCATTTTCCCATAGTTCAAAACTTTTCACTTTGAAACGGGATACAAAATTAGGAATCGATTCTTGGTTGTCCCGTAGGACCGCAGAGAACATATCTTTTTTTGATTTGGTTGTGGCAATTGGAGTTTGGTTTTTGATTGTCTCAGATTTTAATAACAATTGAAATACGGCAAGAAACACAGAAAAAGTCATCAGTAGCAAAATGGTTTTAATGATAAAATTCATAAATCCCCAATTGTTTTATAAAATTCAAAATATGATTTTAGTTCTTTTCCAAACAACGAACGCAAAAACTGGTTAAGAATCAAATCCCCTTCTTTGTATTCAGTCTCTCTTGGATAGACACTTAGTACATTCGAAAATTTCTTAGATAACATAATGTGAAATAGTTTTAAAACAGGCAAATGATCTTTCGGGATTGGGTGGCAGTCAGAACATAAAAATTCTCGTGAATCAACAGAAAAATAAGCTTTTTTTTTCGAAAGAATTTCTTCTCCACAGGTAAAACAATAAAACTCAGAAGGAAAATGCCCCATATGTGTGAGAGCTCTTAATTTAAAAAATGGCAAAATTTCCTTTCGAAAACCATTGGTATTCGAAGTTTCCAAACTCCCTGAAAGCAGTTGGTATAAAAACGGATGACTCTCACCTTCTGGGTATAAATAAGAAGTAAGTTCAGTGATATACAAGACAAACAACGTGCCTATGTAATCTTTTTTAAGTTCATCGTATCGATTGATTAGGTGGATTTCCTTTGTCGATTTCCAGTCCTTCTCAGATTGGTCATAATAATCTACTTCCACCATACAACCAATCTCGGTAGAGATAATCGCTCTGCGTTTCGATTTACGAATCCCTTTGCTGATAAAATTCATCCTTACCTGAGATTCACCTGCAAGACTGATCAGTCGGTCACTATCACCTATGTCTTTACTTTGGATAATGATTCCAGTTTCTTTTCGAATGGCCATTTACGTTGTAAAAACCAAATCCAAACATTCATCTTCCATCTGTCGCATCAGTTTTGCATCTTTTTCATTTGTTTCATGATCGTATCCAAAAAGATGTAAAATCCCATGCACTAACAAGCGATAAAATTCATCAATAACGGAATGTCCAATTTCAATTGACTGTTGCCTGCATGTGTCCATTGAAATCACCACTTCTCCCAAAATCTGAACAGGAACTTGTGGAAATTCTGAATACAATGGAAAAGATAATACATCAGTTGTTTTTTCTTTGCCTCGCCTTTCCCCATTGATTGTCTTCATTTGAGAATCACTAACGAGTAAAATGGAAAGTTCTAATTCTTGTAAAAAATTAGGTGCAAGATATTGTATAATTTTTTCACAATTTTTTATCACTAAATTTGAAATAATTTCAGACTCACCTGTTTCATCATTCCAATGAGTGGAAACCAATAGGGATGGATTCATGGTTTAGACTTTTTACTGTTCGCAGATTCTAATGCTTTTGTGTCTTCTGGTTTTGGGTATTTTGGTCTTTGGTGAAGACTCGAAAGTAATACTTCTTTAAAACTCGATTTGATGATTTCTAAATCACCAATCGTTAAACCACTTTCATCCAATTGATTTTCTGCAAGTTTCGAATTAATGATTTTACGTATCAGATCATCTAAACTTTCAGGGGAGACCTCATCTAATGAACGAGAGGCGGCTTCTAAAGAATCTGCAATCATGACAATGGCAGTTTCTTTACTTTGTGGTTTTGGACCCGGGTATTGAAAGTCCTTTTTGTTGATATTTTTACGTGCACTACTCGATATCTCTTGTAATGCTTTATGATAAAAGAATGCCATAGTGGAGGTTCCATGGTGTTCCGGTATAAAACTGATAATTTCCCTAGGAAGCCTTGCTTTTTTTGCCATCTCAATTCCATCTAACACGTGATCGATGACAGTTTTTGCCGCAAGGGCAGGGTTATTTTTATCAATATGCTCTGGTTTTGGAATCAAATGTTGGTTTTCCACAAAAAAACCGGCATTTGGAATTTTTCCGATGTCATGGAAATACACACCAACTCTCACAAGTAGACGATCTAAATTTAAATTCTGTGCTGCCCGTTCCGAAAGTGCTGCGACCATAAATGTGTGTGTGTAAGTAGAAGGTGCCTTCGTTAGAAGTTGTTGTAACAAAGGATGCCCTGTATCAGCAAGTTCTATCAATTTAAATCGAGTGGGGATATTGAATATATATTCATACAGTGGGAGTAAGAACTGAACCGCTGTTGCACTTGCAAACCCATTCACAAAACACATCACCGTAATTCTAAATAAATTGGAATTGGTTAAATCTTTAAAAAAACCAGCACCGCTCGATACAAAAAACTCCCTACCATCAAATAAATACCCAGCCGTTGTCACTAGGATTTGGACAAACGTTAATAAAAATCCGGCCTTTAAAAAATCGATACGTTTGAGTAACCTACGTCCGTAAATGGAGCTCATCACTGCAACAGTAAAGGCCAACATAAACGAAGTTGGATTGTATCTAGAGGCAAAAAATACAGCAAATGCTAAAAAGAATCCAATCGCAATGGAGAGTTGTTCGTCATATACAAAACCGAGCAATAAACAGAGCATCCCCACTGGAACAAACATTCCAAAATAATATACTCCTGACAAATCACTGTCAGTTGCATAAAATACTTTTGATAGTAAATAAATCGAAGCAATGACAATCCATAATGTAAAAAAGATAATAAGGTTACTCGAAAGGTCGTTCAATCGATTTGGCCGGTAACGGATCAAATAAAAACCGACAATCACGATGAGAACACATTGTGTGAGAAAAATAGATACGATAGAAGCAAGGTTTGCTCTCGTAGCATACAAATTCATCATATCCAGTTTTAACTTTACTTCAGGAGTGATGACATCGCCTGCCCTTATAATGATTTCATTGGCTTGGATTCTACTTTTTTGAACTGAAACTGCATTCGCAGCCTTTAATCTAGAATTTTCTGTTTCCTCAGGATTGTAATTGCATGCAGGATAAGAATACACATAATACAATCCGATCCTTGAAACGGCTTTTAGGAGTGAATCAGATACATTCGGTAATTTTTCTGACGCTAACTTAGATAATACGGCAGTAACAGGTCCGTCTTTATAAATTTGAGACCTTGGGATGACCAAATTTCCATCGATGATGGTCGTGTGGTCCTGGGTTCCGATATTACGAATTTTTGCACCTGCTTTGTCCAATTCTTTGGCAAAAGGTAGGTCTTCTTTTACGATACAGTATTTAGAAAAGATTAGATTCGTGTATTGTTGGATAAAGTTTTTTAATTTTTCTTTTTTTGGATAATCCAATATTGCTTGGATTTCTTCATTAGTACGATTTCGCCATCTCGGAATTCGATCCTTAACCGTTGCCGGATTTGATTTTCCTTCTTGGATTAAAATTCGTAAGATTTCTAAGTCTTCTGATAAATTGGTATCAATGCCAGACGCAAGCACACCAAAGTCTTTGTCAAAAGCATACGGTACGTTTGATTTAGCTTTTTGTTTTTCTAAATTTGTTTTATCGATGTCTTCGTATGAAAATTCTTTGACTGATTGGATGGTTTCCGGTGCAATTTTCCCTTCGGAAAAAAGTCCATCAGGGTCTGTGTTCACTTTGGATTGCCCAAAAAAAGGAATCGAAAGGACATAAGTAACAAACAACAAAGTGAGAAAGACCAAAATGATTTGGATATTTCGAACCACAGAAACTGGCCTAACTTTTGTTAAAAAGTCAGTCACACTTGTCATTGAAGAATCAAAGAAAACTTTCATGGTTTTTTATTAAATAGACTTTCGTTTTCTTCGAAACGTCGGACAATCGATTCTACAATCGGGTGACGTGTAATGTCTTCCCTTCCGAAAAATATTGTCTCTATTCCATTCAAATTTCTAAGAGTGTAAACTGTTTTTTCCAGTCCTGAACGACCATGGGCAAGATCAATTTGAGTGGCATCTCCAGAAATTGCCATTTTGGAATTTTTCCCAAAACGAGTGAGAAACATTTTTAATTGTGGCAATGTGCAGTTCTGGGCTTCATCTAAGATGATAAAGGAATGGGAAAGTGTTCGGCCTCGCATAAAAGCAATGGGGGCAATTTCAATTTTTCCCACTTGTAAATATTCACTCGTTTTTTCAAATCCGATACACTCGTGTAACGCATCGTAGATGGGACGAAGGTATGGGTTTACTTTTTGTGTTAAGTCTCCAGGTAAAAAACCTAAGTTTTCCCCCGCTTCCACAGCAGGCCTTGTGAGGATTAACCTATCCACTTCTCCCGTTTGCATCATCCGGCATGCCGTGGCAATGGACAAAAATGTTTTCCCCGTTCCCGCAGGTCCCATCGCGATGGTGATGTAGTTTTTATGAAGGCTATCGACAAAACTTTCTTGGTTTTTTGTGCGAGGGAAAATGGGTTTTCCTTTGAAGGTGACAAAAATTTTATCTTTTGGAGTCCAAGTTTCTCCTTCCTTTTGGAAATCGGGAGAACCAGGTGTTGGCCATCCACCGCTAGAGTCTTTTACTTTGTTTACCAAATAATCGATATCAAAAAAAGAATATTCAGACTTGTCTGGTCTACGTTTGAAATTTTCTTCTACTTTTTGAAAGGTATCAAGTGCCACTTGCACTTGGTCAGGACTCCCTTGGATAATCAGGGATTTACCACGGGGGATGAGTTTTACACTCAGTCGACTTTCCCATAACGGGAGTTTGCTGTCACTAATCCCACATACAGTTTGGTAGAGGGATTCTTCCTGAAATGTAAAACTTTCATCCATATTAAATAGTGACTACCCTGAGTTTTAATTCTTCTAATTGTTTTGCTTCCACAGGACCTGGTGCTTCGCTCATCATACAAGTTCCTTTTTGTGTTTTTGGGAAAGCAATCACATCACGGATAGAAGTTCCACCAGTGAGTAACATCATGATCCGATCCACACCAAAGGCAATCCCCCCATGTGGAGGTGCACCAAAAGAAAGTGCATCCAGTAAGAATCCAAATTTGGATTTGGCATCTTCTTCCCCAATCCCAATGGCTTCCAAAACAAGACTTTGTATTTCTGGGTTGTGGATCCGAATTGAACCACCACCAATTTCTGTTCCATTGAGAACCAAGTCATAAGCTTTCGCACCAATTGACGAAAGGTCAACTTCTTTCCCTGCCTTCCAATCCCTTAGTTTCTGAAAGTCTTCTTCTTTCGGAGAGGTAAATGGATGGTGAAGGAATGTCCATGATTTGGTTGTTTCATCCAATTCAAACATAGGAAAGTCAACTACCCAATGAAAACTAAATGGAACTTTAGGTGGATCATACTTTTCAGATAATTTCAAACGTAAGGCACCGAGAGAAGCATTTACAATTTTTGATGTATCTGCTCCAAAGAATACCATATCCCCTTCCTTGGATCCGACTGCTTTTGCAATTGCCTCAAGTGCTTCTGGTGAAAAACGTTTGGTGATGGTAGATTCAAGACCATTAACTCCGTGTTTCATATAAGCAAGGCCTTTGGCACGGAAGTCACGGGAAAGCCATGCAGTGAGGTCTTCGATTTCTTTTCTTGAAATTGTCGAGCCACCAGGTACACAAATGGCTTTTACAACTCCACCACTGGCAATGGCACCAGTAAATACTTGGAAATCACAAGACTTCACATGATCCGAAACATTCACAAGTTTCATTCCAAAACGGATATCAGGTTTGTCGGAACCATATTCTTCCATCGCGACATGGTAAGGCATGGTCATAAAGGGAGCATTCACTTCTAATTGGAACACCTTCTTTAAAGCAAAGGCCCACATGGATTCAATTTCACGACGAATGTCTTCTTCTGTGACAAAAGAAAACTCCATATCGAGTTGTGTGAATTCAGGTTGGCGGTCAGCACGTAAGTCTTCATCCCGAAAACATTTAACGATTTGGAAGTATCGTTCCATCCCACCAATCATCAGGATTTGTTTGAAAAGTTGAGGTGATTGTGGTAATGCATAAAACTCACCTGCATTCAAACGAGATGGTACTAAAAAATCCCTTGCTCCTTCCGGTGTGGATTTATTTAAAATGGGAGTTTCAATTTCTAAAAAGGATTTACTATCCAAATACTCTCGCAAAGCAAATGTTAGTTTGTGACGTAAAACCAAACGATCCCTAAGTTCTTCCCTACGCATATCAAGATAACGATATTTCAAACGGATTTCTTCACCAGATGGATCAAATTCATCTAAAGTGAAAGGAGGAGTTTTGGATGTATTTAAGATTTCAACAGATTCGGCAATTAACTCGTATTTGCCGGTTTCCATCTTCGGATTGACGGATTCAGCATCTCTTAGAGCTAGTTTTCCCTTTACTGCAATCACATATTCAGATCGAATTTTTTCGACTTTGGAAAAATCATCTCCAAGGATTTCTTTCCTTGCAACAATTTGTAAAATTCCAGAACGATCACGAAGGTCGATAAAAATCACACCTCCTTGGTCGCGGTAACGAAAGGCCCAGCCCGAAAGGAATAATGTATTTCCAACAGATGCATCTGAGACATTTGTGGCGCTAATTCTATTTTTGTATTCTGATGTTACCCAGTGATTCAATTGAAAACCTCTTATAATGGAACGTTATCGAAACGACTGATTTTCGGATTGAACATCAATGGAAAATCGGCCGTTGCTCCCGCTCTGTTTTTGGCGATGATGATCTCAGCCATTCCCCTTTTGTTTGGGTCAAGCTCTTCGGGAGGTTTCACCATTTCTTCCCGATATATAAAACATACAATGTCCGCATCCTGCTCAATGGCACCTGACTCCCGTAAGTCGGAAAGTTGTGGCCTTTGGTCTTTGGAGCGGTTTTCAATGGAACGGTTCATCTGTGATAGGGCGATAATTGGGCAACCCACTTCACGTGCCATTTGTTTGAGTCCTCTCGAAATATTGGCAACTTCTTGCTGACGCCCACCCATAGCTGCTTTTGGATCACTCATCAGCTGTAAATAATCCACTATCACAAGTCCGATTTCTTCTGTGGTCCGAAGTTGTCTGAGTCTTGCCGAAAACTCTTGGATTGTCAAATATCCTGAATCATCTATGTACAAACTTGCCGATGTAATATTACCAATACTGTCTTTGAGTTGTGACATCTGAGCTGATGTCAACGTCCCGGCTTTTAATGCATAGGAATCAATCCTTGCATCGGCACTGATGAGTTTCAAAAGGAGTTCGATCCGACTCATCTCCAGTGAAAAGATAACTACCGTTTTACGCTCTTTCAAAGCTGCGTTGGCAGCAATGTTGAGGGCAAAGGTTGTTTTTCCGTTACCAGGACGCGCGGCAAGGATCATAAGTTCGTGAGACTTAAGGCCTGTGGTTGCCATATCAAGACCTGTAAAATGGGTTTTTAAACCATTGATCCCACCCGTACCATTTTGGCTTGCTGCCACGACATTTTTGATATAATCAATGAGTGCATTGGCATCATCTTTGACCTTTCGTAATCCTTTGGATCTCTCTTGGCGGGAGATATCCATAAGCGATTGTTCCACAAGACTAAAAACAGAATCGTTTTCGCCAGGTTCAATTTTGACTTTATCAATCGCTTGGCTTAATGCTTCTACATACTTACGCCTGTCCGAAACACGTTTCACTCGACGAACATAATAGTCTAACGGTTGAAAGGGGACAGTGTCTTTGTAGAGAGATGTGATGTATTCCAGGTCGCGGGATTCATCTTTAAAAAGACGTTTTTCCCGCATTTGGTTTGTGACCGTTACTAGGTCAATGTTTGTCCCTTCATTGATAAGATCCGTGACAGCCTCAAAAACTCGTCTATGGGTATCCATATAAAAGTCATCTGGGCTAAGACCTAAGTCTTCCTGCCCGGCTACCCCTCTCATGAGTAGGTAACCGATTAAGTTCTTCTCAGACTCTATCTCCTGAAGGGGGTTAGAATTCATCGAAAAAGCGTAAGTGTAAGACTATGCTTGGCCGACGACTTTAACTACGATTTGAGGTACAACACCTTCAGCCAAACGAACTTTGATTTTAAATTCACCAACTGACTTAATTGGTTCACCTAACTCTAGTTTACGTTTGTCGAGTTCTACTCCAGTGTTTTTAATTGCGAGAGCAATATCATTCGCTGTTACAGAACCAAAAAGTTTGTCGTTCTCACCCACTTTTACTTTCACTTCGTATGTTTTACCATCAATCGAAGAAGAAAGATCTTTCATCACTTTTACACGTTTTTCGCGTTTTAGATCAGCAAGTCTTTTTTGGTGGATTGCAGCTTTGGTGTTACCATCGTTTGCACGTACTGCAAGTCTTCTTGGAATGAGAAAGTTACGAGCATAACCATCAGCAACTTCTTTTACATCCCCAGCATCACCAAGATTTAATACGTCTTTTTGTAATACAACTTTCATCCGTAACTCCTACAGAACTTTAAACGGCAATAAGCCGATGGATCTGGATTTTCTGATTTCACGAGCAAGGGCTCTTTGGTGTTTGCCACATGTTCCTGTGATCCTTCTTGGAATGATTTTACCTCTGTTGGTCACAAATCTTTCTAAGATATCAACTCGTTTGTAATCAAGTCCTGCAAGTAACGCTTTGTCAGCGCAGAACTTACATACTTTCTTTTTGTATTTTGCATTTTTACGACCGAACTTACCTTCTCCGTCTTTACCACGGAAACCACCTTTTTCGTCGTCATCCATCCCGTCCATACTGTCACGGGAATCTACTCTTGTATCATCAATATTTGTCGTTTCGCTCATTGTCATCACCTATCAAAAAGGAATGTCGTCATCACCGGCTGGATAATCATCATAACCACTACTTACGCCGGAATCATAAGAATTGGAACTGTCAGAACGGTCTCCGGATCCTCCACCTTGTCCTTGCCCACCCAATAACTGTGCGGTCTCGACATAAACGCGGATTTTCGAGGCTTTTTTGCCTTCAGGAGTTTCCCATGACTGTTGTTGGAGTCTACCTTCGATTGCTACTTGTTTACCCTTGCCTGCATATTGTTTTAAAATGTCAGCAAGTCGGCCCCATGCAACGCAGTCGAAATAATGAGTTTCCTCTTTTTTTTCGCCGTTCGTCACATAAACTCTGTTATTCGCAATTGAAAAATTGACAACAGAACTTCCGTTCACCGACTTAAATTCCGGATCACGTGTCATTCGACCGATGAGTAGTACTTTGTTTAGATCGTTAGCCATTTGCCCTAATTACGAGGGTTTTTAAAATGTTCGCATTGAGTTTGAACTCATGTTCAATCTTTGCAACTTCGGCTGGAGATCCAGAACACTTAATGAGTGTAAAATGGCCTTGTTCGTCTTGTCCAACGGGATGCCAGAGTCTTTTAGAACCCCAATCCTCTTCGCCTTGGATCGTGAAGTTGTATTTGGAGAGAAGTTCTTTAACGGCAGACTTCGTCTCTTCTACATTCCCTTCACGAAGAATATTCGTGATTTCGTAGTTTCTCATATTTCTCCTATGGGTATACCTACATAGAAACACTTGTAGGTAGAAGAATTTGTTAGTTTCCACTAGGGTTTTGCCATTAGGGCCTAGGGTCAATGGAATTTCTTCTTGGAGCTCTGAATCCCATCTAATTCTATGGAATTTCTAACATTTTTATGGGTGAAAAATCAAATTTTCCTGAAGTTTGGGGCCTTGGCCTTGGTCTATTTTTAGCTCTGTATGCTGGTTTTCTAAACCATATCACCCCAAAAGAACCCGCACTCGATAACCATTCCGGATTTGAATCCACCCTGCTCGGCCTCGAAATGGCCGAAACTCCGAAACATGTCCAAGACCTAATTGGGATTCCTGATACAATTGAATTTTTCCATTTGTCAACCGAATACCGTCGCGTGCATTATTTGGATTTTGGATTTATTTTTTGTTACCTAGCTTTTTTAACGTATACTGGTCATTATGCGGGGCGTAAAGTTCGACCCATTTTTTTGAAAATTTTTATGGGTATGATCCTACTACTTGTAATAGCAGGGTTTGCAGACCTCATCGAAAATATTCTGATTTTGAATGTGTTAGATGCCAAAACAGTAGAAGAAATGACACCTTCATTGGAATACTTAAAACCCACTTCACAACTCAAATGGTTTTGTTTGTTTTCTTATGTAGCAATTGTTTCTGTTTATTTTTGGTTATACGAAAAAGGTTGGATCCTTCGAAGCGCAGCACTCCTATTTTTTACTGGATTCTTTCTTCAGATGTTTTCCATCATTCGAACCAATTTACTCGAACTCAGTTTTCCTTTTTTTGCTCTGGGTCTTGTTTGCAGTTGGTTTCACTACGGTTTTAGTTTGGCCTTTAGTTCCTTTTCAAAAAAAACATAACCCCTTCCCCCTGAAATCACCAAATCAGTTCCGAGTTGTTTACAAAGGATTGCATACTCCTTTAAAAAACTTTCAGCTTCTTTTGGTCCTAGTGGGAAAAAATAATGATCTCCAGGTAAACTTTGGTGTTTGCCAAACACAGGGATCACTTCCACAAACAACAGTTTGTCGCCGTCAAAATGTGTAACTATCGATATATTGTGTTTTAAATATTGGTTTTTAGAGCCGAAGAAAAAATTCCCAAGTGAATACACAACAATGCCTTTTGGAAACACTTCAATCCCTTGAGGAACATGAGGGTGGTGTCCGATGATTACTTTATAACCGGCATTAATTAAATATTTTGCTGCGTTTCGTTCCGTATCCATTGGTGTTGGGTTGTATTCCACTCCCCAATGTACAGATAAGATATTCACTTGATTTGGTTTTGTTTTTTTGATGAGCTTTTCTGCAGTGGCAACCCGGAAGTAAGCTGCTCCTGGTGAATTAGTTCCCGAAAAAAGCCGAGTTTCGCCCGTATCCGAAAAAGAAAACAATCGAAACTCGGTATTCCCTTTTTTTACAAGTATAGGTTGTAAGGCATGGTCTGTATTTTTTCCGGCGCCTGTATGTAAGATTTTAAATTCATCTAAGAGGTTTAAGGTTTCAAAGAGACCATTTTCACCAAAATCCATTGTATGGTTATTCCCGAGAAATACCCCATCAATACCTAATGAACGTAAAACGGTTAAGTCCCTTCGTTCTCCATAAAAAACATAGGATTTTCTTTGGTCAGCAGTGGGTGTTTTGTGTAAAATAGGAGTTTCTAAATTGATGAAACGAAAGTCAAATTGATCTAGGAATTGAAAAAAACTTCGAAAAGGAAAAAACACATCCTCTGAACGCATAGAATCGCGGACACCCCAATTGAACATTACATCCCCACCGAACCAGAGTTTTGTTGAACTTGGATACGAAATTGATTCGCCAGTTTCCGTTTGAAATTGGTAGAAAAATGATTTAGGTAATTCGAGTGGTTCTTCTTGTATTTCAGGAAGATCCAAAGCAAAAACAAGGATCGGGAAAAAAAATACTAAAAAGAAAAAACGAAGTTTCATCTCTTAGAATCGAAATACTTGTGAGGATACTTCGGTGATTTGTGATTTTTTCAATTTGATTTGGATGAGGACATTTTCTTTTTCAGTATCAAGACTTACCACTTTTGTTGTGATTTCTTTGGGAGGATGCGTTTGTTTTTGATTGGATTTGACAATTGCAATGGCCTTTAATCCACGTTTACCACTCGTTAACTCTAATCGATCCAAATTCCCTTCTGTAAAAAAATATTCATATTCACCATCTTGTTTTGTGAGATAGACACGAGAATCATTTGTATTAAACCTAGCTTTTTGGTTTTGGATTTCGTTTATATAATTTCCTGTTAGGTAAGAATAAATCACAGGAAAGGGAATTGTATATTTTTTGCCTGAGTTTGGATCTTGGATGAGGATATCACCCATAGGAAGAGTTTGGATTTCTTTTGTGCTGGTTGGTTTCAGTTGGATTTGATCGGCGTTTGCAATGAGTTCCGAAAATACCATTCCAAAAAAACTATCCATCAATTGGATTTTCACTTGTTTTGTTTCTTTTGAAAAGTAAACCTTCCCATCTAAGTAAACATTATCCTTTTTGGGAACAAAGGTTTGGATTTGCATTGAGAAATCAGATTTAAAACTCGGAAAATCTGGATTTTTATCTAAAACTTGTTTTAAAAATGTTTGGGAAGAAGTATCCTTTGCTGGTAAATATTTACCTTCCGCCTTTCCTAAAAAATTTGGATCTTCAACCTCTGTAGATTGGCACGAACCAAAAAATAAAATGAAAACAAAAATTACGACACGAACCATCATTCAGATATTTCCTTTTGGACTCTTTTGATTTTGGAAACCAAGTCCTTGTTAGACGTTTGTTTGTCTTTTGAAAGCGAAAGTTTATAAAATTGGACTGCATTCACAGGATCGTTTTTTGCTAAATATACATCACCCAGATGTTCATATATGACCGGATCTTCAAATCCACGTTCCAAAGCAAGGGAAGCCGCAAAATTCAAATGTAACAAAGCCAAGTTGTAATCTTTTTTACGATAATGCACCCATCCTAAACTATCTTGGTAAGCAGGATTGTCGGGTTCTAATGATATTGCTTGGTTTAATAATTGTTTTGCTTCTTCCGGGTGTATGTTTTTTTCCGCATACAAATACCCCAAATAATTCATTGCATTGGAAGCATTTGGATTGAGTGAAATTGTTTTTTTAAGATCAGATTCAGTTTCCGAAAATTGTTTTAACTTATCAAAAGCAGAAGCTCTGTAAAAATACAAATTTGGATTGTTTGGTTCCATACGAATGGCTTCAGAATAATCATGAATACTTTCTTTGTATTTTTCTAATTGGAAGTATGCCAATCCTCTCAAATAATAATGTGTTGGATTTGGATTTTCGTTAATCGTATCTGTAAGGATTCCCACGGAAACATGTTCCTTTTTTAAATTTCCCTGAAGATACAAATAAGCCAAACGAAACCTCAATCGGAATTTTTTTTCCAAATCAGAACTTAAAGTTATCGCTTCTTTCGTTGTTAGGATGGAGTGGTTCCATTGCCCAAACATCTCTTGGCATGAAGATATTTTTTCAAGATAGTTGACTCTTTGTTCCGTTTGGTTTTCTTTGAGGCGATTCATTCCCCGCCTTAAGATTTTTTCTGCAAGTACATATTGACGATATTCATATGCATATTGAGCAGTTTCTGCATTTAATTGTTCGTAATCTGGATCATTATTTTTTTCAGCTAATTCTAAAAGTGCTACACGGGGGGAGAGTCTTCCAGGGTTTGCTTTGATGAAGATACGTAGTTTTTCATCCAAACCAAAAGTTGTTCCATTTACCAATTGGTATAATAAAGGAATGATTCCGTCTTTGGGGATTTTTTTTTCGTTTTTTAAAGTCAAAAAAAACTGTGGAGCCAAATCGCGAGCATCTAAAAAAATAATTTCAGCTAACATATGTGAGGCATCAAGATCTCTAGAATTTTTTTCTCGGATTTGTTCCAAATAATGTTTGGACATCTTAAAATCGCCTAACACAAAATAGATTTGTGCTAATCGAAATAAAACTTCCATATCATTTTTAATGGCTGAATTGTATTCGTTATAACGTTTGATTGCAATTTTTGGGTAATCAAGTTTATAATTTAATTCACCAAGTGACTTGGAAGTGATGTTTTTATATTTGGAGTGATTGTCTCGCCTCTCTATTACAAAGGAAAGTGCAGTATAATATAAGAGAGACTGGTTCCACATTTTCCTTTCAAAATACAAATTCCCAAGTAAGTATAAAAAATCTGGGTCATTCGGAAAGGAAACCAAGTCATGTTCTAAAACATCAGTTGCCTTACCTAGATCTTGTTCCCGCAACCGGATTCTCATTTGTAAAATCACAATCTCTTTTGTGACTTCTTTCGAGTTCTGTTTTGCGATTTCAGACCATTCCCAAGCCTTGTTCGTATTGGTTAATTCCAAATAATTTTGCGCTTGGATTTCTGCCGTTTGTGCTGTTGGACCTTTGCCTTTTTCTTTTTGGCACTCATGGTATTTGTCCAAAAAAGAAACCGATGTTTCAAATGAAAGTTTGGCTTCCGTTGTCTTTTTTCGGTTGTTGGCTTGGTACCCATCGATTTGTTCCTGGATGGCGCGGGAAAGTAGGTATTCGCTAGGAACTCCTGGTTCAAGGAGCGAACATTCTTTCAATTTTGGTTTTGAATCTGCGAGAGTCGTAGAAACAGAAAGAAAACAAAAGAAAACAAAGAGGAATGGGTGGTTTACAGTTTTAATTGCTTGAAACATCAGTAGATTCCGGCAAAGATCGGGTACAGGGACAATCCTTGAACCAAATCTTCCGAGAAAATTTAAAATACATTCTGGCTGTTCTCATCGTGTGGGCAATCACTTTCCCATGGATTCTGAGAAACAAGGATACCATCCTTGCCAAAATCACCCTCACCTACAATTCGTTTTTTGGTTACCCAAATCCAAGGATTGCGCACCAGCTCATTGCCAAAGGGGATGCAGTACTTGATGGTCGAAGGGAGGGTGGCACCGATTTCCTACAGACGATTAACCAATTTTTTACGGCAGAAGAAAATACCAAGGGCACCATTTTGCCCCTGGATCTTGCACTCATGGAAAAGGCATGTTTGTATTTTCGTAGCAAAGAACATGTAGAAGACCATTTTTTAGAACTGACTTGGCGAGAAAAGGCAAGTGACTGGGGTTCTCCACTCTTCCAACGAATGGCACCTCAAGGAGAATTACTTCTTGGTCCCAATCCAAAAGAATATTGGAACTCTCATATTGAAGCAGTTTTAACTGCACTTGACTATTACAAACGGGCTCTCCGGTTTTCAGGGCCAGAACTCATCGCACCGAAAAAAATAGAATCCGTAGCTTGGGCCAGTTGCCGACCGAGTGAGATCTTACTTGCCTACAAAACCCATATGGTCGAAACAGAAACCTATGTTTTAAAAAAACTAGCTGATTTGGAAAAAGTACCGAGTGGGCTTAGTGCAGTCCAAAAACGAAGTGTTGTTTTGTCTTCCATCAAACGCAGTGATTTTTCAGAAGTCTCCGCAAATGATTATTTAGAATCCCTACTCCGACAAATTTTACTGACAGGAATGAAAAATTTTTCACCAAGGGAGATGGATGATATTTATGAAAGGATTTTATACTTTGTTGGTGCTGATGAAAGGGAATACTTAAAATTTAAGTTTAGAAGAGCAGAATTATATTTCCAACTTGGAAAAGAGGATAACACCTACTACCAAAAAGCAAGTATAGAATTTAAAGAATCATCAAATATCCAACTTGCTTCCGAATTGGAAGATATCAATTTACCCGCACTCCTCGTCCATGAATTTGAATCAAAGTTAAAACAAGCAGAAAGTCTTTACAAGCTAAAGGAATATAACAAAAGTTTAACCATCTTAGATTCATTAAAACCAAAACTTCGTAACGTAGATGAACGTAGTGTAGGTGGAAAAAAAGACGATATCTTAAAAAATTACCATAACTTAAATCGGTCCGTTCTTCGAAAGCTCGGTCGTTACGAAGAAGCAGATGAAATCCCATTCAACGAATGATATAAAGTATTTTGATTATAATGCAACTCACCCACCTTATCCAGAGATTTTAGAATCGTGTTTAAGTGAGTATTTAGAAAGTTATTACAATCCTTCTGGTATCACTCGTTTTTCCTTACAAAAACAAGGTAAAATTGAACAAACTAGAAAGTATTTAAGCCAAATCACGGGTCACAAAGAAAAACAATTCGTTTTTTCTTCCACGGGCACAGAAGCAAATCATTTACTCATCCAAAGTTTAAGGGTGATGTATCCAAATCTAAATTCAGTGATTGTATCGCCGTTTGAACATTCAAGTTTATATGCGGCACTTGGCACGTACGGCTTTCAACCAATTTTATTACAAACAAACAAAACAGGAACCATCAACTTAAACCATCTTCAAACATTACTAAAACAAGAACCCAAACCAGTCATTTGTTTGTATGCAGGGAATGAAACAGGAGTGATCCAACCTGTAGAAGAAATTCATGCTCTCACAAAACAATATGACCAATTATTGATCAGTGATTTGATGCAAGCCTTTTGTAAAATCCCAGTCCCATTTCAATTGTTTGATGGGTATAGTTTTTCAGGCCATAAAATTGGTGCTGGAATGGGTGCGGCTGTCTCATATTTACCGAAAGACAACAAAGACTTTAAGTTATTTGGTGGTGGGAACCAAGAAAATGAACATAGGGCCGGTACAGAAAATACATTTGCCATCTCTTGTTTACAAAAAGTGACAGAAACCCAACTAAATCTGTTAGACGAAAAAAACAAAAGATTAATAGAATTCCAAACACGTATCGAAACAAACTTAGAATCAGTTGGATGTGAAATTATAGCAAAATCAGAAAAGAGACTACCAAATACAACTTTTCTCATATTACCCATCCAAACAGTAGATTTTTTTCTTCTAGGACTAGAAGAAAAAGGATTGATTGTCTCAACTGGAAGTTCTTGTAAATCAAGAGCAAGAGAGGCTTCCAAATCATTATTATACATGGGTTATTCGGAAGAAGAAGCACTTAGGGCAATTCGAATTTCGACTGGTAGTTTTACAAAATTAGAAGATGTGAATTTACTAATAGACGAGATGAAACAATTAATCCAAAAACTAAGTTAGAAACTCAATGAAAATTCGTATTATATCCAAATACTCAAACCAAGGGATATCTGATGGGGAATGTTTTTGGGAAGAGAAACTAAACCAGTTTGGAACCGTTGAAAAAACAACACCCTTCTCAGGCCAATTGCTGCAAGAATTCCAAAATGATTGGGCGATTTTTGTCGATCGGATCCTCTCTCAAAACCCTAAAAAAGAAGAGTTTTTGGACAAACTAGGTAAAAAATCAGATAGTTTAGAACAAATCGTTTTTGGAGAAACTGTTCCCTTCTGGCGTTTACCAGGATTTCGAGGAAACATTGAACTCCTTGTTGATCCCGAATTTTCGCCCATCCCTTGGGAAATATTAAGGACAACGACGGGTTACCTCTTCCAAGATAAACATTTTAAACGTGGGATCCGAATCCAAAAAAACCAAAAAGAAATCTCAAAAAAAACAAATGCAGCACTGATCATTTGTAATCCAGTTAAAACAAATTTAGAAAACACTGTGAACGAAGAATGTGCCGCTCTATACCCTTTGCTTGAAAAAAAACTACCATTAAGAATTCTAAAACAAAATCACCTAACTAAAATTCGGTTCATTGAAGAATTAAATACTGTGAAATTTTTACATTATGCAGGTCATACCGAAAAAAAAGGAATTCCAATCCTTGATAATCAATTCATCTCTATAAATGAAATTGCCACTCGTTCTTTTAGCCATTTGGAATTGGTATTCTTTAATAGCTGTTATTCATCTTTTGATTCCATAGAACAATCTGGTCTTACAACAAGTTTTCTAAAAGCTGGTGCTAAACAAGTAATTGGTTTTTTATACCCAGTAGAAACAAATTTGGCAAAAGAGATTGGAATTTCTTTTTGGAAGTATTTTTTGGAATCCAAAAATACCGAAAAAAGTTTAGGGAAAATTCGTAAGAATCTTTTGAAAGGATCAGGGAAAGAAATTATCACTGCCATCAGTTTGGTTCAATTTTCAACCTTTGACCCAAACCCACTCCCGAAACGAGTTTTGAGTATCAGTTTGAGTTTACTTTTCGTTCTCTTCTTTTTGATTTTTACAAAAGAGTCACAAAAACAAAATCCAAAAATCCCTTCCGAGACAAAGGCATTGTCAAAGGAGCAAACGTTTGAGAAATCTTTGGGTGAACCAATTCAAGGAACCAATGCAAAAGATCCCTTGGTTGTTCGTATCCAAAAGATCAATCACCCTGAATTTCGGAAAAATGCGCTTTTATTTTTAGAAACAAAACACGCATTACTTGACGATTCGCATAAAAGAGAAATTTTAGAGTCAATTTTTTCCGAGGAATCTTCGGAAGAGAAAATGTATTATGAATTTAAAACTAGGAGTGGGTTTTGAAACATAGGAATTTAGTTTTTTTAGTTATCTTATGTTTTGCCTCTCCTCTTTTACCTCAATGGTTTACAAAAGCACCTTCTTTTGAAACAATTTGGACTGAATTTCAAAATTCCCCAAGTTTAAAATCAGAAGCATATTCTAAAGAAAAATTTCCAATCATCAAAGAGATTGAATCGAGAGAAAACGAAGAATATGAATATTACTTTCAAGCTTGTAAATTTTCAGAAATTCGAGAACTCACTGAAATATTAAAATTAGTTTCATTTTACGATGCTTTATTACAAATCAAACGTTGTAGCGAAACAAATAAATCTGAACTTTCCACAGCGGAAAAAAATATCAAAAAAAGAATCTTTGATCTTACTGTTTTTCCAAAACTGGAAATTTTAAATTCGGAAATCTCGAATGTTGAAATATTAAAATTGGTGAGAGAACTTCAAACTGAGTGGGAAAAAACCGTTTATGTGTATTCCAATTTTTATAAATCACATGAAGTATTGTTTTTTGGAAAAGAAAGAGAATACACAACTTCACTCAATCGTATCTTATATTCAGAGATGCCTGAGTCAAAAAGGAAATCCTTATTGTTACGTTTGTTACAAGACATTAAAGGAAATCAAAGATCCACCTACCAACTGTTTTATTACTCAAGCCAGAACCCTTGGAATTTATCTGATTTACCTTCTGAAAATACAAAATCGAAAACTTACTTTTTAGATGTTTTATCTTCATGGTCAAGTGATCCAAATCTTACAAAGTCCCAACTCAGCCAACTGAACGAATTGGCAAACTGTTTAGAAAAAATCCCGAGTGAGGAAAAGAAAATTCGAATATTCGGTTTTTTTGGTTTTTTTTCTGACTATGGCCGTTTTTCGATCAATGGACCAACACAATTCCAAAAAGATAACCTAACAAAGTTACAGTTTATCCGTAAAACGATTTTTCAATCCCATCATTTCCAAAAAAGATTAGAAAATGTAATGATATCTTGCAAAAATTCCGTCGGATCTGATATAGAACCATGAGTGATGAGATTCGGAGTTTAATTGATGACTGCCTCCTTGGAAAACGGGAAGCATGGCAATCCCTCATTCAAAAATTCCATCGTCTCATCATCGGTACATGTGCTCATTATGTACCGAGAGAAGAAGTTGTTGATACTTCCCAACTTGTATACCTCAAACTCACAGAAAACGACTACCATTTGCTTCGTAAGTTTAAAGGGGAAAGTTTACCCGCATTTATCATTTATCTCAGTGAGATTTCCAAAAATATCAGCATGTCCCATACTAGGAGTATCCGTCGTACAGAATTCAGAGAAGGAATTTCTCTCGATTTGAGTATTGATATCCTCGACGAAAGGCAAACCCAAGAAGATGTATACTTTGAATGGGAAGAAAAACAAGAGTTTTACGATCTGATTGAAGCACTGGACGAACCTCACAAAGAAATCCTCATCCTCCGACTCAAAGGGTACAAATTCAAAGAGATTGCAGAAATCCTTGAAGTTCCGATAGGGACAGTACTTGCACGTGCCAATAGAGCCAAAGAAAAGATAAAAAAATTACAAACAAAGGAAATAAAGCCTTAACGGGGGGTAATCAATATTATGGAGACAAAAGATCCGAATTCATTTATGAACCGACTCAAACTCAAAGAAGCCATATACTTGATGTCCCAAGGAGAGGAAATAGACCCTTCCACTCTCAGTAGGATCTTACATACGGTTCTACCCCACCCTGATTCCAAAATTCGGATTTATCTACAGTATTGGAATGAGTCCTGGAAAGTGCTCATGAGTGACTGGGAGAATACCACCCTCCACACCTCTCAAATGGCTCTCCGTGGCCAAGGGAATGGTGGTGCCTTCCGAGTGCATCGGCAAGTGGGTGGCAGGGATTTGGACTTTGTATTCCAACCCAATGCCGAAAAAAACCAGGTGTTTTTGTCTGTGGAAGCTTCGAATGCGGACCGGTTGTCTGCGAAGTTGTTTTTAGATGGAACCCCTGTGGAAACCCTTCCCAAACTGGGAAACCAATCTATGTTTGATTCCCCGATCACACTTGATTCAAGCCCAGAACTTGCCATCTTTGAATCAGGCAAAGAAATTGGGCGTTATCATTTTATGCTACAATCGTAATTTTTTTGTTAACAGTGCAATAAAAGAAGAGGTTTGGGCAATTGATAGGATAAGAAATGGTCCTACCTGTAGGAAACCACTTTCTTTTTCCAAACTAGTTCACACTTAAATACATCCCGGCGAAAGTCGGGATTTTTTTTTAAGCATTCACTCGGAAATAAATCACATCTCCGTCTTGGACAATGTATTCTTTACCTTCAATGCGTAGTTTACCTTCGTCTTTGACTTTGGTTTGGTCGCCTGTACGGTCTAAGTCTTCATAACGCATTACTTCTGCTCGGATATAACCTTTTTCAAAATCAGAATGGATCACACTGGCGGCGACTGGCCCCGTGCTCCCTTGTTTTGTGGTCCATGCCCTGACTTCTTCAACACCTGCAGTAAAAAAAGTAATCAGACCAAGGAGTTGGTAGGAAGCGCGGATCATACGAGAAAGTCCAGATTCTTTTTCACCGATCTCTTCCAAAAATGCCAATTGATCTTCTTTGTCCAAACCAGAGATTTCCTCTTCAAACCTACCACATAACACAACAACAGGTGCCCCTTCTTTTTTTGCAAAATCGGAAATGGTTTTTACGAGAGGATTTTCTGTGGATTTCACATCGGAATCTAAAATATTTGCAACATATAATACTGGTTTAATGGTGATTAAATTAAATTTTTTGGCGATTTTAACTTCTTCTTCTGATAGCTCAACTGTAGAAGCCCTGTTTCCTTTCTTCAATGCATCTAATATTTTATCCATTACAGATAAAATTTCTGTAGCTTCTTTGTTTCCTGTTTTTGCAGTTTTAGATACTCGTTGTTGTTGTTTTTCTAAGCTATCTAAATCTGCTAAAATTAATTCATAATTAATGACGGTGATGTCCTCAATTGGATCTACCTTTCCGTGAACATGTGTTATGTTTTCATCTTGGAAAGCACGGACAACATGACAAATTGCATCTACTTCTCGGATATGAGATAAAAACTGATTTCCAAGACCTTCCCCTTGGCTTGCCCCTTTTACGAGCCCTGCAATGTCCACAAATTCAATCATGGTTGGGACTGTGCGTTTTGGTTTATAAATTTCAGCGAGACGAAATAACCTTTCATCAGGAACTTCCACAACACCCGTATTTGGTTCAATGGTACAAAAAGGATAGTTTGCAGCCTGTGCGCCTGCTTTTGTGAGTGCGTTAAAAATAGTCGACTTACCGACGTTCGGGAGACCTACAATGCCACAATTCAAAGCCATACGGATAGAATTTTGGAAGGAAGTGTTAGGACAAGGAAAATTGTTGTCTTAGTTTTGAAATCCGGTTTCTAAATAAACAGAAGTGAGGTAATACACGGAAAAAAGAATCACCGTAATATAAAAACTTAGATAGAGTTTTCCAATTTTTTTCCAAGGGAATCTCTCTTCTAATTGTAATGTTTTTACTATCCATTCTGGGTTTGGATCGGAGGGAAGTTCGTCTTCTCTTCCAGCCTTTCGCCATACATATTTTTTTTCCTCTCCATTCAAAAGGTAGAATGAGGATTGATTTCCCTGTTCAAATACACTGAGTAAAATCGAAGGAATTTCGAAGTATTTAAAACTAATCAAACCAGAAAACCCAGTAAAAATCGCCAAATAATTGATCACAACAATCAGTGGACTTGCCGTATAACGAGACCTAAATAATAAATACAAATATACCAACAAAAAACTGATCGATATGAACTTAGAAACTTTTGAGAGATTCTTATAAAATTTTTGTTCTTTTAGGAAATAATGAAATTCTTTGTGGTTCATATTGAGATAGAAATATTTGAAATCGATGGCATTCGGCTTTTCCATTCGATTGGAACATCCGTTTGTACCATTTGTTTTTCACCAAGTAAGTCAGTAAAGTAAAATCGAAAAGAATGCAGATACATCCTCGATTCTTGATTCTCTTGTTTACCATAAAGTGAATCTCCAAGGATAGGGAAACCTAAAGTAGAAAGCATAACTCGTATTTGGTGCCGCCTGCCAGTAAGAATTTTTGCAAGACCTAGGCAAATGTTTTCTTTTTTGTCGGTTTGTAGGATTGAAAATTCAGTAATTGCTTTTTTACCACCACTTCGTACTACGTTTACTTCTTTGTTTCCTTCTTTTAAAAAACATTCCATACGATATTCATTCCATTCGGGAATCCCTTCACAGATAAATAGATACGTTTTTTCAGCTTCCTTTAATAAATTGTCCAATTCTGAATTTTTATTTTGATTTTTACCAAGGAGGACAATTCCACTTGTTCCAAGATCAAGTCGATTGACAGTACGAAGGTTTGGAATATGTAAATGGTTTGCGAGTAATCGAGTGAAATCGATTCGATTTGGATCTTTTGTTTCGTGAACGGGTATCCCTTCCGGTTTTTCGGCGAGTAAAAAGTCCTCACACTCATATAAAATTCGAGTCGTTCGATTTCCTTTGAGTCGAATTATCCTACGCGGAGAGTTCAATCCAAAGTCCACCTAAACTTCGTATATTAATCACGCCAGATTCAAATAAAAGATATTGTCCTTTAATTCCAACGAGTGTATCTTCAATCGGTGTTTCTTTAGTGAGTTTCAGCGATTTGATTTTAGATGGATATGCCTTAATTGGATATAAAATTTCTATCTCTTCACCAAGAGGCAACCTATTCCAGTCTAACTTCTGTTTACTGTCGATTGGCGAAAAAAATTGATTTTTCTCCAAATGGTTTAAAAACTTTTCTGCTTCTTTTTTTAAATTGATGGGGCTCGGATCACCCGCTACCATCTTTTGCCAGGATGTTTTATCCGGCAAAAATTGGCTTAGATAATGTTCTAAAATCCCTGCATCCCTTCTTGAGCTCACTTCAAGGATCGGAATTCCAAACCTCGCCCCTTGGTCCACCCAACGATTTGTGATTGGATTTTCTTTTGTGATCCCAACTTTGAGTCCACTAGAATTGGCAAAGTATACAGTATGTTTTTTAAAACAATTTGTCTTACCCCACTCGGCATCCCGGCAAGTTCCTTTATGATGGTGGCAGGTTTCTGGGCGAAGGATACATAGATCATTTTCTGCTAAGCCAGAAAAACAAACAAAACAATAACCCTGGTTAAACGATTTTTTGGTTTTTTTGCCACAATGCAAACATCGAATTTCATCAGACGTAGTCAGTTTTATTTTTTTCCCAAGAAGTGATTCCACAGGTTCTGTGGATGTGGATTCTTTGACTTGGATTTCTTTTTGTTTTTTATCCTCGGTATAAGTCGCGGATTCCCAAAAATAGGAAACGGGATTTATCCCTTTATGGGACATCTTGCGAATATAACCTTGGTAACTTGTCATAATTTAAAAAGAATATTCCTTCACTTCTTCAGGAAAATAATCTCCTCCCACTTTCACAAAGTAAAGCGAAGAAAGTTGTGGTTGGTCTTCATTATGGTTCCAAACAAAAATCACGATGGTATTTTGGAAATGGTAATGTGAAATTTGTCCTTTGGGTGAATAAAAAAGAGAAAGTTGGTTTTCCCCTTCTCCAATCAAAATGACATTTCCATTTAGATTTCTAGATTTTTCTTTCGATACTTTAATACGAATTTTTCCACTAGGATTCATATCTTCTGGATCTCGACCTTCCGCAAATTCGCCATCACTGATTTCAGTTTGGACATTCACTTGGTCTGTTGTTCCAGAGAAATCCAACAAATTACAAGGAAAATCACCAGGCATACTCGGAAATTCATCCGAACAAGCGTTATATGTAGTTTCCTTTTCTTCTAAACGTGAATAAGTTGCCATCACAGTAGAACGAATGGTAGCATAAGCCACTGATTTTAATACCTTGGCAGTTTTTTGTTTGGGTATCAATTTGATCTTTGAATCAGAAGCAAAAAGTTCCACAAAAAAGAATCCAAAAGTTAAAATGAATAAAAGTAAAAAATTCATTCTTTTTTCCTTAGTACATTAAGTACGGTTTGATCTTTTTTCTTTCGTTTTCTTCATCAGTGAGGTATGTATTATGAAACTCTGAATACGTTTTGCCTTCATTGATTGCCGTACGAAAATGGTCGTTCCCCCACAACTGGTCAACCCAATGGTTTGTTGACCCTTTACTCCATTTAAAATCATTTGGGTAAGTTTCTTTCATGAGTCGGATCAGTTCATAGGCAAGTAAAATTGGGTCATAGTTGGGTCGAACCAAATTCATCCTTAGACCAATACAAATTTTTCCCTTATGGGGACCAAAGGTTGGTTTGAAATACACTGTTGAAAAGTAATACGATTTATTTCCAAGAGAGCTAAGTTTTGAGGCAAGTTCCTCAGGGTTTGTCATCCATGGTGCACCGAAATAAACAAATGGAGCCTGTGTCCCGCGACCTACAGATACATTGACACCTTCTAATAGAACAAGAGATAAGTAATTTCTAGCTGAATCCACCATAGGTAAGTTTGGTGATGGCGTGGTCCAAGGGATTCCAGTGTCTTCAAAATACATCCCTCTTTTGTAACCTTCAACGGGAATCACATTCAAATTAACAGACTCTTTTAAATATTCTTTATTATAAAAAATTGCAGCTTCTCCTGTTGTCATACCTGTGATAAGAAGCGATGGGAACTCACCCGCAAAATTTAGATGTTTCGGACTCATTTTTTCACCCATAGGTGGTAGGTGCATCGCCACATGGATATGATCGAGGACAATAAGTTTCGTATTTGTATTTTTTAGTGCATCCATTAATCTTTTGAGAACACTTAAGTAAGTGTAACAACGCATACCCACATCTTGCACATCAAACAAAACATAATCAACTTCTTTCACCAATTCTCTCAGTTCGGCATCTTTGATACGATAGATATGATACAAAGGCCGATTAAAAGTTGAATCCATCGTAACAGGCGTTTGGCTAAACTCTTCTTCGAGTCCTAAAAAACCGTGCTCCAATCCAATCAAATGTTCTAATGTGATTTTATTTTTTTCAAGTGAGGAAATGATTTTTTTTGGATTGGTTCCAATTCCCGAAGGATTGGTTGCGAGCATTAATTTTTTTCCAGCCATCGTCGGAAGGATTTTTTCGTAAAAAATGTCCTGGGACAAACGAAGTTTAGAATCAGCAGGGTGGACACGGAACTGAGGAACTGTGTTCCCTTGGCAGGCAAGTACAAGAAAGCAGAGAGAAAACCTAAAAAAGTAATTGGTCATGTAAGTATATGTTTCTATAATATAGCAAATCTTCAAGGAGAAATGTCCTTCATGCTTCATCGACTTCGAATTGCTCCCTTTACTGGGATTCTAGTCCTTTCCATCTTGGCATGTGCTGGGTCGAATTCCGCGCAAAAAAACCCATCTCTACCAGACAATGTGGTCACAGCCATGGGAGAGGCCCCAATTTACCAAGGAGACTTGGCACTTGCCCGAAATAAAGCGCTCAAAGACGCCAAACTCAATGCCATCCGTAAATTGGTAGGAGAACAAATCACTGAAAAATCGGGAGTCTCCGATGGACAATCCCTTGGTTCCAAACTCTATGGAAAAACCGATAGTTTTGTAAAAAAATACGATATCATCAGTGAAGAACAATGGAAATTGGACACCCAAGACATGATCCGTTTGAATGTCCGTTGTGAAGTGGAAGCAACCAAACTTTCTACGGCAGTCGATGCACTCTTAGATGATGTAGGAAATCCCCGAATTGCAGTCCTTGTGCAAACCGTGGTAAATGGGAAATCCTATCCGATTGGATCAGCCACTAACATTGCTGAGGCGGAGCTAATTGAAAAACTCCGTGCCAAAGGGAATAAAGTTGTGGATAGTTCCCAACTCACAGCATTACTCAAAAAAAATCCAAGCCTTGCAAAACTCGACCTTACGTCAGTTGAAGAAGGAAGCCCCCTTCTCACTTTGGCACAAGATTCAGGTGCTGAAGTTTTGATTGTGGCAAAAGTTTCTACGACCGATCAAAAACCAGTTGTCTTACCTGGTGGCAAAAAAACGGATTTTTTAAGTTCAGCAGCCACAGGACCTTACCGCATTATCCAGTTATGGGGTGATGGAAAAATTTTTGGTTCTGGTAGTTTGGAAGGACGTGGTGCCGACATCACCCAAGAAGTTTCTAGGGAACAAGCAGTAAAAGATTGGGCAAACCTTGTGTCTGTAAAAGTGGGAAAACAAATCAAAGACGAATGGTTTAAACTCACAGAACAAAATACTGTGATCCTTAAGTTCAAAGGCCTTGCTTTGGAAGATGCCATTAACTTTAAAAATGATTTGATGGAATACACATCTGTAAAACAAGTCAATGATCGCAAAACAGAGATGAGTGGATCAGAATGGGAACTTACCTATCCTGGCAAAGAATCAATGTTTGCGGAAGAATTGATGTATAAAAAAGATTCAAGTTTCCGTTTTTTAAGTAGTAAAACATTAAACATCAACAGTTCCAAACGTGGAGTTGTGGAAATCGAATTTAAAAATAAATAATTAAATTCTTTATTGGTTCGAAAGCCCCTCAGAGAGAAAGTTTCTGATCTCTGTGGGGTCGAGAGGTTTTGCAAAATAACGAGCCACTAGTTTTGTATCAATTGCTTTTTCCATTTCCTTCGTTAGATCATATCCCGTTAACAAACAATACACAACCTCAGGTCGAATCTGTTTTGCTTTGGAGATCAACTCTAATCCATTCATTTCGGGCATTCGCATATCACTGATCACAAATTGGATTTGATTTGATTCTGCTAACTCCTCTAAAGCTTCTTCTCCAGAGCTTGCAATGATGATGTCAAAATCTTTTCGAAACAAATCGCGAAATAAATGTAAGTTGATAATTTCATCATCCACATAAAGTAATTTTGGTTTCATCAGAGGGTATCACGACTCCATTTCGGAAATTGGATAACAAATGTTGATCCTTTTCCCCATTCAGAATGGGCAACAATCGAACCTTTATGTTCTTTGATCATTTTATAGGCGATGGATAGACCAAGTCCCACTCCCATTCCAGGTTCTTTTGTTGTAAAAAACGGAGTTTCAATTTGAGAAAGGTGTTCTTTTTGAATCCCAATCCCTGTATCTTTAATTTTGATGAAAACTGAATCCCCTTCTATATTCGCAGAGACTGTCAGTTCTCCACCATGATTTTCCATAGACTGGATAGCATTTGTGATTAGGTTGAGGAACACTTGGTGAATTTTCCCCGAGTTTCCTTGGATAAAAACTGGTCCTACACCAAATTCTTTTTTGACTGATATTTTATCACGAAGGCTATGAGAAAGTATCACCAAACAATTTTCCAACATCTCTTCGATATCGATTTTTTCATCATAGGAATCTCCACTCCTTGTATATTGGTTGAGACCTTTTACTATTTTTGTGGTTCGTTCGACTCCCTCTCGAATTGCATCCATGTATAAATTAAATTTTTCTTTCGGAACGTCTGTTGATTCGACAACATCCAGTAGACCATAATACCCACCAGTAATAAAATTCAGTGGGTTATTGATTTCGTGAGCAATCCCGGCAGAAAGCAGACCCAAACTTGCCAATTTTTCTGATTCAATGAGTTGGTTCTGGCGTTCCTTTAGTTCCTGTAATGTTCGTTCCAATTCATTGGTTCTTTGTTTCACTAAAACTTCCAACTCTTCATTATAACGTTCGAGTTTCCTTTCGTAATCGAGTCTCTCAAGTTCAGCCGCAATCCTACCTGAAAAAATTTGGAATAAAGTCAAAATTTGGTCTTTATCGGTAATTTCCTTTTCATACAATCCTACAATCAAACCGATGTTTTCTTTTTTTGAATTGTACAAAGGTGAACCAATATAACCTTCGATATTCATATCTACTAATAGATGATCATTGGGAAATAATTTCTGAACTTGATTGGGATAATAACATATTGTAGCTTCATACACATTCGCACAAGGTGTCCCTTCCAAGGAATATTCTATATTTTCAACAATTTTTCCGTGCAAACACAGTGAAATGGTTTTGGATTCGTATTTACTTTTATCGAATAATGCAATAAAAACACTATCGGCATTTATCACATTACATAATTTTTCTGTGAGTCGATCTAAAAATTCATTCCCAAATGTATTGGATACCGCTTCAATGATCTCGGATAATAACTCACCTTGTAACATACATTTGTTTCTAAGATTCGATATTTAATCGTTATGATTTAAAATCCAATTCAATTAGAATTTGGTGCAGACTCTTTTGGTTCACTGACGAGAGGTAATTTCGTTTGGTTTACATCAAGCAATGGTCCAAGTTCATAAATATTGGTGTAACCATAAGCTTTTAATGAGTTGTAAGTCGAAAGATTGAGAGAAGCGGCAGGACTTTTAGCAGCAAAGGCTTGTTCGTTTCCTTCAAAATTATTATTACAGTAGATTAATATCTTTGATTTTGGTTCGGGGATCACTCCTGCCAAACTATCCTTTGTAAATTCTGTAAAAGGAAGGTTGATGGCACCTTTAATATGTAACAACCTGTATCGGTTTTCACTCCTCGCATCCAAAACCACAACTCCCTCCTCCGACATCATTTTCAAAAATTGATCTTCTGTTAGGCGATGTGTTTCTCTTTCCCCTTCCGAACGATTGACAATTTTTTTGAATTCTCCGTAATCAATGAGTCGATTTGGGATCACTTCCACTTTTGGTTTTTTGGATTGTTTTTGGTTGGGTTTTGCCACCAAAGAAAACACAAACATAAGAATCAAAATTATGGAGAATTGTTTCATCGCATTGCCCTCACCAAAACAGCATTTAGTATACCTGGATTTACCAGTAGAACTCAAACCTTTTTTCGACTTGCCAGGGGAATTTAAAGAAATTGAGTGAAAGGAATGAGTACATTACGCGCTGTTATCAAAACAAATAAAGGTGAAATCAAAATCGATCTTTATCCGGACAAAACACCAAACACGGTAGCCAATTTTGTCAATTTGGCTCAACGGAATTTCTATGATGGGTTAAAATTCCATCGAGTCATCGAAGATTTTATGATCCAAGGTGGTTGTCCCCTAGGGACAGGAACTGGTGGACCTGGTTACAAATTCCGAGATGAGTTTGATTCTAGTTTAAAACACAACAAACCTGGGATCCTCTCTATGGCAAATGCAGGTCCTGGAACGAATGGTAGTCAATTTTTTATTACCCATGTCCCAACTCCATGGCTCGACGGAAAACATTCAGTGTTTGGTGCAGTGGTCGATGCTTCTGACCAAGAGGTTGTGAATGCTATCCGCCAAGGTGATAAAATCGAAACCATTACAATCGAAGGTGATTCTCTTTCTGTCCTTGAAGTTGCAAAACCATACATCGAAGAATGGAACCAAATCTTAGATTCTAAAAAATAAAGGTTGCTCTTTTCCTTTCTGATTCCTAAGTCTAATGATTATGAAAAAGAAAGGAAAACCAATTGCCCAAATCAAATTGGCTTCAAGGACCATATTTTCTTTGAAACCAACCAAAATCAAACCGTCCAAAAAAATTTATTCCCGAAAAGGTAAAAATGACCTTTCGGGAATTCTTTCATATTTAGTTTTTCATTTTCAATTCACTTTAAATCTAATTTCCCTAATTCTCTAACAAATATTTGTTTTGAATCTTTTTTTGGATTCAACGTTCCATTTCACTCCAAGTATCTAAATCTAACTGGTCTTCCTTTCCTAAATCCACAAACATCAATCGTTCCAATTCTAAATTCCTTTGTTTGGCAAGGCTTATGTATTGTACTCGATCCTTACGCAAAGAAAAAAGTTCATGAAAGGTCTCATCGTCATGAGCTAAAAATAAATTTTTTGCCCGTTCAGCAGCATACGACCTTGTTCCCAAGATTTTAAGGACATCACTCCCTAACCTAACCGCTGTTTCCCTAGTTTCCCGATAAATAAAAGAAACTCCCATTTCTTTTAAATCATATGCCTCTTCTCTATCCCCAGCGCGAGCAACAATTTCTATATTTGGATAATGGTGTTTCACATTACGAATCAGTTCTTGTTGTTTTTCTGGATGGTCAAGTGCTGCAACAAGTATCTTTGCATGTTCTAGACCTGCATTCTCCAAAAGTTCTAACCGAGTGGCATCTCCAAAGAATACCTTAAAACCAAATCGACCAAGCATCTCCACACGGTCGGCATCATAATCCAATATGGTTATGCCCACACCATTGGACCTTAAAAATCGACCAACCATATTCCCAAACCTACCAAACCCACAGATAATGACTGGATTTTCTTCCTTTTCAATGGGGTTTGTACCCTGTTTTTTGGGTGTTTTGGATTGTAATGCCTCAAAAATTGTTCTTTCATATAACAGAAGCAATATGGGAGTAAACGCCATACTGAGCGCCACACACGCTACAAGAATTACGATTGTGTCATTGTCAAAAATTCCGAGACTTTCCGAATAACCAAATAGTACAAAAGAAAATTCACCTACTTGAGATAGTGCAAGTGACATGTACAAATTTTGGTCTAGTGGAAGTTTGAATAAATAACCAAGTGTGAGTAACACCAATGCTTTGAGAAAAATGATACCAAAAACAATTCCAATAATTTTGAACGGATGGTCCATCACAACAGGAAGGTCCATAGAAGCTCCCACACTTAAGAAAAACAATCCAAGCAATAAACCTTTAAAGGGTTCAATATTACTCTCTAATTCATGACGAAACTCACTACTGGCAAGGACAACACCTGCCAGAAAAGTGCCAAGTGCTGCTGAAACTCCAACGGAACCCATCAACACAGAAATGGATATAACAAGTAATAAACTAGCTCCAGTAAAAATCTCGCGACTTCCCGATTTTGCAATCAATCGAAATAACGGGCTTAAAAGATAACGCCCTATCAAAATAATGCTCAGTACGACAAACAATACAACAAGTGTTTTTTGGTAACCAGGTAAGTGTTCTACAAGTGTGTGGCCATGTTCGCTAGATTGTACTTCTCCTTCACTTAATATAGGAAAGATGGCAAGTATGGGAATCACGGCCATGTCCTGGAAAAGGAGAATTGAAAATGATGCCTGACCCGAAACCGTTTTCATAAGTCCCTTCTCTTTAAGCGTTTGGAGGACAATTGCCGTGGAAGATAACGATAGTATCAACCCAAGTGCTAAAGATGATTTCCAAGAAAATTGAAATCCAATTGAAAATAACAAAACAAAAAACGTTGTGAGGATTAGTTGTAACCCACCAAGACCGAGTAACCAAAACTTCAATCGCCAAAGTAGATTTAGTTCTAATTCTAATCCAATGGCAAATAACATCATAACTACGCCAAATTCAGCAAAATGTAATAGGTCTTTCCCTTCAGTTCCTACAAATCCAAATACAAATGGTCCAATGACAATTCCTGCGATCAGATAACCTAAGACAGAACCCAGTCCTAATCGATTGGCAATGGGTACCATGATGATGGCACTCGTTAAATAGATGATTGCTTGTATGAAAAAATTAACCTCACCCATTTTGAGCCTCTAAATATGATAAAATAAAATTTCTATAACGTAAGGATTCTTTTTGTAACTCTAATTCTTTTAATTGGAATGTTCCTTGGACTAAAAATGGATTTTGGTATTCCATATTACACAATTCCGCAGTCCTTTGGAACGGTAGAAGAAAATCTTCGATCAAATGTCCATGAAATCCTTCTTTTTGATATGCTTTGTCTGAACCTCCCATAGTGATTACTTGTATCCATTTTTTCCCTTGTAAAGCATTTCCATTTTTACCATATGCCCAACCATCTTCCAATACCGAATCAATCCATTGTTTCATAAGAGGAGGACAGCTGTACCAATAAAGAGGATGTTGGAACAAAACAACATCATGGCTTTCTAAATATTTCTGTTCTTCTTTTACATTGATTGTAAAATGAGGGTATAACTCGTATAAATCCCGTAATGTGATACTGTCAGAGATTGGAAGGGAATCTAATAACATTTGATTTGCTTTCGAACGTTCCAATGAAGGATGGGACAACAGGATTAGAATCTTTGCCATACAGGTTAAAGGAATAAATCATGAAAGAGGAAGCAAACAATAAAATCATGTTTTCCATTGACCATTTTCAAAAAAAAACAACCCTAGTCTTCAGTGATAAATTTATTGATTGTTCTGTTTTTTTCTACCTTCGTTTCTGAGGACATCACCTGTATCACTTCGGGAATTTTTGCTAAAGAAGGTAAACTTCCTCTTATTTTAGCAATCACAGTTACTGGACTTGGTATTTTCATAGGAGACCTCTTACTTTATCTTGTTGGATTTTTTTTCCATAACCTTCTGAATAAATTCGTTAACATCAAACTTTGGGATGAAAAATTAATCTCTCAGAATTTATATCACCATTGGAAATCAAATTTCATCTTCTCCATTTTTATCTCTCGATTATTACCAGGAACGCGTTTACCCCTTTATTTATTAAGTGGTTACTTTCGATTGCCATTTTTTGTTTTTTTGACAACTAGTTTCATCGCTGTCTCTATCTGGACGACAACAATTGTCAGCTTGGTATATATTTATGGAAAATGGATTATAACGAACATAGGAAACAGGTCCCAATGGTGGATTTTGGTTTTCATTGGATTTAGTTTTTATTTCTTTCTCAAAGGGATTCAATTTTTCCTTATACCAACAAAAAGAGAAACATTTTACCTACAATGTTTGAAATACACCAGGTTAGAATTTTGGCCAAGTTTTCTATTTTATACTCCGCTCGTCCCCTATTTGATTTATCTCATGTTCAAATACAAAGGGATTCGTTATTTAACGGCCACAAACCCAGGTATCATTGCATCAGGGATTGCAGGTGAATCAAAATCCGAAATCTTAAAACTCATACCAAAACATTCTATTTCCAAATCTCTCCTGATCAAAACTGATACTCAAAAGAAACTTGAAACAGTGAAATCCTGGCTTCAAAAAGAAAATCTACGTTATCCTATTATCGCCAAACCAGATAAAGGTGAGAGAGGGTTTCTTGTCAAAAAAATCAAATCCAAAACGGAACTAAATCAACTTTTCCAAAACTATCCAATCGATTGGTTATTGCAAGAGTGGATCGAAGGTCCTTATGAAGTGGGAATTTTCTATTATCGTTTACCGGAAAAAACAAGTGGGCAGATATTCTCTGTCACAAACAAAATATTTCCGACAATCACTGGAGACGGAGTTTCCACTTTAGAAACATTGATAAAGAATCATAAAAGATACCGTTTCCAATCGGAGTCACATAAAAAGAACAACCAAAAAAATTTACAGATGATACTTCCTAAAGGAAAAACAATTCCAATTGGTTCAATTGGAAATCATATACAAGGTTGTATGTTCCAAGACGGAAGCCACTTACTCACAAAAAAATTAGAAAGGGAATTGATCAAAATAGCAGACAATACAAAAGGATTTTATATCGGTAGGTTCGATATCCGATATTCCAATCCAAACCAATTCCAAGAGGGAAAAGGTTTTAAGATTATAGAACTGAATGGTGTCACCAGCGAATCAACCAACTTATACGATCCGAACTTTTCCATTCGACAAAGTTATTCTATTTTATTCAAACAATGGAAACTAATTTTTGAGATTGGTCATTTCAATTACAAACGAGGGATTCCTTTGTTTTCTTATGAAAAATTATTCCAATTAGTTAAAAATCACAATGCCTACAGAAAAAAATTCAATCTATTGGAAAGGAATCTTTGATGTAAGGAATTTTTTTTCTTTCAATATACAACAAATATATGGAAAGAAAAAACACGAGAACGGCTAAACCAAAAAGTAACCCTCCATCATCCTGAACAACAATCCCTAAAAAAACAAAATGGGATAAAATTGCACCTAACATTAAATTAAATGCAAGTAAAGCACCTAACCATACATATTTTGGAATGATAATAAGAAGAATACAAACAGTTTCTAAAATTGCTAAACCGATTCTCCCCCAAGGTTCCATTGCAAGAATTGTGAATATATATCGAGATTCTTCTGAGCCAGTGAATTTAAAATACAATGTTTGCCCGATGATACAAACAATAAGGAAACGAACAACGTGATAAACAATAGAGAGATTTAGAAATATTTTCATTCAATGTCCTCGCTTATGATAATATTTTTTATTTCTGTATACCGAGTCCAAGGGACAAAGTGACTTCCATTTTTTAAGATGTAAGTTTTCACTAATCCCCGATAATTTTTCAATTTAAAATAATGAATATGATTGATCGGAACAAGCCCATCATCATCACCATGAATGATAAGAATAGGAAATTGGTTTTGGTAAAGTTCATTTTCTAAATTCTTGAGATCAGACTTTAACTGGAACATTTCATCGTTACTATGGATCCAAGATTTTGGCAAAAGCCATTCAAGGATCGTTAACCTCGCCAAATGATTATAATATCTTAACTCTTCAAAATTTGGATCCATTGGTGCAGAGATTAAAACAACCTTCCACTTCATTACCTCCCATTGGTTTAATTGAACTCCTGCCTTGAAAGCAACTGGCCCTCCATAAGAATGCCCAATGATAGTTGCGTTTCGAAAGGAGAGTTTTTCCATTTCCAAGTATTTTTGGAGCATTTCAACGATTCCTTCCGATTGTAATTCTACACTTGCATGGAATTGGTTTAATTTTGAATTCCCGAAACCTAATCTATCAGGGGCAATCATACAATATTGTCTCTGAAATTCTTCATCTTCTAGGTACATGGTAAAATCTGACCCATTACCTGGTGAACCATGGATGAATACTAAAACCTTAGATTGTAACTTACATTCATTCGTAAGGAAGGTAATTTCTCCCAATTTTGTTTGGATTGAAACTTCTTTTATCGTTTGAGTCCCATCTTTATGTGATGTACAGCGAGTCAAAAAAATACTAAAACATAGGATAAAAAAGATAACAAAATCTCTTTCTCTCGTAAAAGAAAATTTTTTACTTAGATTCAGATTCATTCGTGTAGAACAATGCGCCTGATTTGTATAACCTTAGGAACAATTCATTTGGTTCTTTAGTGTTTAGTGGACTAACATATTCAGGTAAAAATCCTTTGACTAAAAACATTTCAATATCTGCTTTGTTTTTAATAGAAACAAAGCCTCTTGATTCACATTCAAAAATTTGGTTTACCTCTTCATAAACAGCACGAGAAATATTGACTTCCGCCACAACACCAGAACTTTCCAGACGACTTGCCGTGTTCACTGTATCACCCCAAACATCATAAGCAAATTTATCACTTCCTACAACTCCTGCCACAAGTGGACCCATATGTATACCCAAACGAATTTCCCAAAATAAACGGTTTTGCAAAAGATGAATCTCTTTTTGTTCAGCCATATATGATTGAAATTTTAATCCACATAACACAGCATCTACGGGATTAGAGATATTTTGATTTGGAATCCCGCCGACAGCCATATAAGCATCTCCAATGGTTTTGATTTTCTCCATACGAAACTCTTTACAAACTCGATCAAATGCGCGAAAAATTTGATCCAATTCGTGGACTAAAACTTCCGCATTCATTGTCTCTGCGATTTTAGTGAATCCCACCATATCACAAAACAAAACTGAAGACTTTTCATATCGTTTAGGTATCACTCTTGCTTCTTTTTTCAGTTCATCAGCAATTGGTTCGGGAAGGATATTGAGTAATAAAGTTTCTGATTTTTTTCGCTCAATGTTCAAATTTCGACTTAAGATAAAAATCAAAATCCCAGTCAAGATTTGCACAAACAAATAATTTCCACCTGCATCTAAGTAACGATCCATTTCATTGGCATACCCAGTCACCCAATCCCTATGGTAGTATTCTACAATATAAAGAGAAGCTGACACAAAGATGTAAATGGAATACACTAAGAAAATGTTATGATTTCGTATGAGAATGAGCGCGATGACTAAAGAAGGGATGAGGTAATAGTGGTTACCACCAATGGATCCACCATTAAAAAACCACATCGATGCTAAGTAAAAAAGAATGGTGAGATTGAATGGCCAATACAAGATAAAATAAATACTTTTGACTCGGCTTAGATAGTACATTGCAAGTAAAAGCAATCCTGATCCGACATTCAAACATATGAGGATCTGATAGTTTTCAAGGTACAAGACCCCAAAAACTCCAAATAAGTTTAAAATCCCGTTAACGAGAGAAACTGTATTAAACAGCCGATGTTCGATAGAATGCTTTTTAGGATCACCAAGAAAAAAATATACCAATTCCATTGTGACTTACAATTATGCATCTCAAAAGAAAATGGATTCAAGTATTTTATTCTATTTAGAATCAGAGAAACTATTTAAATCGATTTCAATCCTTCCAAAAGTGACTTTTCAATAGGAATTGGAAAAGATGGAACCATTCTACATTTTTTCAAGGTAATCAAAACTTACAAATTAAATGGAAAGAATTTCTTGCTAACAAATGGATAAATTGCAGTTTCGGAAACCAAAAAGTTCCAATCAAAAATTGACATTTCAATTTGGTTGAGTCAAACTTGGTCTTCATGGAAGTTGATGGTAAAAAAGCACTAACGATTTTAGACAAAGCTGAAAAATCAAAATCAAATGGTGAGTTTGAAACAGCCCTTTCGTTTTACAATGAGTATCTGGCTTTGGTGCACCCTTCCTTCACTCATGGTGTTTGGTTTTCGATGGCCGAAATATACTTTCAGAAAAAACAATTCCAAGATGCACTTGCACACTGCGACAAAGCTCTGAGTATCATGAAAGATTTTATCCCTGCGTTAGAGCTTCGGATCAAAGTATACAAGGAGCTCGGAAATACTTTTTCAGCACAAAAGGATAAAGCGTTGATTGATCAATGGAACAAAATCGAACAATCAAAATGGGACGATCCCAATCATCATTACCATTATAAATAAAATTATCAAATCAATTGTTTTAATCATCTAGTTTTTACTTAGTGAATTTTCACCAAATAACAGCTGAACTTTTACCTAACATAAAAAAAGCCTCTCCCCAAAGATTCCTTCGAGAAGAGGCAACCGTCTTAAGGCAACTCTTGCCTTTTACGACTTAAGTGTTATTCAAAAGTCGTAATACAGAATTTGGTCTGAGGCTGGCTTGCGCTAACATTGCCGTACCGCTTTGCACGAGAATTTGTTTCGTCGTGAGCGCTACCATTTCCTCAGCCATATCTGCGTCCCTAATCCTTGATTCGGATGCTTGCATATTTTCGTATGCACCCATGAGGCCTTTTGCAGTACTTTCAAGCCTATTTTGGTAAGCTCCCATATCTGCTCTCTGCTTCATGATCTTGTTCAAGGCGAAGTCCGCTTTTGCAATCGCTTCGTCTGCTTTTCCAGGTGTAGAGAGTGCAATTTTAATTGCCCCTTCTGACATCTTAAGAGCTTTCGAAGTCATAGTTCCAATGTAGAAACGCTCTCTTTGCTTTGCGTTTGCTCCCATGTGAAACCACATCGATGCTTTCGTTGACTTTCGAGCGAAGTCTCCTTCAAACAGTTTCATTTTATTGAACTCTGCTTGGGAAGCGATTCGATCGATCTCATCCACCAGCGCAGATACTTCTACCTGCACGAGTTGCCTGTCCTCAGGTGTGTAGATTCCGTTCGATGTCTGGATCGCTAAGGTTCGGATTCGTTGGATGATTTCAGCCGACTGGTCAAGGTAACCCTCTGCAGTCTGGATGAAACTGAGTCCATCTTCCGTATTCCTTTCCGCCTGACGTAAACCACGAATTTGTGTTCGTAGTTTTTCCGAAACAGCAAGACCAGAAGCATCATCACCGGCAAGGTTGATCCTTTGCCCAGTGGAGAGGTTCCTCATGGTCTTATCTACATCCCATTGTGTAAACTTGAGAGCACGATGTGATTGGATCGCACTCATGTTGTGATTGATAATCATTGGCCTACACTCCTTTGTGTATTACCAAGAACGGTATGTATTTCGTTCTTAGCCGGACAATCCCTGTCCGGTGTCAAGGATGAGCTTTCATTTTGCCACCTGGCAGGGGAAAGCCGGCTGATTATCTAATTACAACTCTTCAGTTACACTAACCACTCTCTTCGTTAACGTTTGTTAGCGAAGGAGAGAAAGAACTCCTTGTGGACGAACATTCGCCTGAGCTAACATAGCAGTTCCAGATTGTACTAAAATCTGGTTCTTTGTGAAAGCCACAGTTTCTTCTGCCATATCCGCATCACGGATCCTAGACTCGGAGGCTTGGGTGTTCTCATAAGCGTTCATGAGCCCTTTTGCAGCATGCTCAAGACGGTTAAAGTAAGCACCTAAGTTTGCTCTTTGTTTGCTAATACGTGTTAACGCAGCATCCAAAGTTCCGATCGCATCATTTGACTTATCAGCAGTTGATAAAGACAGGAGTTCCCCACTTTGACCTTTTAGATTAAGTGCACGTGCAGTCATTGTTGCAATGAACACTCTTTCTCTTTGGTGCATGTTTGGTCCGATATGGAACCACATAGAGGTTGCTCTAGATCCACGAGCAAAATCACCTTGAAGCAAATTCATTTTATTGAATTCAGCTTGAGAAGCAATTCTGTCCACTTCGTCGATAAGTTGTGATACTTCGACTTGGATCATTTGTCTATCTTCTTCAGTATAAATACCGTTAGACGATTGGATTGCAAGAGTACGAATTCTTTGAATGATATCATTCGATTCTTGCAAAAACCCTTCCGTAGTTTGGATAAGGCTCATACCGTCTTCGGTATTTCTTTCTGCTTGTCTAAGACCATTCACTTGCGTTCTCATCTTTTCCGAAACGGCAAGGCCAGATGCATCATCACCTGCTCGGTTGATGCGCATACCTGAGGAGAGTTTTTCCATATTTTTGGAGACTTCCTCGTTTTGGAACTTGAGAACGCGATGTGAGTTGATCGCGGCTAAATTGTGGTTTATGATCATGGGTTTCCTCCTTGAAACTTGATCTGGCAAACGAGAGAATCCCTTCTCTCGCTTTTTTTGTGTCTGGCTTTCAGGCCCCATTGGTGCCTAAAATCTCTATTTATTCCCTTAGTATGTCGGTGATCGGATAGAAGAAATTAATTCGAAGAAAATGGTATGTTTTTAGCGAAATTTGGCAATATTTGCCATTTTTTGAAGGAATTTATCGACTTTAGCGATTTATTTTTTTTAAAAAAAATTCTATTTTTCCCAATACGATCATCGGTATTTCTCCATTTTCCATAAGCAAATTTTGAAAAATGGAGAAAAATAGCGGGAAACCCCAAATTATCGAGTGGCGAGTGGAGAAATGGATCCCCATTGGTACACGGGATTCATAGTACCTGAGAATTTATGTTCGATTGATTGGATCTCTTTAAAGTTTTCAAACAAAGTCGCATTTAATGCACGTAAGGTTTGTTCCATTGCCTGGATCCTACGTTTGTTGAGTACCTCTTCGGATTCTTTTGGACCGGTTTCTGATCCACCTGTATAATAGGTGATGGTATCAACAGGTGCATTTGGATTTTCTTCTTCAGAGTCCAAGTTTTCGCCTTCCGATTTGGTGCGAGGGAGTCTATATTTTTCCATAATGGACTCAAGGCGGTTTACATTCCAATCCATTACCAATTTTTCATTTTTCCCCACAAACCAAGATTGTTTTAAGGCAAAGCGAATATCCAAAAGTTTTTTAGGTGAAAACAGTTTACCATCTTTTGCCAATGCTTCCACGGAATCAAAGTAAGGCGGAGCACCTACTTCGCCTACGATCTGATAAATTAAATCAACTGCTTCTTCCCTTTTCAAAACTTTTCTGTGGATAGGGATTTGTTCGCCTTCACCATTCGAGATATAGATAATAATTGGTTCTCTATGATCTAAAGAAGGATAGGAATACAGCTGGAAAGGAAGTAATAAACGGAATGGATTTTGTTCGGCTAGTATAAAAAAACTAAAGAATAAAAGTAAACTGAACCAAGAGGCAAACAAAAATATAAAATCGCGAGTGAGTTTGGTTTCTCCCGTTCCAATTTTATAAAACTGTATTGAGATTCTTTTAAGAAATTCCCAGAAGTTCTTAAGTTGTTCTTTAATCTTTTGAAGATGCGTATTCATGAATTCCTTTAATCACACTCCGAGCAATTTTCTTTTGGAAGGATTTGTCCCGTAAGCGTTTACTTTCTTCAGGGTTTGTCAGATACCCCATTTCCACAAGTACAGCAGGCATAAGGCTTCCTCGCAAGACGGAAAAATCTGCCTTTTTCACTCCACGAGAGGGAATTTCTGGGCTTAAATCTTTTTCATATTGGTCTGCCACCGCAAATGCCAATTTTTTGGAACGCCTTTGGGTCACACTCGATAACATTTGGGATTGGATTTGGGACACAATGGGATTTTTATGTTTTCCAATATAACGATTTTCCACAAGGGCCGTTTCTCTTGCAGCTTCTGTACTTGGGCTTTGGGAAAGGTAATAAACTTCAAAACCTGCGGCTTTGTCCGAAAGGGAAGCATTACAATGGAAACTGATAAAAATAACATCTCTTGTGTCTCGGAGCACTTGGTTTGCAAATTTAGACCTGTCCTCCAGTTCCACAAACCGGTCATCTTTTCGAACCATTTCCACTCGGATCTCAGGATAATATTTTCGAAGATACAAATACGTGTAACGTGCAACTCCTAAACTCACATCTTTTTCGAAGGTTCCAGTTGGATCCGAAGTTCCAGGGTCTTTTCCACCGTGTCCCGCATCAATGATGATTGCCTTTACAGCCAAACTACGTTTGGGGACTGTTTCTTTGGGTAAAAGAACCCACAGTTCTCCCTCTTTGAATTGGTACCGAACATCATATGCAATCAAATTGAGAAAAATCGCTTCTACCAAATCCAATGGTAAATAAACATCTTCGTCTTTTTTTAAAATGGCTTTGGGAATTTTATAAATTTTACCATCCAGTGTATAAAAACTGCTCCCAATCCGAAATTGAACATTTCCTTGTGGGGTATAAATTCCACCTACTCGGGTATATTTCCTAAGTTTGGTGGAAAGTTCTGGTAAAATGGTTTTGAGATCGGAAAAGGCAACGTAGTTCCCTTTCCCATATAGCGGAAGTTTGGCGACTTCTGCAAATACAAGACAAGGGAATAAAAAGAAAAAAAGTAAAATTAATCTTTTTTGAAGAATGAAAGAATTCGTTTCCAAATCGATTGTTTTTGTTTTTTAGATTGTTTCACTTCGTTGATATCAAAGAGATTTCGTCTAGGATCATTTTTTTGGAATGATTTTCTTTGGTCGTTCTTTTTCTGGTGAGGTTTGCCTTTCCCATCTTTTAGATGTTGTCCATGTTTGAATTCATGGTGTGTCATCTTGGCAGGGTGTTTATGACTTTCATTGGATGGACCATGTGAATGCCCTCCGGGATGACTCATTTTTGCAGGAGGGTGACCACCCGTTTTCCCTTTGTGACGATTTCTATCACCTGACCGGTGTTCGCCTCTCTCTCCACCACGTTCTGTGCGATCCCCTCGCCCGGATTGTTCTCCCCGTCTTGGTTTTCCACCCCTGCCACCACGTTCGCGGTCTTGGTATTTTTTCTCACCAGGGATCACTTCGTCAGCAAATACAGGAGTGAATTCACCTGTAGGGAATTCCAAATATTCTTCGCGGATTTCACCGACAGGTATTTTCGAGTTTAAGTATTTTTCGATTCGTTCTAGTTCTGTGTAATCCGTTTCGGAACAAAAACCAATCGACTTACCTTTTCTTCCCGCACGTGCAGTTCGTCCAATCCGATGAACATAATTTTCAGCATCTTGTGGAAGGTCATAATTATACACTACATCGATATTTTCGATGTCGATCCCACGTGAGGCAACATCGGTTGCGATCAGGTATTTGTATTTTCCAGCTTTAAAATCACGAAGCAGTCGGATCCGTTTTTTTTGGTCGAGTTCCGAAGAAAGTCCCGTTGCTGTGATTCCATATTTACGAAGCACAGATACTATCTTTGGAATATTCATTTTGTAGTTTGTAAAAATGATTCCAAGACCTTCGATTGGATAGTTTAACAAGGAGTTGACGAGGTATGGGAGTTTTTCTTCCCTTCCCAAATGTAAAAGGGTTTGGTCGATCCGTTCGGTGATGACTTTTTCCGGATTGATATGAACTTCAATGGGATCATTCAAATACCGGCTCGCAAGTCTTACCACTTCATAACTGAGAGTGGCACTAAACAAGAGTGATTGTTTTCTGTTCTTACATTTATGGAAGATGTACTTGAGGTCTTGGACAAACCCCATATCGAACATTCTGTCCGCTTCATCTAAGATCACTACTTTGATGTTTTCCAAAGAGAGACCATGGTTTTTCACAAAATCAATGAGCCGACCAGGTGTTGCCACAATGATGCAGGCTTTGTTTCCGAGAGCTTGTTCTTGTGACTTGTAATCGGTACCACCAATGATCGTGGCAACTCCGAAGTCTGTGAACTCGAGGAGTTTTTTTGCTTCTTCTGCAATTTGGATGGTTAGCTCTCTTGTGGGTGCAAGGACGAGCGCATACGGAAGTGCTTCCTCTTCCTCTGCCGAGAGAAGTCTATGCAGAGTGGGAAGTAAAAATGCCATTGTTTTTCCAGTTCCGGTTTGGGCAAGACCTGTGAGGTCATTACCTTCCATGGCGAACGGAATGGATTTGGCTTGGATGGGAGTGAGCTCAGTGTAGCCAATTTTATCTAGGGCTTTTCTTAGAGACTCATGGAAAGGTAATTCGTTAAATTTCATATTGGATTTCAGTGTTTTCTTTTTCTGGCAATCAGTTCGATGGTATCACCATAAGCAAATTGGTTTGCATACAGTCGATACAGCCATTCGGGGAGTTTGCCTCGGAGGCCTAAATCCCGGTAGGAGTGATACGACATAGGTCTAACATAGTTCACGTCAAAGCCAAGGATTGACAAGAGTTTTTTCAGAGAGTGGACAGAGTAGTCAAAAAAGTGGTCGGAAGGATGAGTGCGAAACCATTCGTTTGGATTTGTTTGGAAACTTGGTCCGAAACTAGAAGGAACCGCTAGATACAAACATCCGCCTGGTAATAACCAAGTCGTTAGCCGTTTCCAAATCCCTTCGATGTCTTCAATGTGTTCGATCACAAAAAAAGCGGCGATGGTATCAAAAGACTCTTTCCATTCTGCCTCTTCTACGGCAAGGACAGAACACCTTTCGACAGTCAGCCCAAGTTTGGTTTTCGAGTATTCGACTTCCTTCGGAGAGAGTTCGAGTCCTTTGGTTTGGTAACCTGAGTTCCGTGCTTCATCTAAAAAAAATCCGGCTGCAGATCCAATCTCCAAAAGGGATTGGTTTTGAAATGGTTCCTTCCTATTTTTATCGCCTGACTGAATCGGAACCCACTTAGACAAGTTTCTCAGGCGACGTTTTGCCATGGCACGCAGGTTTGTTTCATCTTCATAGTAAGACTTATTGTACTGGGACATGTATTCTTCCATGAAGTAACTGTCCCCATACTCCCTTTGTTTTGCAGGTAAGTATCGCAAAACATCGGTATGTCGGCAGATTTCGTAAAATTCCGGGAATTTACGATGAGGGATAAATTCAAACAAACTCAATAAAAGGTTCTCTTTTTGGATTCCAAAGATTTTTCATATTGGGCTCTTGCCGCCCTTTTGTTTTCATAGGCTTCCGACAAACTTGGATTTAAGTCGATGGCTGTTTGGAAACTGGAAAGTGCACGTTTGAATTCCCCATTTTTAAAATAACAAACTCCCAAGTAATTATGTGCTTTGGAAGAAATGGTAGGTGTGACATCGGAACGAGTGATGACAGTTAATTCTTCGATCGCTTTTTCGCGGTCTACAAGGGATCCTGAATCAATAAGGATTTTGGCAAGAACAAGCCTTGATTCCATATCTTCAGGGTCAATATGGGTGGCACGAAATGCTTCTTCTTTTGCTTTTTTCGAAGTCCCTGAATTCCCACTACTCGCATAACTTAAAGCAAGTTTTCTGTGAGCGAGTTTGATTTCTTTTGGATCTTTTGCATTTTCCAAAACATACACTAACATCTTTTCGGCGGCTGGGTAATTTTTGGTTTGGATGTATACGTCGGCAAGTTTCAGCCTTGCCTCATAAAGTTCTGGTTTCCAGGCAATCGCTTCTTCGTATTCTGAAATCGCTTCCGAATAATACCGATTTTCTAAATAATAATCCGCAATGGCAAGTCTTGAGGGAACATGGTTTGGATCAAGCGCTTGGGATTTACGTAACGATTCAATCGCCATGGTAGGTTTTCCTGCATGTAAGTAGGAAAGACCCAAATTATAATACGCAGATTGGTTTTTAGGATTTAAAGAAAGGGCCCCTTCAAAGGCTGCGATACTTTCTGAGTATCTTTCCATTTCATCTAAGATGATCCCAAGGTTTACGTAAGCGGTTTCTGAATAGGTATCCCCAGGTGTTAGGCGGATGATTCTGCGGAATAGGCTTTCTGCCTCCACAAGTTCCCCTTTTTTGTAATAGAGCTCGGCTAATGCAAAAAGAGAATCTACATCTGACGGTTTTAAGAGCAGTGCTTTTTTTAAAGCAGTGATTGCCATATTGGTTTGCCCCATGGACAAAAACGCATCGGCAATATAGCGGTACACTTCAGGTTCATTGGCATTGGAATCAAGTGCCTTTTGGAAGTATTTAGCAGCTTCTTCTGGGACTTTTTTTTTCAAATACACCAAACCTAAGTTATAGTAAGCTTTGGCATCCCCCGTTTTCAAACGGATTACTTCTCTGAAATAATACTCAGCCCTGTCATAATCTTCTCTTTGGTAAAAGATTGTTCCTAGGTGGCCATAGGACAAAACAGCTGTTTGGGAATTAGGGGCGGTTTGAACTACCTTTTGGAATTCAGCTATTGCTTCAGCGATATTCCCTTGTTTTAGATAACTAATGGCAAGGTTATACGTAAGTGTGACATCACTTGGTGCTAGGGCTTGCCCTTCCTTATACGCTTCAATGGCACTTGTTGGGTCCCCAATTTCTTGGAACAAGTTTCCTTGTAAGAGAGCCACTCTATAATCATTCGGTGCAATTTCTTTGGCACGCCCTGCGGCACGCCTTGCTTCTTCAAATTTCCCTGCATGTTTGAAAGCAAGAGACAAATTATAAAACGCAAAATAGTTTTTGGAATCGTATTGAATGGCTTTTTCCAATCGTTCGATGGCATTGATGTAACGCCCTGCTTCATCATACATGACACCAAGGACTGTGAGAGCAATGGATTTGTCTTCATCACTGCCAGGTGAATTTAAAAACTCTTCACAAACAGTCCCCACTCGGTTCACATAACGGTTGTGATAAGCATTGAGGCATGCCGCAAGTTTTGGGTTCACCGAATCATCTGGAAGATAGGGTTTATCAACAAGGAGGTTCAGTGCTTTTTTATCTGTGGGTAAGTCTTTTAGGACTTTGGCAATCTCTTCAGGATTTTGTTTTTTTTGTAAGTACCACCAATAAGCGGCGGTTAAAAACCCGAGGATGAGAAGGACAAGAAACGACCAAAACAAAAACGATAAAACAGGCCGCCTTACCGTTGTTTCTGATTCATAAGTTGTTTCTTTTTCTTTCTCTTTGCCCAGGTTCCTTAAGTATGGATCTTCCTGGTAATAACTTGGCTTGGAGGTTTGTTCCTCAATGCGAAAGCGGTTTTTTTGGATGGGATCCATTTCTTTATTTTAGTGGGAATCTTTAGGTAAGATCTCCTTCTTATAGAAGGCATCGAGTAGTCCGTTGATGAATTGCGCTGATTCGTCCGTTTCAAATTCCTTCGTGAGTTCTACCGCTTCATTGATGACAACGGGCGCAGCAAGGAAAGGTTCCTTCTGCAAACTAAGGATTGATAAACGTAAAATACAACGATTGACCACGGAAATACGCGAAAGTTCCCAATTCTCCGAATACTTCTTGATTAGAGTATCGATGCTTTTTCGATTTTCGACCACTCCTTTCACTAGAAAGATAGCATAATCCTTTTCTTCTCGGGTGATTTTTTTGTCGTACCAATCAAATTTCATGGCACGATCAGGGTCGGTCCCCACCAAATCAATTTGGTAGAGGCACATCAGGGCAAGACTACGCCCACGGTGTCTGGAACTCATCCGATCTCTTTGAAAAGATTTGCCATTTCAATGGCTGTGGTGGCCGCTTCATACCCTTTGTTTCCAGCTTTCGTTCCTGCTCGTTCGATCGCTTGTTCAATGGATTCGGTGGTGATGACACCAAAAATCACTGGCACTGATCCATCGGCAACAGATCCCACTTTTGCCGCTTCACCCGAAACCAAATCATAATGTGAAGTGGCCCCGCGGATCACAGCACCTAAACAAACGATGGCAGAGAATTGGAATTTTTTCGATTGTAAAACACGTTTCACGGTTTGTGGGAGTTCAAAGGCTCCCGGCACGTAGATAACGGTGACATCAGAGTCCTGAATCCCGTGTTGTCTGTATGCGTCTTTTGCCCCTTTTAAGAGAGACTCTGTGATGAATTCATTGAACTTGGAAACGATGACACAATGTTTTTGTCCGTTTCCAATTCGTGTTCCTTCCAATTGTGCTGTCATGTATCCAAGTTCCTAAAGAGGGCTTATTTCGCAAGACGAATGACAAGGGTAATTTTCCCATCAGGGTTTTCCACCACTTCAAAACCATCACGTTCGAGTGCCTTTTTGGCTCGGTAAATGGCCAAATTCACAACATTGGTTTTTTCTTCCGTTTGTTTTTGTGGTTCCCGTTTCATAGGCCCCCCTATCCCTTTAAAGTTCGGAGAGGGACATGGTGAATCTTAAATGCCAATGGCTTTACAAGGGAGAATTGTTTTCCTCTTATGTCATATAGGTAGAAAATGAAGAAAAAGAAATCTGTAAAGAAGGCCAAAAAAAGAAAACCGGTAGTGTATACCGAGAAGGATTTTATCGTTAAACCATCTTCTGTTCCCAATATTGGCATGGGACTTTTCACCAAACAAACATTATATAAAGGTGATACTGTTGGTTATTACATGGGTAAAATCATTACCGATGAACAAGCAGAATCAAACAAATACGTGGATTCAAAATACTTACTTTGGATCTGTAAAGATTGGTGGATTTATGGTGAGGGCCGTGAATCAAATTACACTCGTTATATCAATCACTCCTCTAAACCCAATGCAGAACTCATCACTTCCGTCAGGTGGAAAACAGCTAGGTTTAAGGTATTAAAGACAATTAAAGAAGGCGAAGAAATCTTTTTTGATTATGGAAAGGATTATTGGGATAACGTAGACTTCAAACCGAAGTGATTTGGTTTTCGTCGCTTGGATGATGATCAAAACCCGCAGGGAATCAATTCGATTTTGCGGGTAAAAACATCATTCGGTTTTAAGATTATAAGATACCTTGACCAAAGGGAGAAGGTTTTCTTGTGACCTGGCTTTTTTCCGCCTCTTCCAGAGATTCCACATAACGAATGACAGAATCATCCATGCGGTACACCCCTTCTTGGGTTTCGCGGTGGTTCCATTGGCAAAATACAACGTTGGCCAATACAAACAAAGCAATCAGAACTAAGGGAAAACGGTAAAAATTCGTCATAAAAACCCTCCGATCCCCTCCAGTTTCCAAAACCTGCGTTTTGAAGGCAATACTTTTAGAATAATTCTAACGAAAATCTTCTGGCCGGATATCGGGGAAAGCGTTATTTTCGGCCTCCGCTGCTTCTAAAACGGACATGTCCACTGGCCCGGTGAGCATTGCATCCAATGCCAAAAACAAATTGGTATGTACATTGGTCCGGCGAATGGCATAATCCACCATAGTCCCAGTTTTCATGATAAAGGCCCAATCACTACTCTGTAGGAGCAACAATTCACGACCCATTTGTTTTAGGATACGGATTTGGAGATCTGTACCTTTGGCAAACTCATGGACTCGTTTGTGCATCCGAATGCTAAGAGAATGGATGAGCGGGTAGATCCAATCATTGGTAGCATTGAGCCATACTTCCCCATACCCATTTTCTCCCCAACTTGACATCTTCATTTCGACAGATTGGATCCTTGGCAAGGCACGTGCTGCTTCTAATGGATGAGAAAGTTGGATGGTATTTTGGTTGAAGTGGATTTTTTTGAATAAAAACTCAATGAACTGAGGGCCTTCGTACCACCAGTGACCGTATAACTCAGCATCATACGGTGAGACAACAACTGACGGTTGTTTGTTTGTCGCAAAAAGCTGTTCTGCTTGACTAATCCGTTTTTGTAAAAAATCTTCTGCGTGGTTGCCTGCGGCTTCCATCGCCCAATCGGGATGGTAATACCCTTTGTCTGAAGTTCTCCCTGTGATGCGGTAGTACTTGATGCTTGTGTTGATGCGGATTCCATTGGAATGGAGGTAAGGTGATATCTCTTCCCAAGGAAGGTCATGGCCGATGTCACGGTAGTATTCCCTGTATCGAAAGTCTCCAGGGTAACCATCGATAGAACTCCAAACCTGTTTGCTACTCTCTGGGTCTCGCCCAAAGGCAAATACCCCACTTCCTACTTCCACGGGAGCATACACTCCAAACTTAGGTCTTGGGTTTGCATGGGTGATCCCATGTGTGTCCACAAAAAAATACCGAAAACCCTCGCGGTCGAGTTCCTCTTCCAGTTTTTCTGAGTACCCACATTCCGAAAGCCAAATGCCTTTGGGGTCTCTACCCCAAATCCTTCGGAATGTCCTACGACCATTTTTCAACTGGGAACGAAAGACCGAACTTTCAGAATCATAAAAAGGCAAAAAAGCGTGGGTTGCAGGGCTTGTCATCGCTTCCAATTCCCCTGATTCGATAAAGGGTAAAAATAACTTCGTTAAATCTCCGTTTGTCTCTTCAAAGATGGATTCGGTATCTATAAAATGTTCAAGGTATCTTGTTGCCAAATACTGTAAATGTGGGTCTTGACTCGTTCGTTTGGTTTCGTGTTTTGCGAGTGAAATTAGATTTTTTAAGTATTTCCGAAACTGGTTTTGTAAGTATGGATCTGTCATCATCTGAGACAGGGTTGGTGTGAAGGACATTGTGATCCGAAACCGAACAGACTCATCCTTTAAATTGCGAAACACTCGAACGAGAGGGATATAAGTTTCTAAAATGGCTTCATTGAACCAGTTTTCTTCGATAAAAGGTGTGTCATAACCTGGGTGTCTAACAAATGGTAGGTGGGCATGCAGGACAAACACCAAATGCCCTTTTGCAGATTGGTTCATCAGAGAAATCCCTTTCCGGAACCTGATCCATTCGCAAAGGGAAAGTTCTCACTCGTTTTTGTGTTGGGGTTTGTGCTTTGGTTTCTCGGATGTACATAATATCCACTTGGATTTTCATCCCGAAAATAGAACTCTCCACTCGGGCTTTGTACAACAAGTCCATCTTCTATCCATTGGGGATGGATCCATTCTTTGTCCAAACGAAATGACTCTGTCCCTTGCGGAAGGTCTTTTCCAGTAGAATGTAAGGAAGGAATTTCTTTTTGGTTGTACGATACAAAGATCGTACATTGGACCATACGGACGGGAAACATAAACTTTAAATAATACGATTCGGTAAAAGGAGGAAGGTCATGCCATTCGACACGATCACTGCCAAACACATTTTGGTATTCGACTTTCAATCGAAAGATAAGCCCATCAGTATTGGCAGATTCTAATTCATTTGTGATTCGATCCAAAGTCTTTTTTGAAAATTTCCAAAAAACAAACGTTTCTTTTGGCGATCGAACGAGGACTTTGATCAGATCCTCTGCTTCGAAATTTGGATGTTGGGTAAATTTGGAATCATTGTAAATTTTGGAAACTGATGGTGTTTCTGTTTTTTCAGTTCCTTTCTTTGGAACAACTTTTGTACTCACATTTTCATTTTTAGAAATTATATTCTTTGTCTTTTCGTTAGCAGAGCGAGCAAGTTTCGTAACAACCTTTTTTTTGGCCGCTTGTTTTTTTGCAGCTTTTGTTTTCTTTTCTTCCTCTGCCATGACTACAAGGAGTATGCCCCGAAACATCCTCCTTCAATTCTTTTTTATTTGACGTTAGCTTTTTTTCTAGAATACAATCATTCCATACCAAATTGGGACAAATTATGAAAATCAATTATACTTGGAAACATTTAGACAGGTCTGAAGCAGCTGAGAAATACGCAGATGAAAAACTAGAACGTGTGACAAAATTCGTTCAAAAAATTGTATCTTGTGAAGTTTCCTTTGAAGCCATCCATGGAGAAATCCACGCTAACTTAAAGTTACACGCTGATGGAAACAACTTTAATGCACATAACCAAGACAAAGACATTTATGTTTGTGTCGATGGTTTAGAAGACAAAATCATCTCTCAAACAAGCAAACACCACGACAAAAAAAGCCAACACTAATCTCTTATGATCCAGAAGTCAGAAGAAGCTCTCACCTACCTTTCAAATGGTGAGTTTGAAACTGCAAAGTCTATTTATTCTGTACTTTTGGATCGAGATCCCGAGGATCTCGCAACCATCAGCGGGTTTTATATTTCTAGTTTTTGGGACCACAGACTTGACCTCATATTAAAAACAAGAGAAGGAAAAGAACGTGGGAAATTATTACTGCAACTTTTTTCAGACTTTGAAACGGAAGTTCGTAAACGTGGATTCCAAAACACGGATAGTTTTTTTGTCACACAAGATTGTATCCTAAAAGAAGCAAGGGACCATTTAAAACTAGCTTACCAATGGGAAGGTTCAAATGCTCTCGACAAAGAACTATTGGGTGACCTAGCAAGGAGTCTCATTAAAATCCAAGATTATACCATGGCTATAGAAGTATTATTATATGGTGGGAACAAACAATCCCCTGCCCTATTGTACTACTTAGCTGAATCTCAAGTGATGACTGGGAATGAAAGGGAAGGCATCGAAAACTACCGCACTGCATTCCTCAATGACCCACAACTTTTTCCACTTACAATCGTTCGCTGGCCACCGATGGTTGGGCTCATCCAAAAAGCGGCTGAGTTAACTGAAAAAGAGGAAGAAAAAAAGGAACTTGTGCCAGTGTTTGCTTGGAAATCAGGTCTTTTTACCCCCAGTTCCAAAAAAGAGGAAACCACCATCCAAATTTGGTATGCGGAACTAAAAAGACTAACGGATAGTAAAGAGAGGAGTGGTGGGAATTTCCGATTGGAAGCAAGGATCGAACAATTTGCCCTTGCGATTCTCCATTCTGCAGACGAAATCCGCTCTCGGGACGCTGTTTTATTTGCTAAGAACTTAGTTTAGAAATCTCTTCGTTTTAAATCCAAAAACAAAATGGGAGTTTATTTAGAGGAAGTCTGTAAGAGTGCTGACACCATTGACTTTCGAATAAAAGCCAATGGCGAATGGTAAATGTTATCGTTCTACGGATTCAATGAGGAGGTGAAGCTCTTCTGCCGCTGCATCCCTTCCTGTTTTTTCATAGTAGAGTTCGAGTTCACGGAGTCCATAAACAGAACCTGGTGCCGAACGTAAGTGGTCAAGTAACACTCGTTTTTGGTAGGATTCACTTAAATCAATACTTGTTGGTTCGTATTGGTAGTTATTTTGTTCAATCACAACACCAGCCGAATCATTTTTAGTGAAACTGGTATCGGTTTGGCTACGGTTCATTAAAACAAAGACCAAACTCACTGCCATCACTGCAGAAAAAGAATACTGGACGGTTCGGTTTTCGATCAAATCCCGAAGAGAAAAGAAGGAGTTTTTTTCTGTAGGCCTGTCAATCGAAACCGATTCTAAAAGGTTCAGCAACCGGACATCAAAGTCATTGGACATCCGAGGAAGGATAGTATCTTCTTTTTCTTTGATGTGTTGGAAAAGAGAACAAATTTTATTCTCTAAAACCACAGAATCAGTGTCTTCTGGGAAGAGACCTGGGTATTGTGCACGAAACCAATCTTTTAAATTCATAAACCTATTTTTCAAAGAACCCTTCTCCTTTTTCATCTTTCTGGATGAGGTGCTTCAAAAACTCCTTCGCCTTAAAGAGACGGCTCTTCACTGTCCCTACATTACATTCCATGATCTCCGCAATTTCGTTATAAGAAAGGTTTTCAAAATAACGAAGTTCGAGCACTTGTTTGTAGGAATCTTCTAACAGAGCAATCTTACTCATTAGATAACTGGATTCCTCAGAAAGTTCCAATTTTTTTTCATATCCGACACGAGAATCCACAAATTGGTTATCCCCTGAGTCATCCATGGGTTTTTCACGTCCGCGTTTTTTCTTAGCAAGTAAATCCTTGGACTTATTCACCACAATGCGATAGAGCCAAGTGTAAACACCCGCCTCCGCACGGAAATTTTGAATCGATTTGTAACCAGAAATGAGAGCATCTTGGACAATGTCTTCGGCGTCATCACCGTCTTTGACCATGGAAACTGCTTTTCGGAAGAGCCTCTCACGAAACGGAGAGACAAGGGTCATATAGGCAGTCGGATCCCCTGCTTTGATTTTTTGGAGTAGGATTTTTTCCTTCTCCCGCAGGGTCATATTTTTGCCTTCTAGGGGTCTTGGCATCAGAACCTAGAATTTCGAAAGCGAGAAATCAATCAATGTTTTTCGGATTCCTTTGGCAGATTAGATTCTATGGAACATGGTCTCAAGGTCTTTTCTTGTGAGTTTGATGAGAGTGGGCCTGCCATGGGGGCAAAGCGATGGGTTTTCACAATAGGAAAGCCTTTGTAACAATTCGCCAATAATGGGGTCAGAAACCTGGTCTCCTTTTTTGATGGCAGACCGACAGGCCACACATTTTGCCATCTCATCATATAACTCTTTCTCTTCTGGGTCTTTGGATTTGAACCGCTCCCAAAGATCGAGGATGGTTTCCGTTTCTTTCCCTGGATCAATGTAGGAAGGAACTTCACGAATGAGGATTGTCCCTCCTGAAAAGGGTTCGAGTGTGATCCCGAGCTCTGAAAACCGATGTTTTTCAGCGATCATTTCTTCGGCTTCTTCTTTTGTCAGTTCCAAACGAATCGGTGTGAGTAAACTTTGGGATTTGTAAGCTTTGGATTTGAGGTCTCGCAGCACTTCTTCGTAACGAATCCGTTCGTGGGCTGTATGTTGATCGATGATGTAGAGTCCATCTTCGGCTTCGGCTAAGATAAAGGTTTCAAAAATCACACCATAGTGTTTTTTTGGGACAAACAAATTGTGTTTGGTAAGGTTATCACCTAATAAATGTAAGTTTGTTCCTGCCCCAATCCCTTCAAGGGAAAATCCGGTCCTTCCTTCGATCGTACTTGGACCAAGGAGAGGATTCCCTTCCACTTGTTTGTTTCCCCCTTCTCCAAAATTCCCGTTGCCAAAACCTAACCCACCGGCAAACGAAGTGCCACTGTCACCAAACTGTGATTTGTTTCCTGCATTGTCATAGGGAATGGGCATCGAAAGCCTTCGCCGCATCTCTAAAAATTCAACGGGTGTGGATGTTCGTAACACATCTGTGATCCCTTGGAATAACATCCCTGTGATGGTTTCTTCCGATAAAAACCGAACTTCTTTTTTTTGTGGATGGACATTCACATCCACAAACTCACGAGGCAGATCAAAAAACAAAAATGCATATGGAAAGGCACCACTGGGTAATAATTCCCCATAACATCGTTTTAAAATTTGGGCAGAAAATTTCAGTTCCACCGAACGGTTGTTCACGAAAAAAAACTGCCCAGTCCTTGAGGATTTATAAAAATCGGGATGAGAGATAAACCCACGTAGAGTCATTCCATTTCGGCTTGAGTGAATGGGGAGTAGATGGTCTCTTAGATTTTCGCCGTAAACCGATAGGACTCGCTCTAATGGTTCTTCTTTTTGGACATGGAACACTTCTTTTCCATTTTGAACATACCGAAACCCAATGGAAGGTTCACCGAGTGCCATGGTTTGTACACGGGATCTATTTTTTTTCTCTTCCCCCGATTCCGTTTTTAGGAATTTCCGCCTAACGGGTGTATTATAAAATAAATCCTTAATTTCAATTTTTGTTCCTTGGAAAAAAGGGATCTCTTCTTCTGATACAATCTTCCCTTCTTCCACAACCACCCGGTTTGCCATACGGTTTCCTTCGGTCCCCGACTCAATCACAAGCCTTGATACAGAGGCAATGGAGGCAAGGGCTTCCCCTCGGAACCCAAAGGTAAATAGGTGTTCTAAGTCGTGGAAATTCTGAATTTTACTTGTGGCATACCGTTTGATGGCTAGTGGCAAATCGTCTTTCTCGATCCCATGCCCATCATCAGAAACTAAAATACGTCCAAGGCCTGCGTTTTCTGTCGCAATTTCGATTTTTTTAGCACCTGCATCGATGGAATTTTCAATGAGTTCTTTTAGGATGGAGTGAGTGGATTCAATGACTTCTCCCGCCGCGATTTGGTTGATAAGGTCGGGAGAAAGGGAATGGATGATGCCCATATAAGGCAAGCTTGGGAGGGGAAACCTCCCGATCGATTACATTTTAGTGGGACTTACAAGAAGAACAAGTGCCAGAAACGACAATATCAATGTGGTCTGCCACAAATCCCATCGCCTTCCAGTCTGTAGTTTCGCTGAGTCCCAGAGCAGGAACATCAAGAATGGTCCCACAAGAATGGCAAATCAAATGGGAATGGTTGTCAAGAAAGGCATCGTAACGAACTGATTCCGATTCGATATTGAGTTTGTTCACCAGTTTGTGGTCGACTAAGTATTCCAAAGAGTTGTAAACCGTGGCAAAACTGATTTTATCTGCTTTGTCCCGGACAGACTCAAATACCATCTTCGCTGTGGGATGGTCGTGTCTTTCTTTCAGGTCTTGTAAAATCAATTCTCTGTGTTTTGTCAGTGCTTTCATAGGAAATCCCTTTCCCTTATGAGACTCCTAAAAATAGTATGGGGTCAATTGGAATTTCGATTTTAGAATCCTTCCAGAAATTGATATTTGTCAATACGGAGTCCTTATGCCAGCATCCATCGACCAATTCAAAACTTCCCTTTCCCTTTGGGCATCGGGAGTTTCCGTTATCACCTACGAATCCTCGGACCAAAAAGGCGGAGTGACCGTTTCCAGTTTTTCATCTGTGTCCTTAGAACCACCGTTAGTTTTATTCTGTTTGGCGAAACTTTCGAAGGCGAAAGAGGCAATCGAATCGGCGGGAAAGTTTGCTGTGAATATTCTTTCTTCCGAACAAAAACAAATTTCCGCTGATTTTGCTTCTGGTTCCCTGGACAAAGCGGTTGTTTTGGAAGGCCTAAACCCAAGAAAACTTTCCACCGGAGCCCCCATTTTACAGGGATGTTTGGCTTCATTGGACTGCCTTGTGCACCAAATCATTGATGCTGGCGACCATTGGATCCTTATCGGACTTGTGGAAGCTGTGGCCACTAAAGAAGGTTCTCCTCTCCTCTATTTCAATCGCAATTATAGGGAACTCGTTTAAGGAAACAAACATGGAAAAAGAGAAAGTTAGTCTGGAAGAAGCAAAAGAACACGGACTTACCGAAACTGAATTTGTTGAAATTCAAAAAATCTTAGGAAGGATTCCAAACTCAACTGAACTTGGAATTTTTTCTGCCATGTGGTCGGAACACTGCTCTTATAAAAATTCTATATTAAAATTAAAAACACTTCCCACTAAATCTGACAAACTACTCGCACAGGCTGGAGAAGAAAATGCGGGTGCCATGGACATTGGTGATGGCCTTGCCGTGGTCTTTAAGATTGAAAGCCACAACCACCCAACAGCCGTAGAACCATACCAAGGTGCCGCAACCGGTGTGGGTGGGATCATGCGTGATATTTTTACAATGGGCGCTCGTCCCATAACATCCCTCAACTCACTCCGGTTTGGTGATCCAAAAGAACCACGAAACAAATACCTACTCACTCGTGCCGTGAAAGGCATTGGCGATTATGGAAACTCCCTTGGCATTGCTGTTGGAGGTGGAGAACTTTTCATCCACCCATCTTTCACAAAAAACCCTCTTGTGAATGCAATGACTGTCGGAATCGCCAAACACAACGAAATGGCTTCTGCTTCTACCAAAGGAAAAGTTGGAAACAAAGTTTATATCGTTGGTGCGACCACGGGACGTGACGGAATCCATGGAGCAAGTTTTGCCTCCAAAGACCTCACCAAAGAATCAGAAGAAAAAAGATCCGCAGTACAAGTGGGAGATCCCTTTATGGAAAAACTCCTAATGGAAGCATCTCTTGAAGCCATTCAAAAGAATTTACTTGTGGGCATCCAAGATATGGGAGCGGCAGGGATTTCTTGTGCCACTTCTGAAATGAGTGCCAAAGGGAAAACAGGAATGGATGTGGACCTAGACAAGGTTCCTCTGCGTGAATCTGATATGAACGCCTACGAAATTATGTTATCCGAATCCCAAGAACGGATGTTAGTCATCCCAGAAGTAGGAAAAGAAGGAGAGCTTGTTTCCATCTTCCACAAATGGGGGTTAAATGCCGTGGAAATTGGAACGGTTACTGCTGACGGAATCTTACGCATCCGAAAAAATGGATCCCTCAAAGCAGAAATCCCAGCTGAATCGCTCGTCCTTGGTGGTGGCGCTCCTCGGTATGTAAGGGAAGAAAAAAGACCGTCTTATCTCGATGAGGTGGTAAAATTTGATCCCAACACAATCCCTGATCTAAAACCAGATACTGTCCCTCAGACTTTAAATAGCCTTCTTTCTTCTCTCAATATCAGTTCGAGACGTCCTCTTTATGAACAATATGACACAGAAGTGGGACTTGTAAAAGTAGTCGAACCTGGAGAAGACGGTGGTCTTGTCCGTATCCCTGGAACAAAAAAAGGAATTGCTGTTGCCACAGACTGTAACTCCCGTTATACGTTTCTTAACCCATACGAAGGAGCACAAATTGCTGTTTGTGAATCAGCAAGAAACGTAGCCGCAACGGGTGCCGAACCTTATGGAGTGACCAATAACCTAAACTTTGGGAATCCCTATATCCCTGAAAACTATTATGTGTTTAGTGAATGTGTGAGAGGGCTTGGGGATGCTTGTCGTTACCTTGGTTTACCAGTTACTGGTGGAAACGTATCCTTTTACAATGAATCCCAAGAAGGCCCAGTGTTTCCAACTCCTACCATTGGTATGGTGGGAGTGATTGACGATGTGGCAAAGGGACTTCGTACATTTCCGAAAACAAACGAAACTGTGAAATATGCACTTGTTGGAGATTTCCAACCAACGATCTCTGCGTCTGAATATTTGTACAGATCGCAAGGCTTAGATACTGGTGTGATCCCAAAAATTTCTTTGGAAACGGAAAAACAAACCATCGACACCCTTATTGAATGCCGTAAAAAGGGACTCCTCACCTCCGCCAAAGACCTGTCACTCGGTGGCCTCCTAGTGGCATTGGCAAAAATTGTCATCACGGGGAAAAAAGGAATCGAGGTAAATCTCAAAGCCCTTCAAACAAAAGTGCAAAGACTTGATGCCTTGTGTTTTGGAGAAACTGGTGCGAGTTTTATCGTAAGTTTTTTACCAAGTAACGAAACTAAGGTAAACGAGTCCTTTACAACAAAAGGATTGTCTTTTTTCCCTCTCGGGTCTTCCAGCGCAAAATCTTCTCTTTCCGTGAAAGGGGAAGGGTTTCACTGGGAATGGACAACAAAATCATTAGAAGTAGAATTTGAATCGGGTCTCAAATCGTATTTCGAATAGACAATATCTAAAATAGGAGAAGGATATGCCAGATGCGTGTCCTTTTCCTATCCGTTTTATTTCTTTTTTTCTCTATCCAATGTACAAGCCTCGCCAAACGCAAAGATTATGAAGAATCCCTAAAGTCTTATAAAAAAGCAAATATAAACGATGCTTTAACTACCCTACCTCGCAATGAAAGAAAAGGGTTTATCGCTGTATTAGAAAAAGCTCATCTTTCCTTCTTAAATGGTGGAACAAAATTTTCTGATCTTGAATCTTTAGCTGAAGAAAGTAAGGAACGATTGCGTTTTAGTGCTACTCGTTCTTTAAAATCATTTTTTTATATGGAATCAGAAGACGGTTATTATGCCTCTGAAGCAGAAATCATTTACCTCCACATTTTACTTGGACTTTATTATGCTCGTGTAGAAGAGTATGAAAAAGCAAAAATCCAAGCAAGATATGCTGGTAATTTACTCAGTGGGGAGTGGAGTGCCGAAGGTCAATTTGATGATCCCACCTTACGCCTATTACTTGCCTCTCTTTGGCTCGCCACAGGATCTAAAGAGGAAGCAATGGTGGATTTTCGAAAGGCAACACAATTAAAATCCCAATCACATTCCATTCGTTCTTTTGCGACAGAAGGGGTACCTACTGATGGTGAATTTATTTTTATCTTTGGTGGTCCAGGTGCTGAACCAGAAATGGACCCTTCTGCGAATCTCAATTTTATTCGTGGTCTTCGGAATCTCAAATTCAAAACTTCCGGAAGACAAAGTACTCTTCTCTTAGTCGACAATAACAAAACGGTATCTCTAAGTTTAGAAAAAGGTACTCTTGGATGGTATGAACGCCACCTCATCCGTGACAACGAAATCTCCGAACTCATTCAAGATTCTAAATACTTTCAGTTGATGTCAGCAACAGCGATCAAAGAAGGAACCAAGGGTACATTAAAAGTCACAGGTTCCATTATTGCCAGTGCCACAATCATTGCATTAGGTGCAGGATTGGTATATGTGGGAGCGGAAGTCCATTCCGAAGACATTGCAGGACTTGGGATCATCACAATGATTGTTGGATTCCAATTGGGAACTGAGTGGGTAAGTACATCCATTCGTCAAACAAAAGAAAACATCAAAGAAGACTTGGACGTATCCAACGAATACCGTTATGTACGTTTTTTTCCTGAGTATGTTTGGATTGGAAAATCCAAAGCCAAATTGAAAGCACCGATCCTTACCTCAAACCAAGGACCAGTCACATACCACCTCACTCCCGCTATCGGAAAGATCAAAGTTCGTTTTGGATTTGTTCCGGATGGTCAGAATCCGTAACCTTCCACACGGCTTTTCTTTAGGAAATTGGTTTGTTCCGACCAAACAATTTGATTGGTTTCCAAACTCACTAAAAACAATGTTACCGTGATGTATTGAATTTTGTTTCCAGATTCATAATTCACAACTTCGTTGATCTCACCTTTAATTTGATGTGAAGGTGACTTAAATTTGCCTACCGCCAAACGAGAATCTGACGATACCATTCCTGTTTTTCCAAAAGCCATTTCCTTTGTTGCATCTTCCCTAATTGTTGTATCTACAAATGGAACTTTTTCTTTTGTAAGTTGGTTTAAAATTTCATTGGTGATGAGTTTTGTATCAATATGTTCTGACGTACTATTTTGTAATGGTCTCCATTCAAAATAACCACCCTTTAATTCTGTTTTATAATATACTGATAATGAATGGCTCATACTTTTCACAGTTTCTTTTACTTCAACAACTCCCCATTGTTTGGTGGCCTTTGCATTTTCTGGTTTGGAATACGAAGTGGCTGTAGAGCAGTTAACAATGAAAAACGAAAGGAGAAACAAGAGGAATTTCTTTTGCATAGATGTTAGTTTGGTGAACGATTGGGTGTTTGGCAAGAAGTTTGTAGTAATATCCCCGCCCGATTTGGGTGGGGAACTGGACCCGCCACCCAATAACTTTCCTCTACCACGAAAGTAGTTTTTTCACAAGCTCCACTTTTAGATTCTCTATTTTTTTTTTCAAAAGTTCATATTTTCACTTTCACAAACCTTTCCAAAGTGATGGGGCGCCTCCGATCCATTCTGAAGAACAAACTCCCATAGAAAAAGGACCGGGCGACTCCGGGGTCCGCATTCGCTCCCGTCGTCCCAGGCAAGCGCCTCCTCCGACCAAGCCCTCCGTCTCCCTGGCGCGGAGTTTTCTTGCCTCAAGCATTGCTTTCCCTACTCATTTTCAAAATATTGTCTTGAAAGTTTCTCATCTTTTGGAAAACTTCAGGATCTATATGGGTAAATTCATCGTTCGTTTCAGTTTGTTCCTCATCCTTCTCGCTGTTTTATTCGCGGGATATACTTGGCTTACTCTCACTTGGAGTTATTCAGAAGGGGACCGTGCAGGTTACATTCAAAAACTTTCCAAAAAGGGTTGGGTCTGCAAAACTTGGGAAGGGGAAATGGCTCTTGTCACAATGCCTGGGACCATGACGGAAAAATTCTACTTCAGTATTCGTAATGAATCCATAGCCGAAGAACTCAATGCATCCATTGGCAAACGTGTGGTTCTTGAATATGAAGAACACATCGGTGTTCCTTTTAGTTGTTTTGCTGAAACGCGATACTTTGTGACGGGAGTAAAAACAGTCGGAGAAGTACCACAACTTTAATTTTCAAATCATTTCGAACGACCACCATACTTTTTTCAAATTTGTGATGGTCGTTTGCTTCACTGCCTTCCTCGATTGAATGCACGAAGGATACTTCTGGCCTAAATATGATTGAAACAGTTTTCAATCTCCTCTCTTGTTGTGAATCATCGTATACTAACAAAGCCGAAAGATCCCTTTTGATCATTGATTTTACAGCTGTTAGGTAATCATCTTCATCCATACTTTTCCGTGTGTCGAGACAAACGACTGACTTATCAATTCTTGTTTCAAGGATGATCTCATTTCTATTTTCTCATTGAATGTAAAATTCCCTTTGGTCGAGATAGGTTCCGAAATCGATTTCCTTCTTTTCTTTTTAAATTCCAATATTCCCACCTTTTTCTTTTCTCCACCTATTTTGTTCGTCTCCCTTTTTACGCTCATTGTTGTTTTCACTCGCTAGTAAAAACCGTACCAAACGATCTTTTGCTTCGGATGGAAACAAGGGATTTGTATCTGTCACTCAATCCTAGTTTCACTGATGAGGCTTCATTTTGTCTTATTATGTCTCATTATTTATCGTGGTCTCTCCATTTCTCTCCCAATCTTACCGCCTTCTTACCCACCAAAAAATTTTACACGGAGGGAAAAAAGTCACTGAATACAATTTTAACTTTACATATTTTTGCTATACATATAAGTAGTATCATGGACCTTGCGGAACAATCCCACTCTTCCACAAATATCTACGAACCCATACAAAACTGGAACCAAAAGGACTTAGGTCTTTTGACAGGAGAACGAGGGATGTACAAACTCGCCCACTACTGGCAATATGCACTTGTTTGTTCAGGGTTTCAGGTATTCAACCTGGATTGTGCCATCCGCTTTAATCCCTTCACCATCACAGAAGAAACCAGAAAACAAAACCTGGCACCAGAACCTTTTTTGGAACAAATTCAAATCCAAAGAGCCTTCACCCCTTACCAAATCCTAGATGCCCTACAAAATATCTTAAAGAGAAAAAGAGAGAATACCGTATACTTTTTGTTAGCTCCCTGCAAACAATTCTTAGATGGAGATGTAAAAGATGACGAAGGAATTTATTTGTTAAACTTAATGTTAGGTTTTATAGAAAAGTTCCCCGAAGAAAATATTCCCCTGCTCATCATTGAATCATGGACTTACTCACATCAGAATTTCAAACTTTTTTTCCCAAAACTATTACGAGTTTCCCAAACCTTATGGGAACTCAAAACAGAAAAAGGACTCTCAAGGATCCGTACAAGAAAAACATCTATCACAGGAGCATAAAATGGGCAGAACCATATCCCCCTACTCACGCCAAATGTTACAAATCGAAGAAAACTTATCTGACTTTCGAAGAGCCCTTCGTAAAGCAGACCAAGAAATTTTCGATGATCTCATACGTACTGCGAAATTACAAGTACAAGCTGGTGTGATGGCATCACTTCCTTATCCAATTGACTCCATGCTTTTATCCATGATGATTGAATTAAAAAAAGAAATTAACGAATTAACTGAATTAAAAAAGAAACTCAGAGAGGAATTCAAACTTTAGTGGATACAAAAACCATCAAATCAATTTAGAATCAAATCAAAAATGGAAACTTACAAAGGTTATCTGTTTGACATCTACCACTCAGAACAAAAAATTTACCTTTGGATCAAATCAGATTCAGGTGAATTAAAACTTTTTGTCGACGAATATTTTCCCATCATTTATGCCAATGCTTCTCCGGCTGTTTTAAAAAAGTTAGTCAAACGATTTTATGAATTAGATGCATTAGCTGAAATTCCAAGTTTCACAGAAAAACGGCTATTTTACCAAAACAAAACCATTTCAGTTCTAAAACTTGTCATTTCAAAACCACAACTACTTCCCAAAATAACAAACAAACTTTTTAATTTATATGGAAAATACGATATCTACCATTCCGATATCGAAATCACCACAGGGTACATGGTGGAAAAAAACATCTATCCACTTGCATACCTTCGGATCGAATATGAAATCAACAAAAATCAATTAAATCGTATCAAAACCATTTCATCTCTTACCGACATAAACGAATTGGATTATAAAGTACCTGAGCTACGTGCCATTTCTCTTTACCTAGAGAAAAGCCATAGACACCCTTTCCAAGAAAATACATTGGTCATCGAAACTCCAAAAAAAAAATACAACATCCCCACAAATAATGGAATCTCTCTTATCCAAAACCTTAACGAAATTTTTGAAAAACATAATCCAGACATAGTTCTATCTTCATTTGGTGACCAAGTGATATTTCCTTATCTATTCAAAATAGCACAAGAAAATCACCTAACAACTGAATTCGATAGAGACAAAACCAGTTTAATACGACGATCCATACAGACGCAAGGAACCAGCTTTAATACATATGGAACAATTGTTTTCCGAGCTCCTTCTTATCCACTATTTGGAAGATGGCATATTGATTCTCGTAATAGTTTCGTATACAAAGAAGCCGAATTGATTGGAATCATCGAACTCTCTAGAATCTCAAGATTACCTATCCAAAAAATGGCAAGGGCATCCACAGGAAAAGCGCTTACTTACATCGAAGTCGATGTGGCACTTCGCATGAACTACCTTGTTCCTTGGCAAAAAAGTGCACTCGAATCTGAGAAGTCAGCCTTACAATTATTAAATGCTGATAAAGGTGGACTAGTTTTCCAGGCAGACATTCAAAATGGATTTGTACTCGAAAATGTAGCGCAACTTGATTTCTCACAAATGTATCCAAGTATTATGGTCACTCACAATATCTCTCCAGAAACAATCAATTGCCTTTGTTGCCAAGATGATCCAAACATAGAAAAAGTTCCCTCGCTTGGATATCGTATTTGTGCCAAACGAAAAGGAATTGTCTCTGAGGCTTTGGCACATATCGTCCAAAGAAGGAATCATTACAAAGAACAAAAAAAAAATAACCATCCCAATTTCGTCAATATCCAATCCAAACAATCTAGTTTAAAATGGATGTTAGTAACTTCATTTGGTTATTTAGGTTACCGAAATGCAAAATTTGGAAAACTAGAAAGTCACGAAGCTGTGACCGCATTCGGAAGAGAAAAACTAATCACAGCCAAAGAAGTATCAGAAAAATTTCATTACAAAGTTGTACATGGAATAACAGATAGTATTTTCATTCAAAAAAAGGACATGAGTCCCATCAGTAACGAAGACCTAACACAACTTTGTTTAGAAATCGAAAAACATACTAAAATCAAAATGGAGGTAGAGGGAATATATTCATGGTTATGTTTTCCACCATCAACGCAAGATACAAAACTTCCCGTTGCCAATCGTTATATGGGTCGTTTCATTGATGGTCATTTCAAGGGGCGAGGGATCATCACAAGAAGAAAAGATTTTCCTAAATTCATACGTGATGCACAAAACCAAATGATACAATGGATGTGCCAATTCAAAACGATAGCGGAAATGCAATCAAAAGAAAAAGAAATCCTCGATTTATTCTACGCTTATGATAAAAAATTAGTAACAGGCAATCTCAACTGGAAAGACCTTGTCATACAAAAATCTACTTCAAAAGAACCAGAAGATTATACAGTTGACGCACCAAGTACAATTGCCGTCAAAGATCTACTCAATATGGGAGTTCGTGTACAAGCTGGAGAAAAAATAAAATATATCGTCATTAACCAAAAATCAGAGAAAAAAGGAGAAAGGTATCTCACTCTCGAAAGGATTGAAACAAAAATAAATCAGCACTCCAAGCCCTACTTCCACACGCAACTCGCTCCCAAAATACAAAACCACACACGCATCCAAAATAAAAGTAATGAAACAAAAAGCGGGTATTCAAAATTACAGCCAATTGTAAACGGAATCGCTTCAAAAAATAGAACTCTTACTGTAACAACCCATAGTTTGAATAATATTAATTTAATATATAATAATATTAAGGCATCTTATTTAAACAAGATGCCTTACAATGAAACAATTTGTAGGCAAAATCATTCAAAATTCAGCAACGTAACACCAAATTATGACCAAAAATACTACCGATCCCTTTTGGTAAAATCTCTTAAAGAAATTTGGATTGGTATCGCTAGCTTCAAAAACTTCGAAATCCTCATCAGTGACGAATCATTCCTACCATTCAAATTTGATAAAAATCAAAACTATTCAAAGATTCTGAATATTAGCAATTCCGTATTTATTGCATAAACATAAAAAAAATCTTTAAAAAAAACAGAATTTTCCCTTTGTTAAATGAAGAAAATTGCCACCAAACAAAAAAATATTTGAACTCAAAATGTACAAAATAAGAATCAGATTCACTTTTCAATCTATGGGAGTGAGGGGGCGGAGCTATACCTTTCCCTAAATAATGGCGCTCAAAAGATGAACTTAAATAATATTATGTCCCATAAGAGCAGAAACTCCAAATTAATACCAAAAGCAAGAAATAAACAACATACAATTATAAATCAGTTAACAACTACAAATCAAACATGCCATTAACATACACTAAAAATCAATAAACAACAATCCACATACATTCAAAATTCATACAAAATCAAACATACGCATATTATTCGTTATACGCAATCCACTAAAATATGATTAAGAATAAAAAATTATATATAGCAGCTTTTTTTTTACTATTTGTAGGAAATTCAGATCAAACGTCAAGTTTTGGAAAACTTCAATTTTTATCAGAATATTTTAGAAACAAAAAAATTAATCTATGTGAATTTTACTATACTGAGGATGAGCTAACTTTAATGGATTCTGAAGATAAACCTTTCATTGATAAAAACAATATTCCAAATAGTTTACTCTTGATTCTAAACACCTTCCTTTTACTTGGATTCATTTTTTCCTCTTATTTTTGCTTCATTTTGCATGAAAAAGCAAAACTAAAACTAAGTTCGTATTCCGAAAATATCACATTACTAGATTATAAAGAAAATTGTTTTATAACGAAAAATTTCAGTTCTAAAAACGATATTTTAATTTCGACCTATATTTATTGTGATGAAAATAATAATTATACGATCGATAAAATAACCCAAACCGATTCTTTAGGAAATATTTTTTCTGAATCGTTCGACAATAATGAAGATGGTTTTGATGAAATTAATATTACAAATTATCCAAATAATCGGGGAACTACAAAGTGTTTCTATAAAGATAAATCAAATTTCTCAGAAAAATGTATTAGTTCATTCTCAGATGGCTCAAAACTTGAAACTCTATACTTCTATGAGGGCGAAGTTTATGAAAAATCAATTTTTTATGATTCTACAGGAAGTAAAGTTTCAGAAATTGAAAACTATGGAAACAAAGGTTTCCGTCTTAAATAAAGTGGACTGCGTATAACAGCGACTTACCGCTACGCTTCGGGACAAGCCCTCGCTCGGGCTGCGCCAAATTCCCCTTCTGGCATTCGCCTTGCTTACGCAAGCTACATGCCAGTCCCTAACGTCACGTCGGGACTCAGGGTCGGGGAACTTCGGTAAGTCTAGTTCGTTAATTGCAATTAGTTGATCAAAAGAAGAAATCGCGCAAATTTATTTAAGAGTAAATTGTCGATTAAAGCTTTGAAAGAGAAAAAAATATAGCTTTGTTCTCTAATTAAGTTCGAATTGCAATTTACGCTTTAGGAATTAAGAGAAAATTTGCGCTTGATTAGATACACTTTCGACCAAGCTCTCTTTTATATTAACTAACTGCAATTAACAGCGGCTTACCGCTCGCTCAGGTCCTTATCCACTTCGCCTCAGATTTCTGAGAAAATCTGGATCTCGTGGGGCCCTCGCTCGGCCTAAAGGCACATTCCGTGTTGCGCTAACGCCTCTTACAGAGGCTCAGCTACACGAAACGTCGGTAAGCCTAGTTCGTTATGCGAAATCCAAGAAAATTAATACAATAGAGAGAATAAAATGAATGATGCATATAGTCTATTTAGATACACACTTCCAGGTATCGTATTTATTTTAGAATTAACATTCTGCCTACTCCTATTAGATTTTGATGGAATCTTAAAAATCCTAAAATCTTTACAAAATCAAACTGATTACACCCTATTAGGTATATTTATCACTTTTTTTACAATAGGAGTTGGATCAATTTTTACACTCATTTATAGATCGTTTCCAAGTTTTAAAATAGATTACAGTTCTTTTCTAGAAGAACTTAATAAACAAAAACTAATATCTAAAACGAGTATCCCTTTTCCATTTAAGGATGAAAATGAATATTACGAAAATGCTTGGGTGATTACTTCTGCGATCTGGTATGAAAGAAGTGAAACAGAAAATGAAATAAAAGGATCCAAAGAGCGATCACTTAGCTTAGCCAACTTAATGCACAATGCCGCTGCATCTATGATTGGATCTTTTTTCATTTTTTTAATATTAATTTTCTACTTATATTACAAACACTGTCAAAATATTCTATTCACAAATTTTATTCTATCAATTTCACTTTCAATTAGCTTATTTGCCGCACATTTGAAATCATTCATTGAATCCAAGAAAGCACTAAAGAACTTTACCGAATTAGTAATTTGGGACACTTTAAAAAAAAGCAAAAAAAAATCATAAGAATAGCTGAAATCTTGGACTTCGCATAACAGCGACTTACCGCTACGCTTCGGGACAAGCCCTCGCTCGGCCTGCGGCAAATTCCCCTTCTGGCATTCGCCTTGCGTTCGCAAGCTACATGCCAGTCCCTAACGTCCCGTCCCGGGACTCAGGGTCGGGGAACTTCGGTAAGTCTAGTTCGTTATACGAAATAAACCAAAATAATTTCAAAATGAGAAATATAATATCATTAATCATTCTGAGTGTTTTATCTTTTAAGTGTTTATCAAGGACTGCCACTAGATTAGAAGAAATCTCGTTAAAATCTTTCGAAAACAGTTCTTCAATCATTTCAATAGCCATTAACAATCGAAAAAACTCAAAGATATATGTTGAGTTCTACATGCAAGATATTGAATCCTTCGAAAAGGATAATTCTCAGTTTTTACCAATTTATTTTTATAGTGAATCATATAAATCTGACCAAATTAAATTTTCGGTCCCCAAAGGACGATATGTAGGTTTTTTAACTGTTCGATCACTAGATAATGCATTTTTTAATCGTACTATTTCAGGTCTCCATATTATACATTTTGGTATTAACAAAGACTTCAAAAAAACAAAGAACATAAACGAAGGATGCTATCAATTAAAAAATTACTATCACGAATTTGATCGTATTATTAATAATACTCAATGTAATGATATCGAAATTAATAAAAATGAAATAAATTTTGAATTTTCAATCAGTCATAATGATGAAATTAATACTATGCGAACAGTACTTTTAACGTGGCCAAGTATTTCATTTGCTGCCTTTCAAGGACCACAGCAATATCCATATGCAGTCTTCTTGATTTTGCAAGGAACCTTTGGATTTACTGCAAGAGATACTCTTATCAGTTTTGAAAATATAGACAGTTTTAAAAATTGACTATTCAATAGTCATATTGACATCTATTATTTCAAAATAAAGTTGTAGCAGCAGTAAATTTTTTCTATATATGGTTTACTTCGTATAACAGCGACTTACCGCTTCGCTTCGGCACAAGGCCTCGTTCGGCCTCCGGCAAATTCCCCTTCTGGCATTCGCCTTGCTTACGCAAGCTACATGCCAGTCCCTAACGTCCCGTTCCGGGACTCAGGGTCGGGGAACTTCGGTAAGTCTAGTTCGTTATGCGCAATCACTACAATATATATTGAAAATCAAAATAATGAAAAAAAAAGTTACACTTTTAATTTTTCTTGCCGTAAGTTGTCGTTATTACCCCGATCAAAATGAGTTTGTCTTTGGGAAAAAAGGGAGTATTCTCCATCATTGGGAAACAGATGAAAATAGAATTTTGGTTTTTGACACAGATTATAAAAAAAATATTTCTAAAAATAATTCTCCAATAAAGTTCTTCTTTATTAACTTCATTCCAAATCCAATTGCTAGACCTACAGATGAATGGAAAAAAAGAGAAATCAGTTTACCTGTCTCTTTAAATAAGGAATTTGAAGAAAAATATAAAAATAAATTAAACATTTCAAATTCACATGATCGATATGCTTTGATTACATTTACTCCAAATAATTTCCACCTTTCCGATAAATTTAACAATGATATTATAATCATTTTTATTATGTTTGATTATCAGTCACGAAATTATCACAGAAATACTTCTTGGATCGGAATGCCTTTAGATATTGAATTAAGATTATCTATCTTTAGAAATAATATTCAAATAGCTAGTTGCCAACAGATTATTAAAAAATTTACATTTACAAATCAATTTCTATCTTCTGAGTTGGACAATGAAAATTCATTTTTAAATCAGCTTCTTAAATCTGAGAGAATTAATTTTCTTGATAAAGATTCAAACTCATTCTATGAGAAAATAAATTTTTGTATGAATGAATTAGGTATCTAGCTAAATCATTAAAATGTAGTGACTGCGCATAACAGCGACTTACCGCTACGCTTCGGGACAAGCCCTCGCTCGGCCTACGGCAAATTCCCCTTCTGGCATTCGCCTTGCTTACGCAAGCTACATGCCAGTCCCTAACGTCCCGGCGGGACTCAGGGGCGGGGAACTTCGGTAAGTCTAGTTCGTTATGCGACATTAAAAAAAGGGAATTGATTAAGAATGAAAATTAACATAGATAGAATAATCGCATTATTAGCTTTTGCCTTTGCAGTATACACATACTACGATTCGCAGAAAAAAGTAGATTTAGTATATTTAAACGAAGAAACACCTAGAAAAATAATAATTGCAGAAGAAAAATCATCTATTAAAATCATAAATAATAAAACTAAAAAACAAATAAAAAATCCGATATATCAAACAAGGCTTTACCTTTGGAATCGAGGCAAGGAAGCAATTTCGAAAGGTGAACAATGGGATCCAATAACTATCGACTTTCTAACATCTGAAGAGAATAAGTTTGAATTAATCGATGCTTCAATAACAAAAAAAACTTCTAATTACACATTCTCAAATATTTCACTTCTGGAGAATCATTTGTTAATTTTTATCGATAGATTCGATAGTAATGACGGTATCGCAATTGATATTCTATATACTTCTGAGAAACCAATAAAATTGACATTAAATGGTAAAATAAAAGGGCAAGAAATTATCCAAAACGCCTTAAATTTACCTGTCTATAAGCAAATCCTTCCAATATTCAAATCAATTGGCATATCTATTTTTATTTTACTCATTTTAATCTTTGGACCAAGACATGTATTTAGAGGATCTACAAGAAGAATTAAACTACTCTTCGGATATATTAGAAAAAAACGAATGCCGCGTTTCGATTCTATATTTAGATTTATTCAGTATTGTTTTTTATCTGGCTTTTTTATTTATGTATTCTATTCGGCAGCAGTTGACCAATATAAAAAAGAGATTACAAATAATATAGATTCAGAAATCCCGTTTAAATTAAAATAATTTTAACGTCGCATAACAGCGTGGAAACGCTGCGCTTCGGCACGAGGCCTCGCTTGGCCTGCGGCACATTTCTCTCCGTCACGCTTCTCGCTATGCAAGAAGGCGCGCCGACGCTAACGCCTCCTTCAGAGGCTCAGCTACGAGAAACGTCGTCTCCACTAGATCGTTATCTGCAATGCGAAAAATTTACTAATTAATTACAGTGAAATTACTTTCATACGACTATTTGAAGCAGAAAAATTTGCTTTCAACATCCAACATACATTGCTTTTACTTATGAAAATTAAACTAATTGGTATAATTAAAAACCAACTTATAAATCATTACTCATGAAAAATTCAAAATTTGACAAAAACCTCTCAAAGAATAATGCAATCTCCTTAGATTATCTAAATATTTCATACAAATATATAGTAATGGTTTTAATCTACTAACTTAAGCAAAAGTAAAATTTGGGTTTATATTTCATTTCGTATTTGATAAAATAAAAGATATAACATTTATTAAATAGTAAAATACAAATGATTATATGTTAAAAAAGGAAAACAAATGAAATTAAAAATATTAGACATGCATCCTAATGATTTAGGTAAAATAGACACTGCTTGGGATTTAGATATTGACGATTTTAAGTATGAACCACACAAAAAGTTATTAATTATATACGTTCCATCAAGTAATTATCAAATATTTCAAACTTGGAATGAACAAATCGTTAAAGATGGAACATTTGCAAACAACCAATTATACGCGAAAAAAGGAATTTTCATAAGAGAAAAGGATAGTAATGAAACTTTAATGTTTACTGATTGCCTTCCTTCTATTATTCCTTCTCCAATAAATAATACATTAAAAATCGAAATAACATTTTCGACGGTAAGCAAAAAGTAAAATCAGCTATAATGGCACTGCAGATAACAGCGACTAACCGCTTCGCTTCGGGACGAGCCCTCGCTTGGGCTGCGCCACATAGGCTTCTGGCACTCCCCTTGCCTACGCAAGTGTCGTGGCCAGTCCCTAACGTCCCCTTCAGGGACTCAGGGCCAGCCTACGTCGGTTAGTCTAGTTCGTTATACGAAAGAGCGTTAAATCAAAATCATAATGAAAATTTTCTTAGACGAATCAGGAGTATTTTCACTAACTGAAAATCAGAGGAATTCCTATTCCTGCTTCGGAGGATTAATCATACCAGAAGATTGTATCGAAGAAATTGAGTTTGTTTTTAAAAAGTTTAAGACAAGGATAAATGCTTTAGAAAACGAAGAAATAAAAGGTAAAGATTTAAATGAAATTCAATACAACGAAATACTAACTTTACTAGAAAAATACGACATTCTTTTTGTAGCTACAGCCATAGACACAGGCTTTTATGCCAAACGAAATATCCTCCTACATCAGCAAACTCAAGCAAATAAAATAAGAAGTGCAATTCTAGAAGGTGATTCAAATGATATAAAAGTTTTTTTCAATTCTCTAGCTGATAATCTTGCAAACCTAAGTTTACCACTCTATATTCAATCTGTATGCACAAGATCTTGCATTGAAAATATAATCAGAAAAGCATCATTATATTATGTTCAAAGAAAACCTAATTTACTTTCAAAATGGGAATGGTTAATAGATGCAAAAGACTCCAAAATAACTAAATATGAAAAAATTTGGAAAGAAGTATCTTTTCCGTTATTACAAACTAGTTTCCTAAAGGAGCCTCTAGAAATGCTATCTGATGCTGATTATAGTTTTATGATTAGCTATGAAAAACCTATAGGTAGAAATAATATTTATGAACTTATAAAAAATATTAAAAATATAGATAAAGAAACAAGCTTTGATATAAGCTCTCTTTTAGAAAAAATGAATTTCATGGATTCAAAAAAAAATAATCTTCTTCAAATTGCAGATATTTTTGTCACCGGTCTTCGTCGCGCATTTAAAAATACATTATCATACTCAGGCTGGAGAAAAATTGCAAATTTTGTAGTGCACGCAAAGATAGGAAACAATGCAATTGAATTGATCGATTTAACTGGCGAATTACAATCTACCAATATCCCAGATCACACAAAAGCAATCATGCATCACTTCAATACAAAATCTAAACAAATGATACAAATTTAAAAAACGCTCCTTCGTATAACAGCATATTACCGCTACGCTTCGGCACAAGGCCTCGCTCGGCCTGCGGCAAATTGCCCTTCTGTCACTCGTTTGCATCCGCAAACTCCGTGCCAGTCCCTAACGTCCCATTCGGGACTCAGGGTCGGGCAACTTCGGTAATACTAGTTCGTTATGCGTCATTTTTTTAAAAAATATAAGAAGAAATTATGAAAATAAAAAGTTTACTTATCCTTTCCTTTTATATTCTTACCAAATCAATACACTCGGAAAAAAATAATAAATTTCAAATATCACCAAATCAATTTAAAAAAAATGATTTTATAGAAATTCGAATTCCTCAAAAACCCCCTATGGAAACTGCAATAATCAGACCTGACGGTGAGGTTGTATATACAGATATATTCTTTAAAAAAGTAGGATACCCTTCAATTAAAAACCTAAAACTAAAGGTAAATGACATTTATGGTTTTGTTTATATAAATGGAAACGAAACTAGAACTAAAGTATTCAAAATGAAAGGAAAGTATAAATTCTATTTTGCAGACAATTTAGAAACCGAAACCAACAATACATATTCAATTTCTTTCTTTGTTCATTTTTTAGGTAAATAATACTTAATAATTAAAAAATTTTTCAATTCTATCAAAGAAGCTTCATCTCATTCCAAAAATTATTCATTTAATGATTATTCTTAGAAATATTAACTTTCTCAAATGTAATTTATTTAAGTTTCTCTAATATCTTAGCTAAAAAATTGAACCCTGTAATAATCAATTAAGGCTTAGGTTTAAATAATAAAAAAAACGACGCATAACAGCGCCTTAACGCTTCGCTTCGGGTCAAGCCCTCGCTCGGTCTGCGACACATAGGCTTCTGGCACTCCCCTTGCTTACGCAAGTCTCGGTCCAGTCCCTAACGTCCCGTTGGGACTCAGGGTCAGCCTACGTCGTTAAGGCTATTTCGTTATGCGCAAGACTGCAAAAAACAGAAATTAAATGAAAAAAATTCGAATTAAAATAATTTTACTATTAGCGATATCTTTACAGCAAAGCATTAGTGCAGACAGTATTCTTGAAAATAGAAAATTTTTCCTTGAAGTAACTACTTCGCGTTCACTATTTATACCAAACACAAATCTTCATCAAATTGATAATGGTGTTATGAATAAAAACAACGACTTCCTAAATAGACAGGAAGTAATCGGCGACAGAACTGCAAGCTATGGAACTGATGATCAAAAATTAGCAAGTATTTACGCTTTTGAAAATTCCCCTAAGCCTAAATTAAACAGCAAGGCATTTTCAATTTTTATGGAATATCTATTTAATCCTAAATTTGGGTTTGGCATTAGTTTAAATAATACAAATTTTGAAGCTTTAAACATTAGTGACACTAAATTTAAAAATAATTTAACAAATGATTACTTGAATACTTATTTAACAAATCAAGCAGCAAGAGAAAACTCGGTAATTCGCGAAATTTTACTTCCTTATAACACAAAATCTAATCCTGAATTTTTACAAATTTATACTCTTGGATTACATTTAGCATACCATTTCATTACCCATCCTATTTTTGATCCATATGTTAGATTGGGATTTGGATACGGTAGAAATTTAGAGGATATGGCAATTATTTACAAAACAACATTGTCTATCGGAAGCAGAGTCTTTTTAGCCGAAAACTTTTACATTTTAATTGAAGCTGCTGGTTCAAATTTCGATGCTTATAAAGTGCCAGATTCTATGCTTTTCGAGGCAAAAAAGAAAAGCCTTTCGCACGCATGGTCTTTACAAGAATATTCAGGTAAAATAGGATTGGGATTAGCCTTCTAGTGCAGTCCAGCGCATAACAGCGACTTACCGCTACGCTTCGGGACTAGCCCTCGCTCGGGCTACGCCAAATTGTCCTCCTGGCATTCGCCTTGCTTTCGCAAGCTACATGCCAGTCCCTAACGTCCCTCTGGGACTCAGGGTCGGACAACTTCGGTAAGTCTAGTTCGTTATGCGAAATCGCATAGAATCATACTAATGATGTGAAATTCAATTATCAGAGATTAAAAAATATAATTTTTTGAATAAAAAAAATGGAAACCAATTTAAAATCAATTAAAACAGAAAAAGGTTAATCCAATAAAATTACCTTCAACACTATTATCGATCGTTGATATTCCATTAAAAAGATTGAAAATAATTCTATACTTAATAATAAAAAAACAATCCTTGTTTCCTTTGTTTCAATTTTGATAATTTGTCGATTTAGTAAATTTATATTAAATAAATATCATTAATCTCCCTTTTACTAAATAATTTAACAAAAAAATACACGAAATGATTACTACACAATGGCTTAAATTTTTAATTTTAACTCTCTTAATTGGAAATCTCAATTGCAAAAGTCAAATTTCAGAAATTTCAGGAAAGTGCGATAAGGAAAAAAAAGAAAAAAAGCGATGTTTAATCACTACCATTCTTGCTTCTGAATTACTTCGCTTATCCAAAAGCGATAAAAATCAAATAAATAGCACATCTAACGAAATCGATAATCAATTTATTTTCCTTACTACTTCTTGCGAAATTTCATCAGAATGCATTCATACAAGTTATAACAATAATCCTAATAATGAATAGCTCAACACAAAAAACTAAGGTTTATTAAAAATTAAAAATATGCATAAATATGCGACTTCGCATAACAGCGACTTACCGCTACGCTTCGGCACAAGGCCTCGCTCGGCCTACGGCAAATTCCCCTTCTGGCATTCGCCTTGCTTACGCAAGCTACATGCCAGTTCCTATCGTCCCGTTACCGGGACTCAGGGTCGGGGAACTTCGGTAAGTCTAGTTCGTTATGCGACATCTAAAAAATTAATTGCTAATAAATTTAACAATAATTTCTAGAAAATTAAGAATTTTATAGAAAATACTTATTGGAAATTTCGTTTTGAATTTAATAAATATATCGAGGAGAATCTTTAAATTGAAAGTATTCAAAATTCAATTAATGAGTTATTTTTTAACTATTCCCTACTTAGTATTATTTTTAACAAATTGTACTACAGATAGAGATAAAGAACAAAAACGTTGCCAAAATGCTAATAATATTCTTCAACTTTGTTTAATTATTAACCAAAACGATTCTAGATATTGCGACACTCAATCAGCTAGTGCTATTACAACGTGTCAAGCTGCAAAATAAAATTAAAAATAATGAATACACTATAATTTAAGAGTTCTTATTTTAATCTCTTTAATTTCAATTATTACAACAGGTTCACAAATGAACATAAACAAACTAAAATTCACCTTTTTATTATTTTTTATAATTATTAATTTTAATCTTTTCCCTATAAATCCAGAGAAGATTCATATTCTCATCTCTGAAGATAAAATCATGATAAATGAATGGAATATACCGGAAGAACTTGAATTAGATATTCTAGAGAGTAAAATTGGTAAATTTGACAGAAAAATCGAATCAGAAGAAAGTATTAAATATATATGGGATAATCTAGGCATAGTCGCAAAATTTACTAAAAATTCAAAATATCTAAACAAGCTTACTGTCTACTATGTAACTGCTTTAAAAAATGATGAGCCTAAAGAAATTTATAAAGGAAAAATGAATTTTTATAGTTCTGATCCAAACCAAAAAATTGAAACTACTTATAAAGGTTGGTTTTGTCGATTTAAAATAGGAAATCGAAGTTTATACGGTATCTGTAAATGGGAAAATAGAAATCTAGAACAGATAGATATTCTATCTAAATAAATTGAATTTGAAAAAGTTTTGAATTCTATTTAGACGTCGCATAACAGCGACTTACCGCTACGCTTCGGGACTTCGCCCTTGCTCGGGCTACGCCAAATTCCCCTTCTGGCATTCGCCTTGCGTTCGCAAGCTACATGCCAGTCCCTAACGTCCCGTTGGGACTCAGGGTCGGGGAACTTCGGTAAGTCTAGTTCGTTAATTGCAATTGGTAAATCAAAAGAGTAAGGCGCGCAAATTTAATAAAAGTTCGTCTGTCGATTCAATCTTGTGGAAGAATGATCATTGCGTTCTCCATTTACGTTTGGTTAAAGAATCAAACTTTCCAAATGGAAAAGAAAATTTGCGCTGACTTTAGGTTCCTTTCGACTTATAATCAATAATATTCGTTACCAACTGCAATTAACAGCGGCTTACCGCTCGCTCAGGTCCTTATCCACTTCGCCTCAGATTTCTGAAAAAATCTGGATCTCGTGGGGCCCTCGCTCGGCCTAAAGGCACATTCCGTGTTACGCTAACGCCTCTTTTAAAGAGGCTCAGCTACACGAAACGTCGGTAAGCCTAGTTCGTTATGCGTAATCGCTAAAAACAGGAAACTTTAATGATAATAAAATATATTATATCAACGTACCAAAGCTATTCAAGAGAGAATACATTAAATGTATACAAAGCATATTACGATTTTGAAAAGGATTTAAAAATATTCAATAATGAAACTTTAATTCTTCATTTCGAAACTGAACAGTTAAACGAAATTTTAGAAAAAAAATTTAGTTTGCCTGGTTTAGATTTAATTAATTTAAAAAAATATAGCAAAATACAAGATTATGTTTTTGAATTAAATGGAGATTACTTTGAGGATATTTTGAATAACTTTTTGTTATTTACCCATATAATCAATTTTAGTTTTCAACCGACGGGAAATGACATATCAAATTTACTTAAATTTTTTTCAGACAATGTTGGACTATTTTTTAATGGAAAATTTAATAAAGCAATACCATTTTCTTATTATATTCCAATAAATAGTAACAATAACAATATTCCAAATTTGTTTCAAAAAGGATTCTTAAACAAATTCTCTATTCAATTTTCAGATACGCCCCTCAATGAATTCCAAAATTATTATAAGCCTTATGTCACACCTTTAGCAAAGGCTTTTCTTAATGATTCAGAAAGAACATTATTCTATTGGTTTTTACAAAAAGCAGATTTAATTTTAAAAAGGATACCAAATAATGGATAATATATTCAATCTTCTAATCATACCATTTATAATCCCGCTAGTAACTAGTTTAATAAGCTATTTCATTGATTACCAATATAGTGGAGGTGAATTAATTAATAAAGAAGGAAAGGAAGTCTACATATCAAATGTAAACTTATCAAACCACATCAGTATCTTTTATCTTTCTCATTGCTTATGGGGAATAACCTACTACTACTCAAAGCAAAACACTGAATTAATCCTTATATATGCAGTTTTCTTATTATGGTCTTTTGCCGTAATGTTACATTCAAATATAAAATATTTGAATGAATTTTTTAGAATTCTCCATATATTCAGTTTTCTTCTTGCAATAATATTTTTTAGACTATATGCATTTTTAGACCTTAAAACGTAACAATTAGCGACTACGCATAACAGCGACTTACCGCTACGCTTCGGCACAAGGCCTCGCTCGGCCTACGGCAAATTCCCTTTCTGTCACTCGTTTGCATCCGCAAACTCCGTGCCAGTCCCTAACGTCCCTTCGGGACTCAGGGTCAGGGAACTTCGGTAAGTCTAGTTCGTTATCTGCAATGCCAAAAAATTGAGAGGAAAAATGAAAAAAGAATATTCCAGAAAAATCGAATTAATTTGTCCTTTATGTGGAAGTAAATTATTTGAATACGACGAACAAAAGGAAAACCCGGATATAACTTGTATTTCCTGCAAAAAAATTTTCAAAAAAGATGAATTGACAGAAGCTAACCATGAAAACTTTAACATAAATTTAAATGAATTACATAAAGAAGCAACAAAAGATATTGCTAAAGATTTAAGAGAAATATTAAAAAAGACTTTAGGAAAGAATAAAAACTTCAGAATAAAATGAGAAAGCTATGTTAACAAGCGATTACATTGCAATTGTAGCAGTTATTGTATCAATAATTTCTATCGTTGTATCAATTTATATTTATAATAATCAAAAAACATATATTAAAACTCAACATGAATTAAATAAACTTTTGCTTGAAAAAGAAAGAAAGGAAGTTGAAACATTAGAAGAGGCGTTTGTTTCAGCAAATGTAGTTAAATTAGGTACTGGTAAAAATAGAATAAGAATTTTTAACAAAGGAAAAGGCAGAGCAAATAACGTAAATATTTCATACCCAGAAGATCATAATTGGTTAATTACAAATCGGATTTTTCCTCTCGAATTCTTAGATTCAGGCCAATCAGTAGAAATGATATTATCAATGTATATGGGGTCACAAAGCAAAATTAGAGCAATTCTCACCTGGAATGATAAAGCAGGTGAAAAAACCAATGAAGTAATTCTTACTTATTTATAATTGGCACAGCAGATAACAGCGACTTACCGCTACGCTTCGGCACAAGGCCTCGCTCGGCCTACGGCAAATTGTCCTCCTGTCACTCGC